>JAFIEY010000169.1 GCA_020832345.1 Cryomorphaceae bacterium | reverse complement strand
GCAGCACCGTATCCGCGGATTAGTCGTTGTGCTAACTGATCAACCTGAAGGTTGTAGTGGTTGATTCTAGCTTCAAGATATTCACGAGCACTTAGGCTTTCAGCACCTTCAAGAATATCGTCAATCATATACTGGGGTAATGGTGGATTTCGGTTGAGCACCTCACCCCATACAATATCGTTATGGACCGCGTGAGGATTTTCTATAAGTATATTGCGCAGTAGCACATCCGGAAATTCAGGTTCGTGAATTATTTCAATCAGTGCTTCATCAGACAAATAGGGGGAAAGCCCCATCAGTTCGATATAAAGATCATAAAAATGCGAACTAGGGGTAATAAATATTTGCGCAATGAGTTCTGCCCTAGGAAAAAGGCTGGATGGGACAACCACTACCTCATCAAAGTCGTAAATCTATTGAAAGTTTAATGCGTTTGCCCCTGTTTGCAGATTTTAGGTACTAATTAAAAAAACATAGCCTTTTTTTATTTCTTGTTAGAAAGAGCACCCTCTATTTACCTAAAAGTTTTGATTGAGCATTTTGGTTCGAGTAGTTCAACCTTCGCAAGCCCCGCTCTAGAACTTTCTAGCCTAGGCATTTTGACTTTATAGACAGACTCTAACTAATCAATAAAACTATATTACATAACCGAATCGATTTTTACGCTTAAAAATGGCAGACCCCGCAGTTTGCATTGGCGTATTTGCAATTCAATCAAATACTTCTATTCCAAAAACAGGAATATATTCAATGTTTTCAATAGTTAACGCAGTTTCATTATAAAAATTTATCCAATCATGTATGCCATAAAATTCTGATCTAAAAAACACAGCTGGATTATCGGAGTTTCGCTTTAATACCGCAAAAAGAACTTTTCTTTCATTTTTTAAAATCTCTTTTTTCAAATCTTTCAAATACTCCCCTCCTTCTTCCCCAATCCATTCTAAACCAGCAAAAAAACCATTTTCTGGCAAATAAATATTGTCCACATTTAGATTAATTACCACCTTTTTCGTTCGCCTACTATAAACGGAAAACACTTTTTCATAAGGTAACCTTTGACCAATTCTTCCATTAGCATTTTCATAAAAAACCAAACGAAAAAAAACCTCTTTGTCACTCCTTTTTAGTTTAGCAAAGAAAATGAATGATTTCAATTGCTTTATTTCTAAATATGGATTATCTATAAAAACAACAAACTCACATCCAAAAGAATTAAATGGTGAAACCCATGCACTCCTACGACTTGGAGTAACACCTAAAAACTGAAAATTATTTGAATTTGACGATGCAACCACAACCTCATTAAGTACATTATCAATGGATTGCATAAAAATAGTATCTGGAAAATCTGAATTACTCAAGATTACATCCATATATTGAACATGAGTAATACGAATAAAATCAAAATCAAAAGGCTCTGACAAATTCACCTTACCAATTCTATTTGAATAACACCCTCTAACAACCGTATCATTTTTTAAAAAAACAATATTAGCAAAACTCACGCTTTCTTTTGTCTTAACATCAACAACAACGAATTCCTGAGCACAAATAAACAAAGGAGACAGAATAATTGAAAAAAGTAAAAAGTGATAACTCTTCATCAAAAATATAAAAAATAGAGGGTAAAAATAATCTCTTACCCTCTATTAAACAATTCTAACATGGAACCATAGGATTTGCAACTTGTGCTGGACCATTTTTAATCCATAAAACATAATGTTGCGAATACTGAACTCTTGTTTGAGTAGCAGGATTACAAGGGCCATAAGTATAACCCGTCCCCCAAAACGGCCTTCCATGCCATTCCGTCGGGTCTTCATAATCTCCATTGAGAAATCCTATAACATCGAAACCGTTGGTGGCTGCATACATGGGTTGTTCATCAATATCGTCAAAAACGTGTTCCGAATCCAAAACATTGTCATAAGATGTGGAAATATGACTATCTCTATCCACATCTAGGAAATATAAAAACGCTCCAGAAGACATTTCTTGGACAATGTATCCGCGAGCCAACTCATCATCACCTACAATTACTTCTGTAATGCGGTAGTCGATGGAGTCAATTTCAACAATGTCGCCAAAGATATAATCCTCGGGATAAAAATCATCTAAAAAATCCTCCACTTCATTGTTTTGTATCATAAAAGATACCATGGGATCATTTTGAGATGAAGATAAATCTTCTTTGCTGCATGATGACAACAATCCACCTAAAAACAGTGAACAGATTACAAACTTTTTCATTTTTCTAAAATTTGAAAGTTATTCGACTATAGCTTTATGCTCGCCAGGCGGTTATTGGGGCGGTTAAAATGTGTACACATATTTACTTTTAACTTGGCAAAAGAAGAAAAAAAAAACGAATTGACCAAATATTTAATCGACTTTTTTTATGGTTTCAGCTGAAAATCAATAAACATGCATGTTGTATAAATAAAAATATACAAAAACATTAAGTCTGCTTCAAAAAGTCCCTTTCTGCCAAAATCTTCCTTTTTGGAGTGGACTCAGAAGTCATTTGTATTCCAAAACCGTCCCACCAACCGAGGTTCGCGCCCGGGATAGCAGTGGAAAGCCCACAGTGGACACCGCCAGCCGGGACGCGAGCGGCGGAGGCTGGTGAGGATACGAGCCAGACCCCGCACGCCGCTGACCCGGCGGGGGTGGACACGAGGACTTGGAACGGATAGCCCGAATTTGGCGCCCTAAATTGTGTCTGTCTATTAAGTATAACTTTAGAGATTTTGTTCAGATATAATTCAATATTTGAGTCTGCTCCAAAAGGTTTCTTTCTGCTAAAATCTTCCTTTTTGCAGTGAACTCAATTCTGATTTGCCGGATGTGGACTTAGCGATTTTACATGGTTGTATTTTACTGCTACTGAAATAGCATCATAATCCTTGGAACCATCAATTGCTTGAGTCTGCTCTAAAAAGTCCCTTTCTGCCAAAATCTTCCTTGTCGGTAAATTTTTGAATCCTCACTTGCTCCGGTTCAAAAATCCCCTCCGCGTCGATTTTGATTGAAATCATCCTTTTTAG
>JAFIEY010000168.1 GCA_020832345.1 Cryomorphaceae bacterium | reverse complement strand
GTGCCCACACTTACAGCACTTAAAACCATTGCCCCATTTCTTTTCAGCTAGATAAGCTAAGCAGTCCATATCATTGCTGAAACGTTTGTAAAATTCAATAACGCCTTGTCCTTTAAATGATTCCATGATGTGGTAAATTTTCAGCAAATATAAGTATCAATCTTTAGACCTCAAAAAAAAATTTAATTGTAATACTGTTATTTTTTGTGGGTTTTACTTTGCAAGCGCAAAAAGAATACGCTACAATATATGTTTGGATAGGTAAAGGTTACAGCAAAAATGAAACCTTCCAACTCGGCCTAAATAACCGAAGAATAACATCATTTAAGAAATTTGAATTAATAGAAGTCAAAATATATTCAACCTGTCAAATTAACCTAGAAGTTATACATAGTCAAACAGGAAATCGATTGATAACATCTCAATTGGAGATTGAACCTGAAAAAAAATATTATATTTTATCTGAAATGGGATCCTTTAAGAAAAAACAATTAGAACTTACCGAAGAGGAAGCAGAAAAGTATTTTAACGATAAAAAATATTTTAAAAATAAACTGTTTTTTGAAGAAGACATTAATAATCCTTTTGGCAAAATCGAAAAATCCAATCAATTTACCGCTAAACAAGGCACAGGTTTTCTTATAAATGATGAAGGGTATTTACTGACTAATTTTCATTTAGTTGACGGTGCAAAAAAAATTACAGTAAAAGGAATTAATGGCGATTTTTCCATTAGTATTGAAGCGGATCTTGTAATGGCTGACTACCCAAGCGATTTAGCTTTACTCAAAATTAATTCAAAGCTCATCACATTTAGTCCACCGCCATATTCTGTGGTGCCTTCTAATAACGTGAAACAGGGAGAAAACATCTTTACCCTCGGGTATCCAATTAGTGATGTAATGGGCAATGAAATAAAGGTAACTAATGGTATCATAAACTCAAAAAGTGGTTTTAAAGGAAGCATTTCTCAATTCCAATTTTCCGCCGCTGTTCACCCCGGAAATAGTGGAGCGCCACTTTTTAATAAGAATGGGGAAATCATCGGTGTGGTTTCTGCAAAGCTCAACCCTAAAATGGCAGAATCCACAGGGTATGCTATAAAATCTGATTACATTTTGTTTTTTCTCCAACAAGCACAAGATTTAGAACTAAAAGCATCCGAGAGTACAAACGAAAACCACGATTTATCCAAATTAGTAGAAATGTTTTCCGATTTTGTTTTCATTATTGAGGTGGAGTAATTGTGTAGAATTTTTTTCTAGGTTCTTTGAAAAAAATTTGAATTTTAACACATGTAATACATAGGATTAGGAGCTTCGTTTAAAATAATATTTGGAAAATCAATTTTTATTTTGAGTTAAATCCTGATTTTCTCAAACAAAATCGTTACCAACGACGAAACGCATAAACAATGAGTCCGCTCTAAAAAGGATGATTTCAATCAAAATCTAGGGATTTTTGAACCGGAGCAAGTGAGGATTCAAAAATCTACCGACAAGGAAGATTTTGGCAGAAAGGGACTTTTTAGAGCAGACTCAACAATTAAATTAAACCTACCCGACAAACAAGTTTGAATCGCAGGAGAAGGTTTAAACCTAAAGGTTCTTCATCTTGGGCGGTTGGCCGGGACAACATCCCAACGAGGAGTGGAAGAAAACCGAAACCAACAGTTTTAAGCGCATCCAAACCGCGCACGAGTGGGGTCACGAATACTTGGTGTCCAAAGGAATTTTTGGTTCACTTTTAAGCCACAATGGTTTTGGTGAAACGCGACCCGTGGCCTATGATGACGCTCTGGAGGGACGAGCTAAAAATCACTGAACTGTTTGTTGTTTCATTAATAGGTAATTACATAGTGCCTGCAAGAAAAATTTACTTAAAAAAACAACCCTTTTTCATAAAAGTACCCACATAGCCCGTGATTTATTTCATGCAAACTTATATTTGCAGATTCAACCATTTTTATTTACCCATTAATCTTTCATTTATGAAGAAAATTATCGTTCCCATTTTCGCACTCGTTTCGTTTGCATTTATTTCGTGCAGCAGTGACGACGATTCCGGAAGCGCCAATGATGCCACAAAAATTTTAGGCACTTGGAATCTCGATCATTACGAATCCTTGGATCGTGACGAGGAAACCATCAACGGTGAGGTTCATGTTTCCGTATTCAAATCGCATACTACGAGCTCCGGAATCGTATGGGAATTTAAAGAAAACCCCAATGAAATCGAATATTCCGGATTGGCAGAGGTTGCAAGCGTTACCTATGAAATTGTGGATGGTGACACCATTGACTCCAACAGTTATTCAAATACACTTCCCCTTTTCGAAGGTGATTTAGTTTGGAGTCTCGACACGGACAACGGCACTATTTCCCTTGCGCCCGATGGATCCATGGGCGCAAATTATACCCTCACAGATACCGAACTCCGCATTTGGCGCGATGTGACCTCCGGTGGAACGCAAAGCCAGGTTGAATTCATCTTCACCAGATAAGCAGCAACTCCAATACCCAAAATATCCGGGCATCCACACCACGTTGGATGACCCGGTTTTTTTTTGTCCCCAAGGTCCTGATTGACGCAGAACGCTCTTTTGGGCGCCTAATCGCGCTATCCGTTTCAAGTCCTCGCGGTCGGGTCGCATTCCGTACGCCCGGAACAGGAGCTCCTCCCGTCGCTCTGTCCGGGCTACTTCATGCAAGCCCCGTCCGCTGTGGGCTTTCCACTTCTATCGCGGGCGCGGATCGTGGGGAGCTTGTTCCATTTACTTATCAATTAAATCCTTTGGCAACCGGTTATTTGTTTTCCTGAGCTCTTCTAAAAGATTGATGCCTCTTGTTTGACTAATAACAACTATCCTCATACCAATTTATTCATTTGTTTGTGTAGATTCCAGAATGAAATACCTGCAAAGTATGCAGCTTCATTGATGGTCAGTACTTCTTTTGCCAATCCGAGGAATACCAGTCTTTCCATCCGGGTGGGAACTTCTCTGCTAAAAAACCGACCGGGTTCTTTGCCGGGCAAATGATATCCTCTTTGCTTAAACCCGATATTGAATTTACGGTACACATAATTGTTGATGATGCCCAATTGTCTGGCACGGCTGAAAATGGCGGATATAGATATTCCCCAGCGTTCTTTTAATATAACCAGTTCTTTCTCATAAAAATGAAATCGCTCTTTGTGTAAATCTTTTTTCGCCATTTCTTCGGGATAAAGTACTGCAGACGCAAATGCGTGACAAAGGTTTTCTTTGTCCCTTTCTTTCATTTCACCTGGAAACAACAGGGCATGATGAGCAAGCTCATGCAAAGCGGTAAATCGCTTTCTGACAATATCGAAATCCGCACTTTTATTTTTGTTGAGAACAATGCCCGGTTCTCCGTTAATGGTTGCCTTAAGTCCATCAAACCCTTCGGGAGCATCTACTTCGATGACTTTATATCCTTTATCTTCAAGCATTTCAACTACATCTGGAATCGGGTCATATCCCAAATCCCATCGCGACCTTAAGGCCTTGGCAGCTTCCTCTGCCTGATCGGCATTCTTTATGACTTTATTACAGTTGAAATATTCCGGCTTCTCATCTATTCCTAATACGTTTTCCAATTCAAAATACCGCTCAAAAACGGATTTTGCTCTTACTTCAATAGCGTCTTTTTCAGTTTTTGAAACTTGAGTCCACTCCAAAAAGGATGATTTCAATCAAAATCGAGGGGATTTTTGAACCGGAGCAAGTGAGGATTCAAAAATCTACCGACAAGGAATATTTTGGCAGAAAGAGACTTTTTAGAGCAGACTCAAGAATAAAAAGTCTAGATAGGCTTTCTTTACGACATCACCGATTTCGGATTGCTTCTTCTTTGTAATGCGCAGCAGTGCCGAATCTACCGTTGGCGGCGGTATAAAACTTTCCGGGGGTATTGTATATACGAGTTCCAGATCAAAAAAGGAGTGGTAGAAAACCGTGTACGGATTAAACATCGTTTTGGAAAAGAGCTTCCGGGCAGCTTCATATTGCATGACCAATGTCCCTCCCGAAAAATATTCTGTACAGTCGTACATCAGCCGTTTCAGGATAAGTGATGTGATTCCGTAAGGGATGTTTGATACCACTTTAAAAGGCACCTGTGGAATGGGATAGTTCCGGAAATCGGCGGCAACAATGGTTACATTGCGTTTTTTAGCGAATTTCTGCCTCAAAATCCCCAGCAGCTTCGGATCATTTTCAATGGCGATGACCGTTTTGGCCTGTGGGGCCAGGTACACCGTTAAAAAACCTTTTCCGGCGCCAATGTCGAGAACGGAATCGTGTTGGGATATTTGAGCTAATTTGATTGCATCGGCAATGAGCACTTTGTCAATGGTAAAGTGCTGTCCCGTATATCGTACGGGAACATTATATCGTTTCATGAAAAATTTCTTACGGGTGAATACTTGGTTCAGATCACAGAAAAGTGACAGAACAGCATCCATTCCGCAAGAAGTGCTGCGACTTATTATAGCGCTATAAAACCCACATCCCTCTATTAAAATAATAGAGAGAGGGCATCAGCTCATACAAAATCAGGGAAGAATGGATTGTCTGTCACACTGCAGCAGTGCATGGACTTGCACAGCATATTCTTGAAAAAGCGTACATAAGTGGTGTGGATTTGGTCAGTAATTAAGGGCCAACGGTAGGGAAGTTTTTTGGGTAAGTGTATTATTGTCATTGATGGATTGTTTATATTTTACTATTTACTATCAATAGTCAAAAAAGTTTATTACCTTTACTCCCTAAATATGGTATCCTATGACTGTCAGAGAGAAAATTACAAAGCTTTTTGAGGAGCGAAATGAACTTACTGTTAGTGAGATCACGAATGAATTGTTGGTTTCCAAGCAAATGGTGCATTTGGTGCTAAACAAATTGCTTGCAGAAAAAGCGGTTGAAAAAATTGGTCGTACGCCCAAAACCATTTATCGGAAAATTGAGCATACCGCAGATTTTCAGAGTTCAATACCGGGTCTCCCCAAAGATCAAAGGCAATTTCTGGAAGATAATTTTTTGCTGATAACGGAAGTGGGTGTAATGTTAAACGGGGCGAAAGGTTTTGAAAAATGGTGTGAAAAGCGAAGTCTGCCTTTTGAAAAAACAATTGCAGAATTTATTGCCACTAAACAGAAGTACAACACGTATCTTGATAAGAACGGGCTTATTTCTGGACTTGAAAAAGTAAAAAACACAAAAGGCTATGATGAGATTTTTCTCGACGAACTTTTGTACCTCGATTTTTATGCCATTGAACGTTTTGGGAAAACGAAACTCGGAACCATTTTGCACTATGCCAAGCAAGGTCAAAACAAAATGTTGATGAAAATGCTCATTGACGAAATCAAGTCAAAAATCAGCATCGTCATTGAAAAATACGAAATTGATGCTGTGGCGTATGTTCCGCCCACTATTAAGAGAGAAACGCAGTTGATGAAAGTTTTGGCAAACGGATTAAAAATAGCACTGCCGCAGGTAGAAATTTTAAAGATAAGCGGATTGATTCCCGTACCACAAAAGTCGCTGAACAAACTGGAAGAACGGATTACAAATGCCCAAAAAACCTTTATGGTAAAAGGAGTCGCACATTATAAAAATCTACTTCTCATAGATGATGCCGTGGGTTCAGGTTCTACACTCAACCAGATTTCCGCAAAAATTAAAGCCAAAAATATTGCCAAAAACATTACGGGACTTGCCGTTGTAGGTAGTTTCAAGGGGTTTGATGTCATTACAGATGTTTGATATTTTACTATTGACTGTCGATAGTAAAATAGACTTATAGAAACAGATTCTGTAAAAAACCCTTTTTTTGCTGAGTAGCAGTAGCAGATCAAAAAAGGAGTGGCCGAAAACTGTGTAGGGTAATTGCCTTTTTGGTGCAAAGGCAGAGTGTTGTGCGATTTTATTCATGCGCCCGTTTCACAACTCCCTCCCATACCGATACACCTTATACGTTTTGGTTTTTTTGCCGCCCATTTCTACTACAATACCATTCATGGGGACATTGTTTTCCGCAACCCAGCTGATTTCTCCACCGAGATAACCTTCTTCAGCAACGCGCCGGGCCATTTCAACGTAGAGCAAACTCCCGAAACCCAGATGCTGATACTGTTTTTCTACGGCAGCAACCATAACTTTTACCCATTGAATAGTGCGTTTTACCTTCAGAAATTTCCACAATCCTCGTATTGTGATTTTTCCATTGGGAAGATGTTGTACAGCCTCATTGAGATTGGGAATGGCGAGAATAAATCCGATGGGCTTGTCATGTAAGGTCAACTGAAAAATGAGCCGTTTATTGAGAATTTGTTTTAATGAACGCGCCAGATGTAAAAATTCATCTTCTTCGAAAGGGGTAAACCCCCAATGATGTGAAAAAGCATCATTGTATATACCGCAGAGCACACGAGCTTCCTGGTCGTAATTTTGAAAATCAATTTCTCTGATGCCAACAGTATATCTCTTTTTAAGCTGCTCAGACACTCTCCTGATTTTTTCATCCCGGATACCACAAGGAAGTTCATACGCAAAAAAGGTCATTTCCGCAGAAGCTCCAGAACTTTCCAGCAAATTATTATAGTACGGCGGATTGTAATTCATCATAAAAAATGGCGCGTGCTCAAAACCAGAAACCAGTACACCAAGTTCGTAGTTTATGCCTGGATTGAGCGGTCCGGTGCATGTCTGTACGCCAAATTCCCGAAGATAATTGGCAGCATGGTTTAACAGTAATTCAGCAACTTCGGAATCGTCGATGCAATCAAAAAATCCGAAATGACCGGTTTTTTGCTTTTCATGGTAAATAGCG
>JAFIEY010000135.1 GCA_020832345.1 Cryomorphaceae bacterium | reverse complement strand
GTGCCTATGTGGTAAAAAAATAGCATGCCTTTAGGCATGTGCAAAGTGTTCCACTTTTTTTCCTAACCACATAGACACATAGTTCACAAAGAATAACACATAAGGTTTCTTAGCAAGACCTATGATTTCTATGTGCCTATGTGGTAAAAAAATAGTATGCCTTCAGGCATACCCCAAGTGTTCCATTTTTTCCTAACCACATAGACACATAGTTCACAAAGAATAACACATAAGTTTCTTAGAAAGACCTATGATTTCTATGTGCCTATGTGGTAAAAAAATAGTATGCCTTCAGGCATGCCTTATATCCTCTTTCACATCACCACATTCACAATCCTCCCCAATACCACAATCACCTTCTTCGGCGTCTTCCCCTCCAAATACCGCGCGGCACTCTCATGCGAAAGGGCGGTTTTCTCCACCTCCTCCTTGCTCATATCCTTCGGCACCTCAATCTCATAACGCTTTTTGCCGTTGAAACTCACGGGATAAACCACCGTGCTTTCCACCAAAAACTCGGGATTGAATTCGGGATAACGCTTTTTCGTGATGGATTTCATATTCCCCATTTTCGACCATAACTCCTCAGCAATATGCGGCGCGTAGGGCGACAACAAGATCAAGAGTGGCTCAAGAATTTCCTTGTGACGACATTGGGCCGCACTGAGTTCGTTCACGCAAATCATAAAGGCCGAAACCCCCGTATTAAACGAAAACGCCTCAATGTCTTCGCGCACTTTCTTGATGGTCTTGTGCAAACTCTTGCGCATCTCCGCCGATGCTGGCTCGTCGATGAGCTGCAACTGCCCTTCCTTATTGATGTACAACTTCCACAGTTTTTTCAGGAAATTGGCCACTCCGCTGATACCTTCCGTATTCCAGGGCTTACTCTGCTCCAAAGGCCCCAAAAACATCTCGTACATCCGCAAAGTATCGGCGCCGTATTTTTCGACGATCTCGTCGGGGTTGACGACGTTCTTCCATCGCTTAGACATTTTCCCAACCTCTCTTGTGCAAAGAAACGCTCCACTCTCATTGGGAAGCAATGTGTCATAAGAAGCTATTTCTTTCTCTTTAGATAGAGCGTTTGTAGAAATTATATTGTTGGCGTCAACATCACTAATGTTAGCATAGACACGTTGGAGTTTAGGAAAAAATTCAAAAACATTTCCTGAACTGGTTTTTTTTCTTTTAAAATGATGCCCCTTTTTTGACAAGTATTCAATCAAGTCAAAATCTTGGTTTTTTGATTCAATTTTTTGCGCTAATTCATGTGAAATGATAAATGATTTTCCGTCAGGAGACCCTTTGTCGTGAAGCAGGTTGATGTCAAGTTCCCCGCTTTTAGACTCTACAGCAACAGAAAGCATTTGCAGCCTATACACAAAAGCCGCATTTCCTTGAATCATCCCCTGATTCACCATCTTCCGAAACGGCTCATTCGTAGGAACCATACCCAAATCGTGCAAGAACTTATGCCAAAAACGGGCGTACAACAAGTGTCCGGTGGCGTGTTCGCTTCCGCCCATGTACAAATCTACCTCGCGCCAGTATTCCACGGCCTCTTTGCTGAAAGGTGCCTCTTCGTTGTGCGGATCCATGTAGCGGAGGTAGTACCAGCTGCTGCCGGCCCACCCGGGCATGGTGGTGGTTTCGATGGGGTGTCCTTGTCCGTTGGCCACAACCTCTCCCTTGGCCGGATCGTAATTCCACTTCTCCGCGCGTGCCAAAGGCGGTTCGCCATCTTCTGTTGGCAAAAATTTATCTACTTCAGGTAAGTTCAACGGCAAATGCTTTTCGTCAATGGTTTTGGGAATGCCATTGTCGTAATACACCGGAATGGGCTCGCCCCAGTAGCGCTGCCGACCAAAGATGGCGTCGCGAAGACGATAGTTGGTTTTGCCAAAACCCAGTTTCTTTGTTTCTACTTCCTCAATGGCTCGGACAATCGCGGCTTTAACCTCCAGTCCGTTGAGAAATTCGGAGTTGATGATTTTTCCTTCCTTGCCATCGAAGGATTCGGCTTGGATGTCCCAGTCGCTGGGGGCTTTCACCACCTCACGGATGGGGAGATCAAAATGCTTGGCAAAGGCGTGGTCCCGACTGTCGTGTGCGGGAACGGCCATGATGGCGCCCGTACCGTAGCCGGCCAGTACGTAATCGGCGATATAGACCGGGATGGCCTCACCGCTCAAGGGATGCATGGCGTATCCGCCCGTAAACTGCCCACTCACGGTTTTGGTTTCCATCATACGGTCGCGTTCCGATTTTCGCGCAGCCTTTTCGCGGTAGGCGTTTACCTTTTCGCGGTAGTCTTCGGTGGTGAGTTCCTGCACCCATTCGTGTTCGGGTGCGAGTACCATAAACGTTACCCCGTAAAGCGTATCCGGACGCGTGGTAAACACCTCGATGGTTTTATTGCTGTCTTTCACGGGGAAAAACACCGCGGCGCCTTGCGATTTCCCTATCCAGTTGCGCTGTGCTTCTTTGATGGATTCGCTCCATTGCAAGGTTTCGAGATCGCGGAGGAGCCGGTCGGCATAGGCCGAGATGCGCAGACTCCACTGCATCATTTTCTTTTGTTCCACCGGGTGACCGCCACGCTCCGAGAATCCGTCCTTTACCTCATCGTTGGCAAGCACCGTGCCCAGGGCCGGACACCAGTTCACCACCGATTCCGAACGGTAGGCCAGTCTGTAGCGGAGCAGAATTTCCGCGCGTTGGTGGGCATCGTAGGCGCGCCATCCTTCTGCGGAGAAATCCAGTCCCTCACTGCAGGCAGCATCGAGATTGGCTGAGCCATGTTCGGCAAAATGCGCTTCCAATTCCACAATGGGGCGTGCCTTATCCTGCACGTTGTCGAACCAATGATGAAAGAGCTGAATAAAAATCCACTGCGTCCAGCGGTAGAATTTGGGATCGGAAGTACGCACCTCCCGACTCCAGTCAAAGCTAAACCCAATTTTATCCAGCTGTTCGCGGTAGCGTTTCAAGTTCTCCGCCGTGGTTTTTTCCGGGTGTTGTCCCGTTTGGATGGCGTACTGTTCCGCGGGCAATCCAAACGAATCGTAGCCCATGGGGTGCAGCACATTAAAGCCATTATGGCGCTTATACCGCGCATAAATATCCGATGCGATGTACCCCAGCGGATGCCCTACGTGCAGCCCCGCCCCAGAGGGATAGGGAAACATATCCAGCACGTAAAACGGAGGTTTTTCACTGTTGTTTTCCGCGCGGTTCGTGCCGTCTTTTTGCCATTTGTCTTGCCACTTCTTCTCAAAATCGCCGGGGTTGTACATAGGACGTCTCGTATTGAATTTTAAGGTGCAAATGTATGGTATTTGCCTTGCACGTTAAAGCGGAGGTTTGATGTTATGATTTGGCCGCCTCCCGCCACAACCACCCCGTACCAAATCATCATTCATTTGGGCGGGACCGGGCTTTCCGCTTGTAGTCCCGGCCTTCCGAAAGCCACATCGGCGGGGCGTGCGGGGTCTGCTCCTACCGTCGCAGCCTCCGCCGCCCACGCCGTTGTAGGCTTCGGAAAGTCCGTGAGCTACCGCTGCAATCCCTGGCGGGTGGGCGAATTGAATGTATTGGGCGATTGGCTCTACCAATATCCCGCAACTAATGGCACAGGTGGTAGCGTAGAGATTTATTGGCTACCGATATTTTGTCCTTAACGGGACGGAGGAGGCGAAGTTTCAATATTTCAAAAAAGACATCAACGATTTTGTGTGTCAAGAGTTAGGGGTCTAAAGGCTTTTGATTTTTAACTCTCAAACCATCAAAGTCAATATCTCAACTTCATACATCTGTGAATAAGTTGTATCTTTGCAACCTAAGGTATCAAGTCATGGAAACAATCGTTTTGAAGATAGATAGTGTTGAAAACGCTAAGCGTATTGCTGATTTATTGACCATGCTAAAAGGAGTTACCGATATTCAATTTGTCAACAAAGAGGCAGATTTGCCCAATAAAGTCACCAAAAAAGCGATGGATGACGCATCTTCAGGCAAAACCATCAAGACCGGTGATGTTGATGAACTCTTGGAATTACTAGAAAAATAATGTACCGGCTTGATTTCACGAATCAATTCAAGAAAGATTACAAGCGTGCAAAAAAGCGTGGGTTAGATTTGTCAAAATTTACAAAAGCGGCAAACCTTTTAAAAAAATTTGGCGCTTTGGATGCACCAAAGTACAAAACACATCCATTGAAGGGCAATTACAGCGGCTTTTTAGACTCTCATTTGCAACCCGATTGGGTTTTAATTTGGTATAAAAAGGAGGCCGAGAAAAGTATTGTACTGGTGCGTATGGGTAGTCATGCAGATTTGTTTTAAGAATATGCTGAAAATGTTTAAGCCCATAATTGTGCATTTATGTGCGAAAACGCTTAGTGCTTTTAATGGCCAAAAGTTTGCGCTACATTGCCCCCATTCGGGTTTCGGCCTCGTGTCGCACTCGACATCCGTGGTGTACCGATATTTCTTCATTTTTTGGACTTATCGAATTATACCCGTATCATCTTAACAGGTATAAATTAAGAAGGCACACATTGGCGAAAGCTTAAATGCCGTTTTATATACTTTACTTCAAGATAATAGACCTCTCCCAAGAAATGAGAGGGGTCTTTTAAACAATGAGTCTGCACTAAAAAGTCCCTTTCTGCCATAATCTTCCTTGTCGATAGACTTTTGAATCCTCACTTGCTCCGGTTCAAAAATCCCCTCGATTTTGATTGAAATCATCCTTTTTAGAGTGGACTCAACAATAAATAAATTTTGTCTTAATCAGCCTCAAATAGAATCGTCGTCCAAGAGTGCCCAATAAAGCGAAAATCTACTTTGAAACCTTCAAAATCTACAACATCATTGTAGCCTTTAAGATACATAACTGTAAACAAATTATTGGCTTCAAATACTTCAAATTTCGAGGCTGGAATTGTGAGTTGCCCATCACTGTCATCAACAATAAAAACTTCCTGATTGATTGGTTGACTTTCACCTTCCTCATTAAACCCATCACTAAATACAAGAAAACCTGCTTTAGCATTGTCAGGAAGGTTTGCGTCAGGCGTCCAGGATATTGTAATTCCTGAATTTCGAGGCAACCTGTTGTTAACCAAACCTGAATAGGTAAGCTCTGTTTGCATAGGAACGTATTTTTCAATGGAAAATGAAGGCACACCTTCTCCAACAACTTCAAAAACAGGGGTTTGGCCAGCGAACTCATTAGGACTAAAACTAGTATCACTAAAATTGTAATACCTGTCTAGAATAAAGGGAATTTCATTGTTGCTTACAGTAAGTTGACCAATATAGGTTTCGCTTTCATTCGCTGCTTGAATTCCCACTACTCCTCGAGATAAAGAGAACTCTTCAAACAAGCCGGAACCTGTACTTAACGAACTTTCAATCCAAAAATCTGAATCATCAGTAAATTGTAAAATTTGGGAAAAATTCATTTTGTTGCCATTTTGACTTTCAGTCTGCTCGTCTTTTTTGCAATTAGAAAACATAAAAAAAGCTAAGGTGATAAAAAATATTTTTTTCATGATTATTTAGTTTTAAGGTTTATTGACAAGGATCTGCATACATTTCAGTGAAACAATGCCCGACCGTTTGCAAATATAAGTCGGCTAAACATCATCCTGGCCAGTCAATGAATTTTAACCCTGCAAATCAAAAAAAACATCGACATGACCAAATTTATTTGATTTTTTTCGAAAAAAATTATTATGCATGCATAGGATCAAGACTTTGCATGTGGTTTTATTTAATTTTTTAGCCACCTCCCGCCACAACCACACCTGTACAAAATCATCATTCGTTTGGGCGGGACCGGGCTTTCCGCTTGTGTGGTCGTAAGTGTGCTATATCCTAAATATCATAACAAACTCATTCTATCCGAAGAGAACGACGGAGAAGCTATTGACCAGGATTTGAACGATACTCTTCAAACCATTGATGTAACGAGAAATTAACGAGATATCAACTGAATGATTTCAAATATAGTTTTGTTTTCACCCACTTCTAATTCACGAACTTTTTCTGCTTTACTATTTTTCCAATGCAATATTACGGGGCGATCTAACCCAACAGGCAGTATTTTACCCAATTCATCTTCACCTATGATATTTATATTATCATATTTTTGGGAAAGCTCTAGAAGATTAATAAACTGTTTTTCAAAGTTTAGTGCTATAGAACTTGAAAATACCAATTGGATATTATGCTCATAAAAAAGATCAATATATTCTGAAAAAAGCTGCAGGTACTGAATTAAGCATGTGGGACATCCCTTGGTGGGTAAAATGAAAACAGGATAATTTTTTTCTCCAAACAAAAACGATAAATCAAATGGCTTTAATTGTCTTTCTATACATGACATTACCTCAAATAAACTATCTCTTTTCATCAACATGTAATCTCTTGTAACAGAATTAAATACTGGCTTAAACTCAATAAACTTTAATTCTGTTTTGTTTTCCTCACTACTGTGAGACATCATCAAAAAAGTTGAATCTAAAAAAACCGGAGGAGCTCCAAATATCTCAAACCATTTTGGCTTAATTCATTCGGAAATTAATGT
>JAFIEY010000110.1 GCA_020832345.1 Cryomorphaceae bacterium | reverse complement strand
TAAACCTACCCAACATACATTCGGCATCCAAACCGCGCCCAACCCAATTCCCCAAAAAAAACTATTCCCCTCCCCACACGTTACCTCTAACTATATTTGTATTTTTGCCGTTTTACTAAATTGCTCATGGACGAATTATCTCCCAAAACTCATATCCTTATCAAAGGGGCACGGGTACATAATCTTAAAAATATTGACCTGGCACTGCCCAGAAATCAGCTAATTACCATCACAGGACTTAGTGGCAGTGGGAAATCCTCCCTGGCTTTCGATACTTTATACGCCGAAGGACAACGCCGATATGTAGAAAGCCTTTCCTCTTATGCCAGACAGTTTATGGGCAAATTGGAAAAACCCGAAGTCACTTATATCAAAGGAGTCGCCCCGGCCATCGCCATCCAACAAAAAGTAAACTCACGAAATCCGCGCTCCACTGTAGGCACAGTTACCGAAGTGTATGACTACCTTCGGGTACTGTACGCGAGAATCGGAATAACCTATTCGCCCATCAGCGGGGAAAAAGTACAAGCCCACCAAGTAGATGATGTCATTCGAGCCGTAAAAAATCTCACCGAAGGCACAAAACTTATGGTGTGTTACCGTCCGACTTGGGAAAATCGCACCCCGGCCTCCATGCTCGATGTGCTTCAACAACAAGGCTACAGCAGATTATATACCGACAAAGGAGAAACCATCCGCGTAGAAGATACCCTCGAAAATCCACCCTCCCTCAAAATCATAAAAAAATGGATGGTCATCGTCGATCGGGCGGTTGCTTCCCAAGAGGAAGAAAACATCAACCGACTGGCAGATTCCATCCAAATGGCCTTTTTCGAAGGCAAAGGACATTGCAGCATCATTTTACCCGAAGAAAAAAAACAACTCGATTTCTCCAATGTCTTCGAAGCAGACGGCATCCACTTCAACGAACCCACCATACACTTTTTCAGCTACAACAACCCCTTTGGCGCCTGCCCCGTTTGCGAGGGTTTCGGCTCCGTCATCGGGTTCGACGAAGATCTGGTCGTGGCAAATCCCAAACTTTCCGTATATGACAACGCCGTTGTGCCCTGGCGCGGAGAAAAAATGTCCGTGTGGCGCGAGCGGTTTATCCGGGATGTCCAACAGTTTAACTTCCCCATCCATCGGCCTTACCGCGAACTCACCGAGGAAGAGAAAAAACTTTTGTGGAAAGGACGCGGAAAAGTCAAAGGCATCGATCAATTCTTCGAATACCTCGAAACCAAAAGCTACAAAATTCAATACCGGGTCATGCTCAGCAGATACCGGGGCAAAACACGCTGCCACGAATGCGACGGCAAACGACTGCGCAAAGAAGCCGAATTTGTAAAAGTCCACGGCAAAAGCATCACCGACCTTTCCGTTTTACCCGTATATAAATTGCGAAACTGGTTTGACAAACTCACACTATCCGAAAACGAATTGGCCATCGCCAAGCGATTGCTCACCGAAATCACAAACCGACTGCAATACATCGAAGAAGTAGGCCTCGGTTACCTAACCCTAAACCGCGGTGCCAACACCCTCTCCGGCGGAGAATCCCAACGCATCAACCTCGCAACCTCCCTGGGCAGTAGCCTCGTCGGATCCATGTATATCCTCGACGAACCCAGTATTGGCTTACACCCCAAAGATACCGACCGGTTGATCCAGGTCATCAAAGGACTAAAAAAACTCGGCAACACCGTCATCGTTGTCGAGCACGACGAAGAAATGATGCGGGCCTCTGATATGATCGTCGATATCGGCCCCGGGGCTGGACAGCTCGGCGGTGAAATTATATTTCAAGGTACCATGGCCGATCTGTTGAAAAACCAAACCAGTTTGACCGGCGCCTACCTTCGCGGCGAACGGGAAATTACCCTACCCGAAACCCGTCGGCCAACCACCGCCTTCATCAATGTCAAAGGTGCCTCCGAAAACAACCTAAAAGACGTGGACGCCGCTTTTCCCCTCAATGCCATGACCGTTGTAACTGGCGTTTCCGGCTCCGGAAAATCCACCCTCGTCAACAAAGTCCTCTATCCCGCCCTCATGCGAAAAATCATGGGACATGGCGACCGACCGGGCAAACACGATGAAATTACCGGACCCTTCCACAACATTCAAAACCTCGAATTTGTCGATCAAAATCCCATCGGCAAATCCTCCCGATCCAATCCGGTTACTTATCTCAAAATTTACGACGACATCCGAAACCTATACGCAAGGGAAAAACTTTCCGGCATTCGCGGTTACAAACCCAAGCACTTCTCCTTCAACGTCGCCGGCGGACGCTGCGATGCCTGTGAAGGCGAGGGTACCGTAACCATCAGCATGCAATTCATGGCCGATGTACACCTCAAATGCGAAGAATGTGAAGGCAAACGATTCAAAAAAGAAATCCTCGAAGTCACCTTCCACGACAAAAGCATTTCCGATATCCTCGAAATGGACGTGCGGGAAGCCATCGACTTTTTCCAAAAACACGGACAAGACAAAATCGCTAAAAATCTCCAACCACTTTTCGACGTCGGATTGGACTACGTCAAACTTGGACAATCGTCCAATACCCTCTCCGGCGGCGAAGCCCAACGCGTCAAACTCGCCCTGTTTTTGTCAAAAAGTCTAAACCACGGCAAAGATTTGTACATATTTGATGAACCCACCACCGGACTTCACTTCCACGACATCGAAAAACTCATGCATAGTTTCAACGCCCTCATCGCACGCGGCCATACCCTCATCATCATCGAACACCATCCCGATGTCATCAAAAACGCCGATTGGATCATCGACATGGGTCCAGAAGGCGGCGACCGCGGCGGCGAAATCGTATATCAAGGTTCTGTAGAAGGTATCGCAAATTGCGAACGGTCGGCAACGCGGGAGTTTGTATTACCCAAATTAACCAAAATCTCCGTCTAAATAGTGTCCGTCCATAAAGTGTAAGTGGCTAGGCTAGAAAGTTCGAGGACAAGGCTTGCGACCCCGATTAATATCGGGGAAATTCAGTGAGTTTACTAAAGTAAATGACCTTAATTTTAGGTGAGCATAACGCAGTCATCGGACTTTATAGACAGCCACGAAAAAGTGTCCGTCCATAAAGTGTAAGTGGCTAGGCTAGAAAGTTCGAGGACAAGGCTTGCGACCCCAATTAATATCGGGGAAATTCAGTGAGTTTACTAAAGTAAATGACCTTAATTTTAGGTGAGCATAACGCAGTCATCGGACTTTATAGACAGCCACTATTTTGGACGCATGCCGCCCCATATTGCTAGATGGGCTTACAACAAACATCCCAGAGGGGCGTCACCGGGCCGTCCGCTATAGCCGGCGATTTCGTGGCCTACTGCGGCGGTGCGTACGGGGTCTGCTCCTAACGTCACAGCCTCCGCCGCCCACGCCGCAGTACAGCCCCAAAACCACCGGGCTGCCGCTTCCGTCCCTTGCGCGAGAACCGCCCAGGTCAAAGTTGCCATCCGTCATAAAAAATCCCCACAAACAACGTATCTTTGTCAAAACATCAAAATTCATGAAGTATCTAAATACCATTACCGCCGTTGCATTCATTTTCACCATAAGTGTCTTTTTAAGCAGCTGCGGAAACGACGATGAATCCAACGGAAAAAATGGAAATGGAAACGGGAAAGTAGAAAAAATGGCCGTCGCCTTCGACTTCGCATTCCGCTGGGGAAACGAATTGGTCATCAACGACGAACAAGAAAAAACATTCCACACAAGCGAAGGACGCCCCTTTATCTTTGAATTTCCCCAAGTCTATCTTTCTGAATTTGCCCTGGTTGACACCGACGGTGATACCACCCTACTCAAAGATGTCGTGCTCATGCGCGAAGGTTCACACCGCATTTCCATGGGCGAAGTGCCCGCAAAAAAAGAATACGAAACCCTCGTTTTGGCATTTGGACTTCGTCATGCCATCAACAAAGGCATGCAACCAGTTGACTTCTCACTTGAACATCCACTGGGACCAAAAGTCCCTTCCATGTGGTGGAACTGGGACGACGGATATATTTTAGGTCGAATCGAAGGCCCTACCAACCACGACCATCCGCCGAGCACCGCCATGGACATGAATTTTTCCTGGCACATCGGGTACACCGAAAACCGCCGCGGCCCACTTACCTACGACATCACCGGACTAGATCTCAGTAAAATAGAAATAGCCTTCAACCTCGAGCACCTCATGGAAAGCATCCAGGTTCCCCAAGAAGTCTATTCCACCAACATGCGCCGCGCCGATTTAGATAGAAAAATCGCAGATTTAATGTCGGAATCAATTGAGGTTAGAGTGAAGGAATAGTGATGGAGACCGAACCATTTTCGGTACTCGTTGGGGTTTCGTGAGACCGTGATTTTTTGTGCAATGGTGTTAAGGTTTAGTCGTTGAGTCGTTTAGGTGTTTAGTCGTTTTTAGACCGAACCTTTTTCGGTATTTGTAGAGGTTTTGAGAAACTGGAATCATTTGGTTCGTGGTTTTTTTTGTTCTGTAAACATTCAGGTAATAGGGACTTTTTTAATTGACAATGTGGACGACGAACGGGTTTCGGTATTCGTGGAAGTTTCGTGAGACCGAAACCATTTGGTCGTCGTTTTTTTATCAATCAAAACATACAGGATCAACCCCGTAGGGATGTTGATAATTATAACAAAACGACACCCCAACTAAACGAATCAACCCCGTAGGGGTGTTGATGATTATAACAACGCCACAAACACGCACGCACCTACTAGCTCCGTAGGAGCGACCGAAATAATTGCCCCAGGTTTTAACCTGGGGGTAAGGAGCAAAGACACCTACCTTGCACTATATATATCCCGAAACCAACCCCCGACCTCCGACCCCGCAAATAACATCCACAATCCAAACCGCACCCAACCCCAATTCCCGGAAAAAAAACAAATAAACACATATTCCTTCCAGTGCTTACCTTTGTAAGTCGATTCATTGAATATATGCGGACAAAGATTTTTTTGGTGTTAATGCTTGTGTCTTTTTTTGCAAAAGGACAGCAAAGCCTCGTGATCAATGAGGTTAGCCATGTAGCATTTCAAAGTGTTGAGGACGAAGATGGTGATTTCCCCAACTGGGTTGAGTTTTACAACCCTACCGCTACGGCCATTTCTCTCAATGGTTTTTATTTGTCTCCAGCAGCAAATGATTTATTGAAATACCCTCTTCCGGATACCATTCTTTTTCCCGGTGATTTTTTGCTTGTTTTATGTTCTGGGAAAAACCGTATTGGGAATTCGTATATCCACGCAAATTTTGAACTTCGTGACGATATGCGAAGGCTCTTTTTTAGTGGATTTGGAAATATTGATACGATTAATTTTCCCGCTTTACCCTACGATCACAGCTTTGGTCGTGCCATCGATGGCGGTGATTCCCTCGTGGCATTTGCCGAGGCTACACCCGGAAAAACCAATCAGGGAGCAAATCCCTATTTCCCCCTCAATGAGGATATTTTCGCATGGCCATTTTCGGGCTTTTTTCCCACAGATTCTTTGCGGGTTGAAATTTCCGGATCCAAACCGGGAATTGAATTTTACTATACCCTTGATGGCACTATTCCCTCCACCACTGATTATAAATATGATGGTGCACTTTGGCTATTTCCACCTGACAGTTTTCATCTGGCAAAAATTCCCACCAATCCGCCAACAACATTGGAAGAATATGTTTGGAAACCGCCGCGTTCCATGCAAAAAATGGGTCGCATTTTTTCGGCTAGGGGATTCTGTGACGGCAAACCTTGCACACCCGTGGTATTTCGTCATTATTTTTTACAAAAAAATGCCCCCGACCACAATTTGGGTGTAGCCTCTATTATTACCGATCCCGATGGCTTTTTTGGATTTGAACGAGGCATTTACGTTCCGGGAAAAGTCCACGCAGATAACCCCGAGACTCCCTGGCCATGGGGAACCGGAAATTATCACGAAAGAGGTCGTAGATGGGAGCGGGAAGTGAATATGGCGTTTTTTGAACCCAATGGTGACATGGCCTTTCAGCAAAACCTTGGTGTCAGAATTCACGGTATGGCGAGCAGAACACTTCCCATGAAGAGCTTACGACTTTATCCCCGAAGTATTTATGGCCCTTCAAGAATAAATTACGACTTTTTTGGTGGAAACAACACTTATAATCGCATACTGTTTAGAAATAGCGGACAAGGATTTAATGAGGCATTATTCGGAGACGCGCTGGCCTCCATTATTGCTAGAAAAATGGGTATGGAAGCACAGGACGTGCGCCCAATAATTCACTTTGTCAATGGAGAGTTTTGGGGGGTTATCAATGTTCGCAACCGCATTGATGAGGAATTTATTGAACAATATACCGGAGTACCCAAAAATGATGTGGTGATTAGTCGGCCAATTGACTTTTCAAACGATCCGCCATGGCAAAATCTGGTAAATACACTTAAAAATACGTCCACCCTGGATACGGATACCGGTTATGCATGGTTGGGCAATCAATTGGACATAGATAATTTAATCGATTATTTGTGTTTTCGGGTGTACTCCGGCGTTCATGATTGGCCGGGAAATAACCGAATGATTTGGCGAAATAAAAATAATGGACTTTATCGAAACATCGTTTTTGACAGTGATGGCTCTTTTAGAATTTTTGAAAGAAACACACTGGAACACGCTTTGGCAACTGATGGTCCGGGATGGCCTAATCCGCCTTGGTCCACCTTATTATTTCGGAAGTCTTTGGAGAATGAAAAATTCCGCAATCAGTTTCTCAATCGGATGGAAGAGCTAATGGCAACCCAATTCCATCCCAAAATTCTTAAATCTCTACTGGATTCCATGGTTGCCAATTACCGGGATGTAATGCCGCATCAAATTGACCGTTGGGGATATCCCATTACAGATATGTCGGTTTGGTTTTACCACGTCTCAGTTATCAAGGAGTTTTTCGACAGACGCCCCTGCTATATTCGCGAGTTTTTTATGAATAGATTTGATTTGGAAGACGATTTTATGGCATCGTTTGAATGCGATAAAAGTCAAAAAGATGAAAGGTTTGAGCAGGAAGACCTAAAAATGAAAATCTTCCCCAACCCAACCGATAATGTTGTAACTTTGGGCTTGAAGTTAGATGCCTATCAACGGATTAGAATTTACATCACAAATCCGGTGGGACAAGTGGTTTACCATTTTAATCAATTTGTTGAAAAGCACGAATTGATTCTTCTAATTTCCGAAATGGAAAACTTTCCACCTGGCCCTTATGTTTTGACCCTTCAGGGCAGGGATGCCGTATTGCGAACGAAAATAATCAAACAATAAACTAAAATTCACAATGAAAAAATCAATACTCTTTTTGCTGATACCCATCACCATGACGTTTTGCTCCAAAGACGATGACGACAACGGAAATGGTAATGGTAATTGCGAAACTGAAAACCTGACCTATGTGGACGACATCAAGCCCATAGTCGATGCGAATTGTGCCATTTCAGGTTGCCATAACTCCAGCACATACGGCGACTTTCGTCAATACGAAAACATACGCGATGTAGCGCTAAGCGGTGTGATGGAAACTCGTATCACCATGCCCGAATCCAATGCGCAATCGATGCCACCTACCGGAAAATTAGATAACTGCACTATTGATAAACTCATCGCTTGGGCGAACGACGGTGCGCCGGAGTCTAAAGATTAGAATTTTCGGACATTCCTTGAAAGCAATAATGAGTCCACTCCAAAAAGGATGATTTCAATCAAAATCGAGGGGATTTTTGAGCCGGAGCTAACCATTTGTTAGTGAAAATTCAAAAATCTACCGACAAGGAAGATTTTGGCAGAAAGGGACTTTTTTGGAGCAGACTCAATAATGATTTCAATATATTGAATAGTCATCGTCCTCCGGATCAACATCCTCATCCTCGGGAAACTCCAAGGTTTCGAAGGATTTGTCCGGGGCATTTTGCGGTAGTGTGCCCACAGATACAACCACACCGGGCGTAGAAATGTCGTCTGCCAATTTTACCTTTTCTACGAAAAAAGTCCATAGGTACAGGAAGTCATACACATAAACCATGCGTTGGTGGTTGTGAAAAACATCTTCCACCGTGGTATTCATCATGCTGCGTTGCCCGCTCTTTTCATCAAAGGGTTCCATGGGGATTTCTTCGGTGGTTTCCCATTCGCCTTCCACATGGTAAAAAGAGGCCATTTCGCCGGGATCGAGCTCAAAAGCCTTCACAATTTTTTGGTGAAAATCAAAAAGAGAAAGCTGTCCTTCCACTATTATTTGACGCAAAACGGTATTGCGTTCATCGTCGAGGGTGATGATAAAGGAAAATAAATTCATAGTTTTGGATTAGATTATTTTTTTTGCACTTTACAAAACCTCGAGTTTCCAGTTCAATGAGATTTTCACGCAAAGCCAATTTAGTCAAACGAGAATATAAGCCCATTTCTTATACTAAAAATTAGTGGTGTAATGGGAATGATGGGTCTATCTTCATATTGAATTTCAAATGAAAGGTTTAGACTCAGTCGTTTGGTGACTTTTGTGATGATATTTGAAGTGTGAAACACCCTGTTTCTAAAGTTGTTTATTTTTGGGTCATAGCCAACTTGGTAATATAGTGTGCCGTTGTAATCCAAATTGTCATTAATGGCAGCCCGGAAGGTAAAGTAAGTGTTGATTTTGATAAATTGCACATCGATGTTTTCGAGATCATGTGGGTGTTCCCAGCGCTCCCATTCGTACATGGTTCCTATACCGTAGTTTAGGGTAATTTTTTTATTACGAACCAATCGGACACGCATATTTGTCCCAACGAGAATACGCGGATTTAATCGCCGGAAATTGTCATAAGAATGTTGGGTATAAACCTCAAGACTTCGTTTTTTAGGTCGCCAAAAGTGACCCCGAAAATGAGAGAATCCGGTATTTAGCCATGGATTTTCGTTGATGCGCAAATAATCGATTTGGTTGATAAAAATGAGTGCATGATTTCCGCGTTTGTGAATGAAATTGATTTTGTTGTTAAATCCCAAAAGGTTGACGGGTTCATCAGATGCGGCACTGCGATTGAAAAGCGAAAAATTGACACCAACATTTAGGGAGGTGAAATCCAACGTATCTTTATCCAACTGATTTTTTTCAATATTCAATATTTGTGCAACTCCCAGTAATTGTAAACCAAAAATAAAAATCACCAAAAATAAAAATCGCATACAGTGTATAGGTTTTGTACTGTTATCTTCGCGGCATGGGAAGAATACTCGCCATCGATTATGGACATAAACGCTGCGGCATTGCCGAGACAGACCCCATGCGCATTATCGCCAGTGGACTTACCACAGTTCCGGCGGCAAAGGTATTGAACTTTATCGAAGAATATTGCCAAAAGGAAAAAGTTGATGTGCTTGTGGTTGGAGAATCTTTGTCGCTATCCGGCGCAGCAAATCCCATTGAAAGGGAAATTCTCGGTTTTATTGACAAGTTTAAAAAGAAATTTCCCGAAATTGAGGTGGTTCGCGAGGACGAAAGATTTACCTCAAAAATGGCGATGGAAAGCATGATTGCCGCTGGCAGCAAAAAGAAGGATCGCCGGGATAAGGGAAATATTGACATGATTAGCGCAACCATTATTTTGCAACAATATCTCGAAAAAAAAGCATAATTGAACACCTATTAAAATAGACAATCAGTGCGTAACTAAGCGCAGCGATCTCATGAAGACCTATTAAAATAGACAATCAGTGCGTAACTAAGCGCAGCGATCTCATGAACACCTATTAAAATAGACAATCAGTGAGTATTATGGCTTTTTCTTGCAAAGACTATGTACCTTTGCACAAATTTATCATCTGAATGTTATTACCTATTGTAGCTTACGGAGATCCGGTTTTAAAGAAAAAAGCGGTGGATATCAGCCCGGAATATCCAGATTTGAACATATTGATTGAAAACATGTTTGAGACCATGTATAATGCAGCTGGGGTCGGTTTAGCAGCACCACAAATCGGAAAATCCATTCGACTATTTATCGTCGATGCGATGCCTTTTGCCGAGGAAGACGATGAAGAATATGAGAAGCTCAAGGACTTTAAACGGGTTTTTATCAATGCAGAAAAACTTGAGGAGGAAGGTGACGAATGGGCGTTTAATGAAGGCTGCCTAAGTATTCCTGAAGTGCGAGAAGATGTGTTTCGACAAGAAAGCATCACCTTAAAATATTGGAACGAGAATTTTGAAGAGAAAACGGAAACTTTCGACGGTTTGGCAGCACGAATCATTCAGCACGAATACGACCATATCGAAGGCATATTATTTACCGATTACCTTTCACCACTGCGAAAACGAATGTTGAAATCTCGACTGAATCAAATCAGTAAAGGAAAAATATCGGTAAAATACCGAATGAAATTTCCATTGGTATAAAGATGAATAAATTATTTTTTATGAAAGGATTTAGAAGGATGGCACCTGCCCTCGCATTACTGCTTTTTGCCTGTCAGCAGTCGACTGTAGAGGAAGACAAGAACTTAAAAGCTCTGGAGAAGGAAGCTTTTTCTTCTCAAAACTTAGATGTTGATTTGGGGAAGGAACTCCTTTCCGCTTATCGAAGTGAAATGCAAAAAGGCCTGGATGCGGAAATTTTGTTTAAAGCCGGAGAGGTAGCGTATAATTTGCCTGACAGGGAGGATGAAGCCATGGAATACTTCCAGCGATTGAGTATAAAATTTCCAAAACACGAAAAGGCACCACATGCGGTTTTTTATAAGGGTTTGATTTATGAAAACCGGTGGAACGACAAAGAAATGGCGGCAAAAACCTGGGAAGAATTTTTGGTTCGCTATCCCTCACACGAATTGGCCAATGATGCCGCAGACCTCCTTACACTCGCTCGCGATACTGCTGATGATCTGGAAAAAGTAAATCAGTGGCTCAAGGAAATCGAACAAAATAAATAAACACAGTATGACTTTACGCGACATTCTCCATGTTAGTGGAAAACCCGGCTTATTTGAATTGAAAGCCAGTGGGAAAAATAACGTAATTGCCGAATCGTTGGTCGATGGCAAAAAAACTTCAATATCCTCCCGTCAGGCAGTCATGTCGCTCGGCGATGTTGCCATGTACACTTTAGAAGAGGAACTCCCCCTTTCAGAAGTGTTTGAGCGAATGTTTACCCGTGAAGGCGGACCTGAGGCAATTAGCCACAAAGCAGATAAAGGTGAAATAGAGGCTTTCTTTGATGTTATTCTACCCGAGCGCGATATGGATCGGGTATATTTTAGTGATTTAAAAAAATTGCTTCAATGGTATAATTTGCTTTTGGATAAAGGAATTATCAATTCTGAATTTTTTGAAACCATTAAAAAAGAACGCGAGGAAATGGAGGCCAAGATGAAGGAAATGGAAGAAAAAGAAGATCAGTAATCCCCATGAATAATAGAGCGCAAATTCTCCAGGCTTTCGACCGATTGCTTACCACCATGGACGACCTTCGTGAAAAATGTCCGTGGGATCGCAAACAAACCTTGGAGAGTTTGCGCCACCTTACCATTGAGGAAACATACGAATTGGCGGATGCCATCCTCGATAATGATTTGGAGGAGATAAAAAAAGAACTTGGTGACCTTACCCTTCACATGGTTTTTTACGCCAAAATTGCCTCCGAAAAAGGCGTCTTTGACATGGGCGATGTGCTCAATGCCGTCTGCGATAAATTGGTTGAACGGCATCCACATATTTACGGGGATGTACAGGCCGAAACGGAAGAGGAAGTCAAGGCAAACTGGGAAAAGATAAAACTCGGAAATCGACAAAACCGTTCCGTGCTCGATGGGGTGCCAAAATCTTTGCCCGCTTTGGTAAAGGCTTTTCGCATGCAGGAAAAAGCCCGTGGTGTTGGTTTTGACTGGGAAAAACCCGATCTCGCATGGCAAAAGGTGAAGGAGGAATTGGCGGAATTTGAAGTTGAACAACACAACGGCAGTCCCGAAAGCCTCGAGGATGAGTTTGGTGACATCTTATTTTCTCTTATCAACTATGCTCGTCTGGCCGGAATCAATCCGGAATCGGCACTCGAACGAACCAACAAGAAATTCATTTCCCGTTTTCAGTCTATGGAAAAACAGGCAGAGTCTTTAGAAAAGAATTTGTACGACTTAGATTTGGAGCAAATGGAGGAGCTTTGGCAAAAGGCAAAGAAAACAAATATTTAATTTTTTTGAAAAAGGGTTGAAGTAATTTTGGGAAAAATCATCAACCATATATTCGTGTTAAATATTTTTGCATTATATTAGCAATTTAGAAACCTTGTTTTAGGATTAAAAAGTCTTCAAGGACGAATCGACTGCGAACAAAAAATTCTTTATATGAAAAATTTTTCATTTGTATTACCCTCGGTTTTAATGGTAGCGCTTTTACTTAGCTGTAGTAAAGAAGAAGGATTTGAACCAGATAGTAATGAACTAAAGTCTATTAAGATTGGTGTTTTCACGCTTGAAGTACCTGAAAATTTTAAGCTGGTTGAAAAGAACGGTATTGATTCCTATGTTGGATATTTGGTGGGTAATAGTCCGTTAGAAATTCACTTTGATTACGGTATATACACCATGCCTTTTGAAGATTTTGATCAGGACATATATATGTATGATTATTCCACTCAAGGATCTGTTGAGCGCCAAATATTAATCAGTAAAAATTTACTTAAACACTCTTCCAGACTTCATATTAGGGACACATCACATATTGTGTTAAATCAGCCAATTAGCTTGAGTATGAGAACGGAAAATGCCCTAGGAAATCAACAGGAATTAGTAACTTCCATTTTTCATTCCTGTGAATTGAGCAATTAATTTGCAAACAATAGTTGTGGTTTAGTATTAAACTTTGGCCTCAGTCCGGCTGGTAAACTCAAGGTTTTTGATAAACGTTTACCCCGATGCGTTTGATTTTCTTTGCCGCAATATCCTCGGCATTTCTTTTTTGATATTGTTCCATCAAATGAGTTAATGCACCACTTTTTTCGTATTCCACAATCCCGCCCTTTCCTTCGATGATTTTAAAAAACTCCCATGCGGACTTCGCAATGCTGTGGGATAGGTTTTCTAAAAAATAACTACCCGCAGCAGGATCCACAGATTTGTTTATATGCGCCTCGTATTGAAGAACAAGTTGTGTGTTGCGTGCAATACGTTGGCCAAAAGGATCATCGGTTTCTGTAAGCACATTATGGGGATGTAAACACAAAGCATCTGTTCCACCAACCACAGCACCCATGCCTTCAGTTGTATTGCGAAGCATGTTGGTGTATTCGTCTTCCGGACTTTTATTGGCCGTAATACTTTCGGTATAAATATAGGTTTGTAAATCACTTTCTTCAATTTGCTCAAGCAAAAATGAAAAGAGCGCCCGCAATGCGCGAACCTGCGCAATATCGACAAAGTAATCGCCGGTAGTACCCAATAAGAACCATAAATCTTTGGGCTTATAACCGTCTAGTATGGCCTGATAGCTGTGGGCCAACATAATGCCGATGGACTTGTGCGCAGGCACGAAAGCATTGGCAAGGGCACGTCCGTCTATGCCTATTGTTTTTGTAAAATCCTCAAATTTTTCATCGGTTTTCAGAATATAGATTTCGTTATTTTTGTTTTGGTAATTTTCCGAAAGGTATAACCTTAAGTTATTAATGGCCAAATGATCATTTGCAGAAACAAAGAGTTGAATGTACGACAATTCAATATTGTTTAGCAAAACAGACCATTGAATAGACTTATCAACTTCTACAAATAAGCCGTTTGCACCGCCTTCCAAAGCTTTGATTATATTTATATTGGCTTTTTTCTCCTCGCGGGTTTCCGCTTGATAATGCACAACTGTCCAGTCGCCTTTTGGCCGAAACCAATGTCCGCCATTATCGTTTTCCACCCCGGTGTGAAGCGGTGAAAACGAAAGTCCATCCAGCATCTCAACACGGAGATCTTCGATATTTGACACCCCAGTTTCCTTGCAAATTTTAGCTTCCCAATCTTTGCTATTTAAGGGTGAAAATGCGGAAAAGTCTAGTTTCACGTTCATACAAACAGTTTTATGCACGACAAAGGTATGCAGAGAATAGGGAGAAAACCATGAGTCTGCTCTAAAAAGTCCCTTTCTGCCAAAATCTTCCTTGTCGGCATATTTTTGAATCCTCACTAACAGCTGGTTAGATCCGGTTCAAAAATCCCTAGATTTTGATTGAAATCATCCTTTTTAGAGTGGACTCAACCATAGATTGTGATTTTTTTTTGCATTCTTGCCATATCTAAAATTCATAAACATTGTCGTTAAATAAAAATTTAGCCCGTTTACAGTTTTGAATTGACTTAAATTGTAAATTTTAGTTACATTTGAGGCCGAATACTTCTATGCTAAACCAAACTGCCATGAGTAATTTTTTTACTTCAATTAAAATTTGCTGTGTTTTCGCACTTTTTGTTTTTGCGAATCCTGTAAAATCTGCCCATCTTGTTGGGGGTACACTCAGTTATGAATACATAGGTGACTCTACCAGCATTCCGTATCATTACCGAATAAAGCTCACCCTGATGCGTACGACAAGATACACAACGCTAAATATAGGAAATAGCTATCAAGTTTGTGTTCGGTCATCTTGCATTCCAAATCAAACAGTTACAGTGACACAAACGACACCTATAACTGGGAATGTTATGACTAGTGAATTTGAGTGTGTTGAGTCAATGGATTCCAGCTATACAACTTTGTTTGAACATGTCTATACAGGTGATGTAACTTTGGGTGGCACCTGTTCCGATTTTATTTTTAGTCATGCCATGGTTTGCTGTCGAATAGGCGTTACGCATATTAGTAACTATACTAACAATGGCCAAGGAGGTTCTACCAATTATTTGGAGGCTACTTTAAACAACTCCGTAGAGGGAGAAAATTCATCGCCTTCCATCAGTGCCATGCGGGGCCCTTTTCACTTTTGCACCAACCGAGATATCAATGTTTACCACACAGCCTTCGACAAGGATGGAGACTCCATTCAATACCATTTAAAAACCGCATTAAACGGGCCTTGTAGCGGCCCCGGAGAACCGATGATTTTTGACCCGGATTATACAGAAAAACAGCCCTTTCCGGCAAACTCTAATGGCGTACATGTTTCCCATAACGGAATTATTCAGTTTCAATCTACCGGAGTAAGCGGGAACTTTCAGTACGTGATGATCCTTAAGGATTTTCGATGGATTAGTCGGTTAAATACCTATGTGCAAGTTGGCTCAAGTTATGTGGAAAGTTTGTTAGTTATTGCCGGTAATTGTAGCAATAGCGGAATGATGAATGGCCCAAAACTCGACCACGATGAGCATCCTACTGAATTTTATCCCATCGACATAATCAGCAGGATGAACAACCCCAATGAGGTGCCAAATTCTGATACTGTATTGGTTCCCGGTGGCGGTTTTGGTTTTGCATTTGCCACAGTGGAATACGAGTGCTTGTCCACCGAAATCGACTTGTATTTTAATCAGCCTATTCATTGCTGGTCAGTGGCCACAAATGGTACCGAATTTAGACTGCTTTCCCCGGATACGGTTTTGGTGCCCATTATCAGTGTTGATCCCCATTGCGATGGTCCGGGTTTTACTCAGCACATCACACTTGAATTGCAAACCTCTCTTCCCCAAAACGGAGACTTTCTCGGAACTGTCCGTACAGGATTTGACGGCAATACCTTGGTGAATCCATGCGGAATAGAAACATCTACGTATTACACCTTTGTTTTGCAGTCCATCGATTGTCCTATTATATCAACTAAGAACTTTGAAACATCTAAAATCAGTATTTTCCCCAATCCCAATGGAGGCACTTTTACCATTTCGCTAACGGATGAACCACACGTAGTTCGAATTTACAACATGGTTGGCCATTGTGTATTTGAGCAAAATATTTCCGGCGAAACCACCATTGACAACGGAAAACTGGCTTCTGGCAACTACATTATTTTGGCAGAAAATCAATTGACCGGGCAGGTAGAAAGAAAAAAACTGACCATTGTTGATGATGGCAAAATGTAAGGCGTGTTGCCTATTTTTGTCGAATGGAAGAATCAAACCCTTATACCGAAGGTCAAATATTGCTCATCGATAAACCTTACGGGATTACTTCCTTTGGGGTCGTAAAGAAAGTGCGTTACGAAATACGCAAAAAGTACAATTTAAAAAAGATAAAAGTCGGTCATTCGGGGACCTTAGATCCTCTGGCCACCGGATTACTTATTTTACTTACCGGAAAAAAGACCAAAGAAATTCCCGGATTTACAGGATTGGATAAGGTTTATACCGGAACTATAAAGTTGGGCGCCACCACACCCTGTTTTGACCGGGAGATGCCCGAAGAAAATCACCAGCCTGTTCCCAACTTTTTTCTGGATGAGCTGCAATCATTTGCCAATCGCTATACGGGAAATATCGAGCAAGTTCCACCAGCTTTTTCGGCCATAAAAGTGGATGGCAAAAAGCTCTATGATTCTGCTCGAAAAGGAGACGATTCAATGGAGATAAAACCCCGTGAGGTCACAATTCACGAATTTTTGATTACCGGGGTAGAATTGCCCTTGGTACATTTTCGCATACATTGCAGCAAGGGCACCTATATCCGTTCTGCCGCCCACGATTTTGGTAAAATGGCCAAATGCGGTGGTTATCTCTACAATTTACGCCGGGAAAAAATCGGGTCGTATGATGTTAAAGATTCGGTGGAATTGAAGGCATGGGAAGTGTGATGATTGGTTTGATTTATTTTTACAATTCAGCCTTCAATTTATCAAATGGTGTGTATATTTACAAAGTATTTAACGAATACCAGAAATCAGAATTAGAATCCATTTTTGAGGGGAAATTAATTCTTTCATGATAATAATTTTTCAGGAAAGCAAAGTGATTGCAACTGTCGGTCACTTTGCTTATTTTATTTAACCAATTTGCATGAATAAACGGTTACTCTTGTGGTTCTTGTTACTTTCGAGTTTGTCAATTTGTGGGCAAAATCAGGTCAAATTTCAAGTGATAAATGCCTTTGATGGAGAAGGACTGGGCTTTTGCCGGGTTTTAACGCAGGGCAAAACCCTGATTACAGACAATTATGGATATTTTTCAATTTCATTTTCGGCAAGTGATAGTGTAAAAATATGCCTATCCCATGTCAATCTAGCTGATACCTGCCTTACAATTTCTCAAAATACCATTATCCGACCAATCCATATTATACAAGTTAAAGCCGGAACAGAGTTAGGTTCTGTTGATGTGGTTTCTGTAAAACGAATGGTTGAAGTTCAGAACAATCGAGTTCAAATTGGCGAAGAACTTATTCAAAAGACCCCAACTATATTTGGCGAAAAAGACATCTTCAGAAGTTTGCAACTCATGCCTCAAGTTACGATGGGATCTGAGTTTTCCTCTGACATTCATGTTCGTGGAGCTGACTTAGGTCACACATTAGTAATGGTTGACGGGATTCCACTTTTTAATCTAAGTCATTTTTACGGATTATTTGCTGCGATTAATCCAAGTGTTGTAAAATCCGCGGATTTATATCCCGGGGTTGCACCAGCAAAATACAATGGCCGGGTGGGCGGATTTTTGGATGTCAGCTTAAAGGAAGGCAACATGAATGAATTTCACGGTGAACTTGGTGTGGGATTAATCATGAGTAAAATTCGTCTGGAAGGCCCCTTAGTGAAAGGTAAATCTTCATTTCACTTTTCTGCCAGGCGGTCATACGTTGACATGTTGGCCAAACCATTTATGAATAATGATGATTTCATTACCAGCAATATGGCAGATTACATGTTTAAGTATCAACACAGGTTAAGCAAAAAGAATTTGCTTATTATATCCTCATATTTTAACCGTGATGTTGCGTATTCGTCCCTTGCATCAGGTGCCTCCAGTGATGGAAAGGCCGAAAATATATGGGGAAATTCAACGGCTTCAATACGCTGGCTTCACACCCTAAATGCATCTACCCAAATCACCACCAAGTTGTATTTTTCGCGATATGATTACAAAATCTTTGAAGATTTCCCGCAAGAAGATTTTGGTTCAAATGAAATATACAACTTCATAACTGAATTCGACAATGCTTTTGAGAATTTTGGTATAGGTGTAGATGGACAAACGTGGAAGGGTAAACACCAGCTAACTTATGGTTTTGCACTTGCACAGAATCGATTATTGATGCCGTATGTTTTTAGAAAGGCTGTAAATGAAAATACGGGAGAAGAAAATATTTTCATAAATAATAAAATCGGAAACAGGATTTTGAGTGAATATACCGCTTATATGGAGGACAAATATCATATTTCCGATGTATTGTCATTATCTGTTGGGGTAAATCTCATGCATTATCCTGAAATTAGAAATACCCAAAACACATTTTTAATGCCACGTACAACGGTAGATTATTCGCCAAATAAAAAATTAAACATTTTTGCAGGATGGGGGATGAGTAACCAGGCTTTGCACCATATTCGGTTTTCGCGAATACAAATGCCTGCTGATATGTGGGTAAATGCAGGTGGAGATTTACCGGTTTCTGTTTCGAAAATGTATAATGTAGGAACTCGATATAATGTAAATACAAAATGGCAGATAGGGATTGAGGGATATTACAGACCCATTGACAACGTTGTGGTGAGACGAGAAGGTTTATCCATGTTTTTATCCACCGATGAACCCGAGGAATCACTTTTTCGTGCTGTGGCCGAAACGTATGGTTTAGAGTTTTTTACGTCATTTTCATTCGGGGTTTTTAACGGCATGGTTTCGTATGCTTTAATGAATAGTACGAGACAAACCGACTCATTAAACATGGGATTACCCTTTCCACAAGATTTCTTACGACAACATAATTTGAGTGTGTATTTAACAGCGCGTGTAAACAAAAGATTTAACATAAACTCCGGATTCACCTATGGCTCCGGATTGCCGTACCAAATCGCCTTCCAAAAAATCCCGGTTCATCCCAGCCTTTTTAACTTAAGATCTCCCCAGAGCATAGATTATATCTCACAAAAAAACGGTTACCAAATGCCCGATTTTCACGTATTAAGTATCGGTTTTGACTGGTCTAAAAAACGAAAAAAAATTACCCATCAATTTAATGTCGATTTGTACAATGTATATTTCAGGGCAAATCCTTTTTATATTGATTACACCAGAGGCTTTCTTCAAGATGATTCCTACAAATTGCAGATGTTTAGCAGCTTTTTATTTGTGCCTTCCTTCTCATACACTTTAAAGTTTTAAGTCATGGACAAAAATGCAAATATTACAACAATCGAATTGCCTGCACTTATGAGGCATCCACTTTTGGTTGTTCTTTTCAAAAAAATTTGGGATAAGAGGTTGTTTCACAAACAAATTTCACTACTTTTTCTTGTTATTTTTGGTTTCATTTCTTGTGTGAAAAAAGAACTGGAAGATGTTTTTGAAGAAAAAGTTCCTGTTCTTAATACCCTTTTGATTTCTGGTGAAATTGTAGAGGTTTACCTACACGAATCAGCTTCAAAAACGAAACCTAGAAATTTTCAATTTATCGACATAAGCAATGCGGAAGTTGAAATATATGAAGATGGGAATTTCATTGAAATACTTCCATGGGATGACCAGAAAAAATGCTATATAGGCACACATTTTATTCAAGAGGGCAAGTCGTATGAGATTAGAGCCACGCTGAAAGATGATATAGTATTACACGGGGAAACGATAATTCCCGAAGCTGCTGTACTCAATATTATTGATGAATGGGACTCTATTGACCCAAGTAATCGAAAAGCGCTTATTCGCCATTGTGAAGCTACATTTGGGCCAAGTACAACCAAGCGTTTTTTTCCTCACGTATTTAGTGAGGTTTGGACATGCGCAAGAACCGTGCAATCTAATTGTTATAAGGCTTTACACACTAACTATACTATTTATAATGAAGCTTTTCAAATAAATATTATTTCAAGAGAATATTTCGTTTTAAGTTTAGATTACGATGATTTGGAAAACAGCAGCTTTCAATTTAAAAACTTAATTATATCTCAAGCCTCAGGACATAGTATCGATTCTATGATTACAATTGTAGATGTGATGTCGGAGCCTCTATATAAATATGTAATGCAACTTGATGACCTAAACTCAAGCAACTTTTATGATCCGTTTATTGAACCGCCCACAACGTATTCCAACGTAAAAAATGGAACTGGAATTGTCGGTGGAATTGGACGAGCAAAGTGGGGCGCAATTGTTGAATTTTAATTTTTTTTATTATGATCTCCGGAATTTCTAAATCTCTGTTTATAGTCATACTTTTTTGCGGTTTCACCGGTAAAGCACAAAATTTTCGTCCGGAAATTCGAGCCAATTATCTTTTTGGAATAGACGTAAAGGGGAATGACGTATTAAATTATACCAACCATTATGCTCAGTTAGCCCTTCATCCACAACAAATAACCTCGAGAGGGATTTTCTTAGCATCACAAGAAGCTGCATTAAATTCAGGATTTAATTTGCAAGGTGGCAGCAGTTTGGGGGATCACTTTTATTGTCATTTTTCCGTTTCCCATATAAGCAGCATTTTTAAAGGCCCAATTCAATCCGGTCAAACCTTTTACAATAGAAGTATATCACACCTCGAATACGGTTTAAATATTGGATATAGGTTTACGCCCGAAAAAAGAACCACTATGTTTGTATCTGTGGGTGCGGCATTAATTAACCGAAATGAAAAATTGAACATTGAAAATACCTATGAAACAAACGGGAATATATTTGAAAGTGAACTAACTGCACAATATGATCAGTCTGCTTATGGTTATTGGCTAGAATTTGGCAGAGAATACGAGGTTTACAACGGAATAATTGCCGCCTGGTTTTTTCATTTTAGAAGTGTGAACACCAAATTTAATAAGTCGTACGTTGCCGCATTTTCTGTAAATGATGAAAACCGAATCAATGATTTAAACACCAGAGAATCATCTTTTGAGTTTTCGGGGGGCACTGATAATCCTGATGATTTAGATCGCCCAAGGGTAATGCAAACCCGAATCGACAACTTGGCCTCATTGCTTATTGGTGTCAGATTAGGTTATAACTTTTAAAAAAAATCACACCCCCTGATCCCTTAAAATCGCCTCTCCCTCTTTCATCATGTAGGCATAAGCAGCATCGAAATCATTGTGGATTTTCCCTTCCAAAATGGCTTCTTTAATGGCCGTTTTAATCAAACCAACTTCCCTGCCAGGGGGCAAGTCAAATACTTTCATGATTTCCTCCCCACTGATGGGTGGTTGCCAGTTTCTGAGTTTATCCTCGGCTTCAACTTTTTCCAATCGCTGTCTAACCTCTTGAAAATTATTCAGATACCTTCTCTTTCTTCTTTCGTTTTTGGTGGTGATATCGGCCTCTACCAAAATCATTAAATCATCGATATCGTCGCCGGCATCAAAGAGTAAACGACGAACGGCGGAGTCGGTTACGTTCTCGTTGGTAAGGGCGGTAGGACGACTGCTCATCGCGACCATTTTCTTTACGTATTTGCTGGTCGCTCCCAGTGGTAATTTTAATCGTCGAAAAACCTGATTGACCATTTTTCCCCCCAAAAATTCGTGTCCGTGAAAAGTCCATCCCACCTTGGGATCAAACTTTTTCACTACGGGTTTTCCAATATCGTGAAGTAAGGCAGCCCAGCGCAGCCATAGATTTTCCGTATTTTTACTAATGTTATCCACCACCTCCAAGGTGTGGTAAAAATTGTCCTTATGCAGATGTCCCTCCACTTCTTCCACGCCCTGCAGAGCAACAATTTCTGGTAAAAACTGGTGCATCAGGTCGGTTTCGAATAAGAGCGCAAGACCCACCGATGGTTTTTTTGTCGTCATGATTTTATTAAATTCCGTCATGATCCGTTCAACAGAAACAATGGACAACCGGTTTGCATTTTTGCGAATGGCGGCAAGGGTTTTTGGGTGAATGGTAAATTTTAATTGCGCGGCAAAACGCACGGCACGCATCATTCTCAATGGGTCATCAGAAAAAGTAATGTCCGGATCTAGCGGGGTTCGAATGATCTCTCGCTCCAAATCTTTAATACCGTCGAAGGGATCAATTAAAGTCCCAAATCCAAGGGCATTTACCCGAACTGCCAGGGCATTGATGGTGAAATCTCTACGGCGTTGGTCGTCTTCCAAAGTCCCATCTTCCACTACGGGTTTTCGACTATCGGCGTTGTATGATTCCCTTCGGGCACCCACAAATTCCAGTTCGATATTATTGTGCCGCAACATGGCGGTTCCAAAACGTTTAAAGATCGTCACCTTTGGTTTTTTTGGCAGACGATTGGAGAGGTTTTGGGCGAGTTCAATTCCACTACCCACTGCAACCACATCAATATCATTGGGCAGTGGTCGGCCCAAAAGATGATCCCGCACATATCCTCCCACCACGTACGCCTCATATCCCAAGTCATCCGCAGCTTCTCCAATGCGCTTAAAAATATCCCCACTCACGATGTCTTTCCCTTCCATATCCGTTTATTGTGATTTGCTCACGTAAATCCCCACTAAAAGTACAACAATTAGTACCCAATAGATTAGAATATTGATGCGTTTTATCCCCGATTTTTGGGTTCTTATTGCTTCGCTGTCGTTGTCGTCAAAATCCACAGGAAAAAAAAGCGGATACAACAAAAGTGCTTCATTTCGCAGCGATTTATTTGCCCCAGATTTCCAGCACGCCCAAGGGTTATCGGGTAATTTACGATATTTTTTCAAGTGGAGTAAGGCGTAGTGTTGGGCAACTTTATATGCATAAAGGATAAAAAGTACCAGTAGCAAAACGGCCACTATGGAGGTTAAAAGAGACTCAATCATAATGGGGCAAAAGTACAACCGGAGAAAGTTTCCCACCACCTGTAAAATACTTGCGATGGAAGCGTTCCACATCAGCCCCGTTGAAATCTTCCCTTTTTATCACGTGTAATTGACAAAGCATTTTTAGGTTAAAAATTTGACAAACAGCATTTTAAAACACGCAATTTGCATTTGAAAAAAAATCCAAAATTTTTCTCATTTCTTTGGTTGATGTGTCTATTTTTGCAGCCAAATTAAACAGGTGTTTTTAACGCCATTAAAGTTTCCTAACATGTCTGATATCAAAGGAAAAATTTCTCAAATCATCGGTCCGGTTGTGGACGTTACCTTCGATACTACCGAGATCGAATTGCCGAAAATTTACGAAGCGCTCGAAATTGAGCACAATGGTCAAAAGCTGATTTTGGAAACCCAACAGCACATTGGTGAAGATACCGTTCGCGCCATTGCCATGGATTCCACCGACGGATTAAGTCGTGGTCAAGAAGTTCGTGCTGCCGGCGCGCCCATTGGGATGCCCGTTGGTGAAAACATCAAAGGACGCTTGTTTAACGTAACCGGAACGGCCATTGACGGTATGAAGCAATTGGATTCAAATCCAAGACGTTCTATCCACAATACGCCACCTAAATTTGAAGATCTCTCTACTTCAGAAGAAATTCTATATACTGGTATTAAAGTTATCGACCTCATTGAGCCTTATGCCAAAGGAGGTAAAATTGGTTTATTCGGTGGTGCCGGTGTTGGTAAAACCGTACTTATCCAAGAATTGATCAACAACATTGCGAAAGGCCACGGTGGACTATCCGTTTTTGCCGGTGTTGGTGAGCGTACCCGTGAAGGTAATGACTTGTTGCGAGAGATGATCGAAGCCAACATCATCAAATACGGTGAAAAATTTAAAGAATCAATGGAAAAAGGCGGCTGGGACCTTTCTGTCATTGATGAAAAAGAACTTCAGGAATCCAAAGCAACATTTGTATTTGGACAAATGAATGAGCCTCCCGGTGCACGTGCACGTGTTGCGCTTTCCGGACTTTCACTTGCAGAGTACTTCCGCGATGGCGACGGAGAAGGACAGGGAAAAGACATTCTCTTCTTTATCGACAACATCTTCCGCTTTACCCAAGCCGGTTCAGAGGTTTCGGCCCTACTCGGACGTATGCCTTCTGCGGTGGGTTACCAGCCTACTTTGGCGACGGAAATGGGCGCCATGCAAGAGCGTATTACCTCGACCAAGCGCGGTTCAATTACCTCCGTTCAGGCCGTTTACGTACCTGCGGATGACCTTACCGACCCCGCACCCGCAACAACTTTCGCCCACCTTGATGCCACTACCGTATTGAGTCGTAAAATTGCCGAGTTGGGTATTTATCCCGCCGTGGATCCACTGGATTCTACCTCGAGAATTTTGAACCCCACTATTGTTGGTGAAGCCCACTACAAATGTGCACAGCGCGTAAAAGAAACCCTTCAGCGATACAAAGAACTTCAGGACATCATCGCCATCCTCGGTATGGACGAATTGAGTGAAGATGACAAACTCATTGTAAGTCGCGCTCGTCGTGTTCAGCGTTTCTTATCACAGCCGTTCCACGTAGCCGAGCAGTTTACCGGATTAAAAGGTGTTTTGGTTAGCATTGAAGATACCATCAAAGGATTTAACATGATCCTCGACGGTGAAGTTGACCAATATCCTGAGGCTGCCTTTAACCTTAAAGGTTCAATCGAAGAAGTTATCGAAGCTGGCGAAAAAATGCTTGCAGAGAGCAAATAAATTTAGCAACAAAAACAGGCGTTGGGGGTTTCCCCCCGATGCCGTTTTATAATACGTAATCACCATGCGTGTAGATATCATATCTCCAGAGAAAAAACTGTTTTCCGGTGAGGCCGTAGCAGTCCAATTGCCCGGATCAGAAGGATTATTTCAGGTACTCGACAACCACGCACCCATCATTTCCACATTGACTGCCGGTATCGTGGTTCTGGAGATTGCCGAAAAAAACAGCCTAAGTGAAGAATGGAGAGTCAACCTCGAAGGAAACCACCTATCAATTGAGATCAAAGGCGGCGTTGTTGAGGTAAAAAACAACACCTTGTCGTTATTGGCAGACTAAGATTTTCCCAAATCGGAAATTCGTATTTCTAAGCGCTTATCGCCATTTTATTAAAAACCACATTCTTTCGGGATTGTGGTTTTTTTTGTTTTTAAATATTGAGTCCACTCTAAAAAGGATAATTTCAATCAAAATCTAGGTATTTTTGAACCGGAGCAAGTAAGAATTCAAAAGTCTATCGACAAGGAAGATTTTGGCAGAAAAGGACTTTTTAGAGCAGACTCAATATTATGATTACAAGTTATCACTTTATCAGTCATATAATTACTCACAAAAAAATCTCCCCAAAACACAACTCGCCGGGAAGGGGGGGGGTCGGTGGCAAGACCTGTGTCGTGGGGAGAAATATAAACCAATCTGCAAATTGGTTTCAAATTACAATAATTTGACGTCGTGAATTCGATGAATTGGGATGGACATGCCGCTTTTTAACATGATGTTGTGCTCCGTAATGGCCCATACAGTCGTGTTTACACACTTTAATCCCTCGCTGTCTTCAAAGTATATCTGCACCTTATGCTTGCTTAAATTACCGAGACTGGTCGCTTGATGTAGGGCGTTTTGAAGTCTTTTTATGTCTTCCGATTTGGTCAGGACTTTGTGGTCGGGAAACTTTAATTGATTGATGCGCTCTTTTTCTATCTCATTGGCAACAATAGGTTGTATATTTTCCATAAGTTTGTCGTTTTAAAATTATACTTTTTTACCGGTCTTCAAGTCATTTGAAAATGGGACTAAATATAAACAAACTTTTTTAATCCTCAAAGTGTGTTATGGAAAATATTCTTCAAACCGATGCGCTTTCCAAGAAATACGGGAATATTTGGGCGCTGCAAAAGGTGTCCTTGAATGTCCCAACGGGGTCTGTACTGGGTGTTTTAGGGCCAAATGGCTCGGGTAAAACTACCTTTTTAGGAATTCTTTTGGGCATTATCCACCCCACCGAAGGTAATTTTTCGTGGTTTAATGGTGGTGAAAAATTCTTACCCGGTGAGGTAGGCGGTATTTTAGAAGCCCCAATTTTTCTCCCAAAACTTACCGCCATGCAAAACCTTAAAATGTCGGCGGTGATAAAAAATGCCGATGAGGCAGAATGTCGGCGAGTTCTCCAACAAGTTGGACTCGATCACGTGGCCGATGTTAATGCCGGGAATTTCTCGCTTGGGATGAAGCAGCGACTTGCACTCGGAAGTGCGCTGTTGGGCAATCCAAAGGTTTTAGTGCTCGACGAACCTCTTAATGGCATCGATCCCGAAGGTATTTTTGAATTGAGAAACCTTATTAAACGCCTCGCACTAGAAGGGGTCACGGTTATTATTTCCAGTCATATCCTCGACGAAATCGAAAAGGTATGCACGCATTTGGCCATTTTTAAAAAGGGGCAACTTGTCGATTTCTCGGTACTCAACGATACGGAGAAAAGCGGAGACGCTGTGCGCTATCAGGTGGCTGCAAATGTATCGATTGCCGATTTGCACAAAACGATGAAGGATTGGCCTTTTCTTATCCATGCGGAAATTCAAGAGGATTTTCTGCACGTGGAAGTACAATTGCCCGGCGATGCGGTGGCGCTTAATACGTTTTTGTTTAACAAGGGTATTGTGTTAAAACACTTGGTTCCACTGCGAGATGGTGTTGAAAAATTGTTTATTGAAAAAACCAGATAAAATGCAAAAAATACTTTCCATTGAAGGGATTAAACTCCGAGGGTATCCAATTTTCCCAATTCTTTTGCTCGTTAATGTGTTTTTTTACGTCGTAGTGGCGATGAATTTTTCCAAATGGGTAACCATTCCGGATCAGCAAGATTTTAATGTTGATGGTTTTGGCCTCTTCAATCCGGGCTTTATTTTGGAAACCCTGAGTTTTTTGGCCGGAATCTTTAAATACTTTTCTGTAATCGTGCTATTGCTTTACGTGGCATTGGATTTTCGATACAAAATGCATCGAAGACAGGTGATGGAAGGCATGAGTCGGTTGGAATCGTTTTCCGGCAAATGGATGACAACCGCTATTTTTGTGGTGTTTCATATCGCACTTATTTATTTTTTATCGGTGGTATTGCTCACCCACACGAATGTTGTTTTGGAAAGGGTAAACCGCGAGTTTTGGTATTATCCACTGCTCTGGGGCATTGAGTTTTTGGTGTTGTTTTCCCTCGGTTTTCTGTTGGTGCAACTTACCCGCAAATCGGGATTAAGTGTGGTTTTATTGCTATTGTACGCCTTTATCGTTGAGCCTATTTTGGGTTTGTCAATTAAATCTTTAAAGCCTTTTTTGCCCATATCTTCAAGTCGAAATTTGGTGACCTTTCCGCTTCAGGATAATGTACAAGTGCTTTTGAATATTGAGGAATTTATTGGAAACTTTCCGTTACAAGCCTTTCTGGTTTCTTTAATCAGTATCGCAGTATTTGTCGGGGTTTCCTGGAGGTTGTTTGTCAAAAGTGACTTGTAATGATTTGGGTAGTGGCCGGACCAACGGCCTCGGGAAAAACAGGTTTGGCCATTGCACTGGCGAAAGCCAAAAATGCTGAGATTATCTCCTTTGATGCCCGACAGTTTTTCCGTGAAATTCCCATCGGTACTGCCGCGCCAACTCCGGATGAAATGCAATCCATTCCCCATCATTTTGTGGGAAATAAATCCATACAAAATGAATATAGCGCCGGGGCTTTTGCGAGAGATGCCAGGGTGTTTCTGAAAGACTACTTTTCCACTAAAAAAGACATCGTAGCTGTAGGGGGCAGTGGCTTGTATTTGTCGGCGATGCTGAGAGGTATGGACGAAATACCTGCTGTGCCTGTGGATGTCCGGGAAGCAGTAAATATAGCCTATCAGGAGAAGGGGCTGATCTGGTTGCAAAAGGAGGTTTCAATTGCAGACCCCGAATACTTTCAGCAAGTGGACCAACAAAACCACATGCGATTAATACGAGCCCTGGAAGTTTACATGGCTTCGGGCAAACCGTTTTCATCTTTTCGAAAAAATAAATTCATTTCCATACCGTATCCCGTGAAGATGTATGGCATAAACTGGCCTCGGGAGGAGTTGTATCGGCGAATCAACATGAGAGTTGATGAAATGGTGGCGAATGGACTGGAAGAAGAGGTGCGATCTGTGGAAAAATTTCGGTTTCACACCGCCCTAAAAACGGTTGGGTACGCTGAGTTTTTTGAATTTTTCGACGGAAAATGTACCCGGCAGGCGGCCATTGAAAATATCAAACAAAACACTAGAAGATACGCCAAACGACAATTGACGTGGTTTAGAAACAAAGAACAACTGGAGTGGATTGAGCCACATGATTTGAAATCTATAATACAATAATCACCCTCTACCCTCTAGCAAATTTAGCATGAAGTTTGCGAAAACATTAAGAACACAAAGCTAAACCTAACGTTTCACTAGTTGTTTACCCAATATCTTCGCACTTTAAAACAAAATTTTTGACAAATGGTATTTAGTGTCTTTCTTTTTTTGCAAATTCTTTTTTCTACTTCGGAGAACAGTATCGAGGTGGAAATTCACAATGTGAGAAACGATAAGGGTCAAATGTTGATTTCGCTGTACAATACATCCGAGGGGTTTCCTTATGAACCAAAAGATTATTTCACTTTTCCCAAAGAAAACATTGATAACGGCGTGATGCGGGTAAAAATTCCCATCAACCGACCAGGAAATTACGCCCTAAGTGTGGTGGACGATGAAAATGAGAATTTGGAAATGGACAAGAATTTTGTGGGTGTTCCCAAAGAGGGTTTTGGATTTTCCAATAATGCGCTGCCAAAAGGATTGCGTCCGCCAGCCTTCGATGATGCGAAATTTACGGTAGGGGAAGCGCCTAAAACTGTGGTTTCTGTCGCCTTAAAGTATTATTGATTTTCGGCAGATTCTTTTTCTTTTTTAACCTGTGAGCGCTTGATGGTGGCAATAAACGCCATCCCCATTCCATGGAATTCTATACGCGCCTTGGTTTTTGACACCTTTACCACCACACCCGTTTTGCTGTCCATGGGGCCGCCTTCTACCCGGATTTTTGTTCCGGGTTTTAATTCTTCATAAGAAATTTCGTGGTTGTTGTATTCTTGCAAGAAATCTTGAAGCCGCTTGAGCTCTTCATCGCGAACCAAGGCGGGCTTTCCCAGCCAATAGACAAAGTTTAATACGCCGGGTTCGTTTATTACTCGGTGTCTTTGGTTTTCCTCGCATCGCACAAATACATAAGACGGAATCACGACCATTTCCACCCATTTCTTCCGATCGCTCCATTGCCTGAGCTGTCGTTGTACCGGACAATAGGTCTCAATACCCCGTCTTTCCAATAAATCGGCCGTTTTCTTTTCCGCCCGAGGTTTTGTATAAATGACGTACCAGTTCATTAAATTTCGTTTGCTGTGAATAGTGTAGTGTAAGAGAATGGCAAAGTAACAATGAACTTTATAAAAAATCATAGCTGTTGTCGTAATTATTCTTAAAATTCGCTTCTATCTTTGAGGCAATATTTTACGCTTGTTTTGAGTTTTTAAAAGGCATCGGCAGGTTTTTGTCATGCTTACCGGAATTTATGTGATTTATAGGTTCTTGGTTTTTTAAAAAAGCCAAATTCATGTTAGGTCGAAAATTTTAAATGCTACTTGCAAACCGATAGCCAAACTTCATTGGACAAAATTTTCCGGATGATTTTCGGAAAAACTGCCTTTCGCTTTGTCGCCATGAGCGCGGTTACCTTTTGTGTATATGTCTTTTCTACCCACTTCCACCCGCTCTTGCTTCACCCGACTGCATCTTTTATTCAGAAGTTTTTTGCTACCGAAATGGTCGTGGATTCTGGTTTTGTGTTTCCAGAACTAATGGTGGTTTTGAACGAAAGCTGTTCGGGTTTGTCTTTTTTTATGTTGTCCATCGCCTTCATGTCTATTTTGTTTAGACACCAGCGCTTTTTGGTGTTTTACTTCATTCCCCTCTGGGCTTTTCTTTTTGCCGTTGGGATAAATACTTTGCGGATTATGGTTTCCATTTATGTGCAGGTTTGGGGCAATGGTATTTTGCCCGCAGGCCCCCATTATCGACTACATGAGTGGGTAGGCAACGCGGTTTTTCTCTCCGCCATTGCTTTATTTCTCGCTGGTTTTTACCTCATAAAAAAGTATGCTTCTCTTTCCATGTCTCAAATAAAACTTCGATAAGTCATGACAAATAGCGCACGTAATCCCCTCTTTGCCATTCTGTTTATTTCATTACCCCTGGCCATTATGTTAATCCTAGGGCACTATGATTTTCAGTTGTTAAAAACCCAAATTAGCGACAAGGAACAAACTATGTTCATGTTTTACTTTGGAGCCATTGCTTTTCATTTGGTGGCAACTTTGTTTTATAGCTTGTGGTGTTTGTACAAAAAACATTTGATTCAAAAGGGGTTTGTTTTACTGCACATTCTGTATTGTTTGGTCATCGTGTTATTCTTCTTTTTATTTATCGATAATGTTTTGACGATGAATTTGCCCAGCTGGATGTTTGTCATGAGTCCGGTATTAATTGTTTTCACTTTTTTAGGCATTGGTGTTTTCTACGGAATGGTTTGCCTGATTGAGATTCTTCCCAAATGGCTGGAGACGAGAATGGGATATTTTTTCCTTGCCGGGGTGGTTATATTCATCATGGCATATATTGTATTGAATTTTTTCGAGTTATTCATTTATTTTGAATCACTGAAATATGTTTATCTTGTTTCCGTGGTATTAGGCGTCAGCATTTTACTCTTTTTTCTGATATATTTTTCCAATTGGATGCTTTTTCGAGCCAAACACAACGTAATGGAAAGCTGGATTTCCACGGCAATTATTACTTTGGTTTTACCGCTTTTTGGACTTATTCTTTCCCTTGAGATGAGCGTTTTTGGAGACTTCTCGCATTTCAGCTTTTTTGCCCTCGCAATTCTAAACGGAATTCTGCTTTCCCTTCCGCGAATGGATGCTCCCTTTATGCGATTGCTTATCTTTTTGGGAAAGGGTTTCACTTTTGCATTTTCGGCCTACTTTTTTCTGGTGTTTTTTCCATTCTTCCCCATCTCTATTGTGTTAATTATTTTTCTGGGCATAGGCATATTAATGCTTACACCACTGGTCGTTGCTGCCATTCATTTTAAAAGTCTGATGCGCGATTTTAAATATTTGAAAGACCATTACGGAAAATCCTTTTTATTTGCCGGTTTGATTGTAACTTTTTTGATTTTGCCTACTACGGTGACGGTTTACGGGTTAATGCAACGCGCCAATCTCAATACGGCCCTGACCTATCTCCACACACCCGATCCAGGGGTCGATTATTCGGTGAATGCAAAAATTTTGCGATCCTCTATAAAATATGCAAGATTAAACAACCGAAGGAGTTTAAGGAATATGGATTTTTTAGAAGAAACCGTACCATTTATATCGGGGTTCTACCAGTGGTTGGTTTTTGACCGAATGACTTTGTCCAATGAGAATATCGACCTTTTAGAGCAGGTGTTTTTGGGCGTGCAAAAATCCCCAACAGTTACCTCATCTTCTTCTGTTTCCAATTTGGTAATTATAAGTGAAGCCAAAGCGGAAAGTTATTACGATGAAAATCGCAGTAGCTGGGTAAGTCAAATTGATCTGGAAATTACCAATCATTCGCAATCCAATCTCGCGGAATATTCCACCCGATTTCAACTTCCAGAAGGATGTTTTGTCAGCGATTATTATTTGGATGTTTTTGGCACTATAGAAAAAGGACAATTGGTGGAAAAGAAGTCTGCGATTTGGATATATTCGCTTATTCGGAATGTGCAAAAGCGAGATCCGGGATTGTTGTTTTACAGTCGGGGTAATGCACTAGAATTTAGGGTGTTTCCATTTTCAGATAACGAAACCCGTAAAACCGGATTTGAACTTGTACACCGAAATCCCGTGCAATTTACCATTGATGACTGGTCGTTTACTTTAGGTGAACCGACCGAAACCCCAAAAAGTTGGGAAATGGAAGGCGTGTGCGGTTTGGTCACCGGAAGTGACAAACAAATAGGAGATCGTTTGCAACGCAGACCCTACTTTCATTTTATTATTGATGCGACCATTCCCCTTAGTGAATTTCGCCGAAATCAAATACAGCAGTTGATATCCCGACATCCGGATTTGGCCGAAGATGCTGTGGTTACAATGGCTGGTTCGGTGGGGAGAAATTTTAAGTATTCGGAAAATTGGAATGCATTAAACGGTCGCATGTCTGAGGGTGCTTTTTTCCTGGAACGCGCCATAGAGCAAGTTTTGCGAAATTCTATTGCAGCAAAGGAGGAACGGGTTCCGGTCATGGTCGTGGTTTCTGATAGTATGAAATACGCCATCATTCCCGATGATTTTGATGATTTTCGATTTACCTATCCGGATGGGGATTATTATTTTGAAATGAAGCCGGATGGTACGCTTTATCCGCGACGGTTGTGGTCTAAATCGCTGTGCGAAAAAAGTCCCAACTTCCCAGGCTTGCGCGAGGTAGTTGCCTGGCCGGGAAGGAGCGCTCTCACGACCTGGTTACGCGATGATGAAAGCGATGAGGTGTATTTTTTAAATCATGAACCGGATTGGGCACTGACCGATTCCACTGATTTCTGGGGGAACGGTATGGTATTGCAATCGGCGCACAAACAACGCGTAATTAATCCGAAAAACTACGATTCGTATTGGCTTCCATTGGTACAGCAAAGTTTTTTTGCCGGAGTTTTGACACCCGTAACGGCATTTATTGTGGTGGAAACCGATGCGCAACGCGAAATGTTGGCGCGAAAACAAGCGGAAGTATTAAAGGGTGATGCCAGATTTGATGTAAGTGATCAATTGATGGGCATGTCTGAACCCAAGGGTATTTTTTGGCTTTTAATTATTTGCGGTTTATTTTGGTTGAGCTACCGTTTGTACATTAAAACAATAAGATAATACAAAAGGGGCTTAAATATTTGTAAAATTTTGATAGCTTGCGGAAAATTTTAAACTGCAAAGCCATGTCAAACGAAAAAAGCAACAAAAAAGTCCGCATCTTGAGTCTGGATGGAGGTGGAATTCGAGGCATCATTCCCGCAATGGTGATGGTTCATATCGAAGAGAAGATTCAGGAATTTTCAAAAAACAAAAACGCCCGAATTTCGGATTACTTCGATATGGTTGTAGGCACAAGTACAGGTGGCATTTTGGGTTGTATGTATTTATTGCCCAATAATAAAAATGAACCCGATGGCCCGAGTAGCATGTATCCCGCAACTAAAGCTCTAAAGCTTTATGAAAAACATGGCTATTCGATTTTTAATGACTCCAAGCGTAGATCGTTTTTCGGAATAAGGCAATTGTTTAATGCCACAGATTATAATCCAAAACAAATTGAGTTCCTGTTTAAAAAATACTTTAAGGAACTATATTTCCACGATTTGATGAAACCGTGCATCATTACCACTTTTAATTTGAAGGATCAAAGCACGGTTTTCTTTAATAGTCATGAACAAAACGAGGAGAAAGCGAAAAAAAGACGTTATTTATTGCGGGATGTTGCGCGTTCAACTTCGGCTGCACCCACGTACTTTCCGCCGGCCAAAATTGAGAATTACCCCGAGCACCCCTATAAAAAGTTGAAAATGGTAAATCTAGACGGTGGTGTTTTTGCCAATAACCCGGCCATGTGTGCATACGCAGAGGCCAGAACTACAGACTTCAAAGAATTAAAAATAGAAAATCCCAAAGCCAGCGAGATGATGATTTTATCTTTGGGAACGGGTGCCCAAAAGGACAATAGTGAAAATAAAAGCAGTGCAAATAATTGGGGCGTTATTTCCTGGGCAAAATCAATACCTACCATTATGATGGACGGCGCACAGGATACGGTAAATTATCAACTGCGCTTATTGTTTGAAACCCTGGGAGATGATATGCATAAAAATTACAAAAGGATTGATGTGCCCGGAGAATTGCGCGGTTTTGACACTGATGTAACACCGCTTTACGAAAAGGACATGGCAGATGCTTCTCCTGAAAATATCGCCAATTTGAAAGAAGCCGGAAGACGAACCATTGAAGCGGCTAATGCACCTTCCAATGGTGAGTGGTCATTGGATCATTGGATTGAAAAATTGGTGGAAATAGGCCCCACTTACGCCAAATAGTTTTTACTCAACATCCTCCATCAAACGGGTAAACCGACAAAAAACAAAATTCTGGGTTTTGCCAGAAGGCGTTTTGTGGTCTTCGGTCAAGTGCTTGTCCAAATTGAAAAAAGGCGTAAATCTTTCAGTTAGTGAATCCGGGGTGTATTGTTTTATTTCAATACCACTGCACTTGGTGGGGCCAGCGGTGGAGAAAGTACCCATGATGACTGTTCCTCCGGGATTGATGCTGGACTGAACGGTTTGAATGTATTTTTTGATTTCTGATTCATCCGTTAGAAAGTGGAAGGCAGCGCGATCGTGCCAGATGTCATATTTTTCAGTGGGGATAAAATTAGTGATGTCCGAAACGATCCATTTTACTTTTTCGGCCTTTTCTCCAAGTCGCTTTTTTGCGGATTCGATGGCCTTTTTTGAAATGTCCAAAACGGTAATATCCTGAAATCCTAATTTGAGTAGGTGATCCACAAGGTGACTGTCACCTCCCCCCACATCGATGATTTTTTTGGTTTCATTTCCGGTTCCTATCAGATTGATTGAGGTTTTTGGGTGTTTTTGAAACCAACTAACTTCCAGCGTGTTTTTGGTTTGATATATGTTTTCCCAGTGGGTTTTGCGGTCGAGGAATTCCATTTGTAATTTTCTTGCAAAGGTAGTTTTTTACAAGGGATTTGGTGGGTGACCAAAAGCACAATAACGAGGAATTCATTTCGTACCTTTGTGTTTATAAAAGTTTTAAAGCGGCATCCACTACCGCAAAAACGCCATGACCGTTTTCGTAGATTTGTTCAAATTGGTTTCTGGCTTCGAGGAAATGGTGACGGGCCGCGATTTTATCCGCATCCATTTGCAATTTTCCAATATGAAAATGTAGATTTCCCAAAATTTGGTGGTCCTCGTAGTTGGATATTTGATTTTGAAAAAACTGCACCAATTCTTCTTTTTGATGGTATTTCTCAAAAATGGATACTAGTTCGTCATATATGGTCGGGTTGGTTGGGTCGAGTTCAAAGAACACCAAACACAAACGTTGCGATTCAGGATGTTGCTTACCGACGTAAATTTTTAATAATGGAAGCAGGGTAAAATAGTTTCCCGGATCCAAATTCAGAGAAGCTTCATAATACGTTTGTGCCTGGTTTTTGTCCTTTTTTTGGGTGAACATATCCCCCAGAATTCTAGCTGCATCTGCTTTGTAGGCGCGTTCAGTAAATTTGTAAAAGGCTTTTTTTGCGAAGTGGATGGTGTTTTCGATATTTCCCATCTCCATATAGGTAAATGCGAGGTTAAAATATGCAGCGGCATTTTCAGATGAGCTATCCATCATCAGGGAAACGCGAAAATTTTCTTCTGCCGAGGCGTAATCTTTTTTGGCTAAATGTGAAACACCTATTCGGTAATAGCTTTCTGCATTTCCACCGCCCCGAAGTTTGTGATAGGCTTTCAAGTGTTTTTGCAGGTTATCATATACATCTTCGCCTTGCCAAAAAGCCCCGTAATGTGTAGATGCCTGATAATATAACTCGACCAAGGCCTGAGTGAGTTCCAAATCATAAGGTTGTTGTAGGTGTAATTTATTGAGCAATTGTTTGATCGGGAATTGAAAAAATGTGAAAGATCCCGAAACGCCCCGATAATTTTCTATATCGTCATTTGGGTCAATATCGACGAAGGCAAACATTTGGTGCAATGCCGTTGCAACATGGCAATGCAGGGCCAGATGCGTTTTCCGCAAAATAATTTCCGGTTGGGCATTTTTAGGATCCATGGATTCCAACCAACTAAAAGCGGTTTCGTATTGCTTGGATTGCACTAAATCATCCGCATGCGAAAGCGAGTCTATACGAGATTGCCCGCAAACCAAGATGGGAAATAAAAAAAAACCGAAGTATAAAAACCGCATGCGCTTTTTTTGACGAATGTATGATTTGCCAAAAGATATATACCGACGAAATACGTAATGGTGGTATATTTTGATTTAACGAGCATTATTAGTGAGTCTGTGAAATTTCAATATAAACCCACTTTTTACCCCAAAAATCGGAACTATAACTTCCAAATTTCAGGGTAATTTTATTTTTTTACCCCGAAAATCGGAACTAAAACTTCCGAATTTCAGGGTAGTTTTATTTTTTTACCCCGAAAATCGGAACTTTATTTTTCAAATTTCGAGATATGTGTGTTATTTTTGCATTGAAAAATAGGCTATTATGAAAAACAGACATGCTTTTGGCCAATTATTAGATTATTTGGACGATGTTCCCGCCGTAGTTTTAACCGGACCTCGTCAAGTTGGCAAAACAACTTTGGCAAAGTCAATCGTAAGTTTGAATAAAAAATCCACGCACTATTTGGATTTGGAATTTCCTGAAGACTTAGCTAAGCTGCAAAATCCGACGCTTTTTTTAGAGGCTTTAAAAAGTGATTGTGTTATTCTTGATGAGATTCATCATAAACCAGAAATTTTCCCGGTCCTTCGCGCACTAATTGATCGAAACCGAGTACCGGGACGTTATATCCTTCTGGGTTCTGCTTCACCCAAATTGCTTAGGGACAGCTCAGAATCACTTGCCGGACGCGTTGCATATTTGAGAATGTACCCGTTTAGCTTACTCGAAATTGGTCACAAGGTGGATTGGAAAACCCTGTTTGTTCGCGGTGGTTTTCCCGAAACGCTACTCAAGAAAACTGATATTTTAAGTTTGAGATGGCGGGTGAATTTTATTAACACATACACCGAGAGAGAATTGCCGCTTTTGGGTTTGGGAACCAGTAATGTGATTACAAGAAAACTTTTACATCTGATTGCACACGCTCAGGGTCAGTTGCTCAATATTGAAAACATCTCAAATGCACTCGGTGTAAGCAGGCCAACTGTACGCAAATGCATCAATTATATGGAGCAGTCATATATTATTACCGTTTTAAATCCTTGGTTTACCAATGTCAAAAAGCGATTGGTGAAAAGTCCAAAAGTGTATATTGCTGACTCAGGATTATACCACGCGCTGTTTGGATTAGAGAATTTTCAATCTGTTTTATTGCATCCTCAAATCGGACTTTCATGGGAAGGTTTTGTGATAAATCAGACCCAATCTGTTTTACCTGAAGGATACAATTTGTGGTTTTTTCGCACGCACGAAGGCGCGGAGGCCGATATTGTGATTACCAAAAATGAAACACCAATTGTCGCTGCTGAAATTAAATGGAGCAATGCCCCAACTTTATCCAAAGGATTTAGTAATGTCATTTCCTACCTAAAAACCAAAAATAATTTTATTATCACACCCGAATCAGATACCTATCCTGTGGAGGTAAATATTAGTGTAACCTCGATAAAATCCTGGCTTGAATTTGTGAAGATCAACCTTTAATTTGAGCTTGTTCATAAAGCCACTAGGTCGTCATCACGTAAAGCAATGACAGAGAACCAACGGCAAAGCAGTAATAGGCGAAGTATTTCAAATTGGCCTTTTTTACAATGGTGATCATCCAGCGACAGGCAAAGATACCCACGATAAATGCAGCGATAAAGCCGGCTGTTAGGGCAAAAAGGGAAATCGTTTCGTTGCCTACATCGCCTTTAATCATACTGCGGGTGTCCAATAGCATTTTACCCAGAATCAAAGGGATAACCATAAGGAAGGAAAACCGCGCTGCCTTTTCCCGATCAATTCCCAAAAGAACCGATGTTGAAATGGTGGCACCGCTTCGAGATATACCGGGGAGTATGGCGATGGCCTGTGATATTCCGATAATAAGTGCGTGACTTTTTTTCACCGATTTGTCGGTCTTCTTCGCCCTATCGGCCAAAAACAATAATAATCCTGTGATAAACAACATACTCCCAACCAAGAGGATGTTACCGTTAAAGTATTTTTCAAATTGATCTTCCAATGCAAGTCCCACAATGGCTGCCGGTACCATAGAAATAATCACGGCCAGGGCAAACTTATTAGAATCGGTCATTTTCCGAAGCGATAACCCAGCGAAAATTTCGATGATGTCTTTTCGGAATACAACGACGGTACTGAGGGCTGTTGCCCCGTGAACAACGACAGTGAAAAGAAGACTATCTTTTCCCAAATCAGTTTCCCCTAAAATAGCCTTCCCCAATTCGATGTGACCGCTACTCGAAACGGGTAAAAATTCACTGAGCCCCTGAATGATGCCCAGTATAATCGCGTCAAGTAAACTCATGCATCCTCCGAATTAGCCGGGGAAAAAATAGCAAAAAGTTGCACAATAAATCCTAAAATAATTAGGGTTGGTGCCAGACGTATGCGTTGGAAGTTGAAAATCTCGGGGTTAAAAACGTTGGGGTCATCGGAACCGCCACCGCTCATTAACAGATAACCAAAAAAGATTAACACCAATCCAATAAGGACGATGATGTAGTTTTTTTTACCAAACACGAAGGTGTTGTCGGGATTTTGATTGCTCATAGCATTAAGGGGTTGTTAATAGTATAGTTGGTCGGTTTTCAGGTTGAGATACTTCCGCACCGCAAAGTAAGTACAAAATCGGGAAATAAGCACACCTAAAATTATTAAAATCAGCGGGATAATACTTAACACCTTAATTTGATTTTGTAGGTTTAAGTCAGGTATCCAAGTGTTGAGATACAAAAGTGCAAGGGCTAAAAAGATACTGGCAACAATGCCGCCGATTAACCCGTGGATGCTCCCGGTTAGCAAAAATGGTCTGCGGATAAAGCCTCTGGTAGCCCCCACAAGTTGCATGGTTTTTATGATAAATCGGCGAGAGTAAATCGCCAGCTGGATGCTGTTGTTGATGAGGAAAAAACTGATAAGGGAAAGTACCAATGCCGCGCTCAACAAAAAAATGCTAATCCGGCGCAGATTGCTGTAAACCATCTCTGCCAGGTCTTCGTCTATTAAAATTTCTTGAACCACCATGTCGTCAGCAATGCGAACTTTTAGGTTTTCTAAATATCCCATTTCTAAATATTCAGCTTCCAGCCAAATGTCGATGGCGTCCGTGAGCGGGTTGGTGCCCAGATACTGAAGGAAATCTTCGTCTAATTCTTTTTTCAAAACTTCGGCAGCTTCCTCTTTGGATATAAACTCCGTTTTGCGAACACCCTCCAATCCGGCCACCATTTTTTGGTATTGGCGAACCTTCATTTCGTTAGCCTCCGGCTGAATTAACACCGTGAGACTGAAATTTTCTTTTACACTGCGGGAGATGTTATCCGCATTGTAGAGCAAAACGGCCAAAAAACCCAAAACAAATAAAACCATGGAAATACTCATAACCACCCCGAAATAGGATGATTTTAGCCTTCGTTTATTGAATTGGTCGAATTTTCTTGCCATGATGCAAAGTAAACAAATTATTTTGGATTTTTTCTCTATTGTCGCAATTTTACTTCAAGTATTTTTGAACACCTGACTTTGAATATGTGTTACACTAGAACTAACGATATAGGTATGTTTCAACAAAAGGATAGTGTTTGGGTCGCAGAACCACTGGAAACGGTGTGGAACTTCTTTTCCCAGCCAAAAAATTTGCAGAAAATTACACCGTCAGAAATGGGATTTGAGACGGTAAATGAAATGCCTGATACCATGTATGCCGGAATGATGATTCATCATAAGGTTAGACCGATAGCCGGTATTAAATTAAACTGGATTACGGAAATTTCTCACCTTGAGCCGCTTCGGTATTTTGTGGATGAACAGCGCTTCGGCCCCTTCGCGATGTGGCATCACGAACATCATTTTGCTGCAGAAAATGGCGGGACGACCATTACCGATATCATTTCTTATAAATTGCCGTTGGGAAAATTTGGCGCTTTATTTCATTCAGTTTTGGTTAAACCAAAAATTAAAGCCATTTTTGCCTTTAGAAAAGAAAAAGTTGAATTGTTGTTTGGTGTGAAGACAAATATAGATGCAGGATAAGATTATTTTTGGAATTGACTTCGGAAGCAAACTCTCCGGAAACACGGTCATTGCTATTTTTAAAGATATGCGGATTGATTTTCTGGATGTGGACAAGGGCGTGGATGCCGATACATTTATATTAAACGCCGTAAAACACTATAGTCCCGAAGTGATTTTCATCGACGCCCCGCTTTCCCTTCCCGGACGATATGCCGGGATCAAAAACTGTGATTGCTATAATTTCAGACATGCCGACAAAGAACTCAAGGCCATGTCGCCAATGTTTTTAGGTGGTCTTACCGCCCGGGCGATTCGCATTAAAGACGAGTGCGAAAAATTGGGCATTGAAGTGCGAGAAACCTACCCTAAGGCACAGTCCACCAAATACGATTTGCAGAAATTGGGGTATAAGGGAAATAAACTGGCCCTTCGACTTTGTGCCGAAAAGGTGATGGATAGCATGCATCCAGGTATTCGGGTTTGTGCCAAAGAAATTATATCCTGGCATCATTTAGATGCTTTGCTGGCCTTGGTTTCTGCCATGTGTTTTGTCCAAGGATGTGGGCAGGTTTTCGGAAGGGAAGACGAAGGTCAAATTTTTATTTAATCACCGACCCGCTCGCCTCGAATAACATTAATACTTGAGTCTGCTGCAAAAAGTCCCTTTCTGCCGAAATCTATCTTTTTGGAGTGGACCCATACTTCATTTTCTCAATTCACCACAACCTTCCTTCTTGTTACCCCTTCCTCGGTCTGCACCCGATAGACATAAGTCCCCGCTGCGAGGTCACTTAGGTTGACGCGAATGTTCAGGGTATTGTCTGGCGAATTGCCGGCAAAAACCTCCTTTGCTTTTTTTCCGCGAAGATCAAAAAGTTCGATTTTGCACGTGGTGCCGGGTGTGAGTCCCGTTACGCTGATGTCCTGATGATCATTAGCCGGATTGGGAAATACGGAAAATGACGGGGATTTTGTATTGTAATCTACTAACCCCAAACCGAAATTTTCAGTAAAAATAATGGACCCGTTTCCACCTGTTATAATGGCTGAACTATCGGAAAAAACATGACATTTATACAATGACTTTTGAAAACCCGTAAGAAATGAAATGTTCTGATTAAACCAAGTTACACCTCGATCGGGCGAAACAATTAGAAAGTCTGTTTCACCGGCAAACAAAGTCTGATGCCCCCCTTCTAAAAAGTGCAATCCTTTTCCTTGTTCCGAGTGTAACGGAGAACTTGCCTTGGTCGAAAATATAAAGCGATCGATACCAAAACTAAATTGTCCCCAGTGAGAAGAAATTTGAGCAAATGCACACGTATCATAATCATTACAATAGATCAAATAGCTGGAAGAAATACCAGGCGAAAAACTATAAGTATCCCAGGAATATCCACCATCCATTGATCTGTTAAAATGATACATTAAATTCCCTTGAGAACCATGACCGGAAGCACTAAAGGAAAAAATATTTTGGTTATCCAAAAACTGTGCTTCCCCATAAAGCATGGAGTCAGTCATATACCGTAATTCCCAAGTAATTCCTATATCACTGGTTACATACCAATATCCGGTATCCTGAAGCCCTTTGTTTCCAACGACAAAAACTTCACCATTGACGCAATTGAGTGTGGAGAATAGGTTAATTTTTAAGGAGTCACTTATGTCAAACCAATTAACACCACCGTCATTGGTTTGATATATGGCGTTTTGGGTAATCCCAAATCCATTTAGAGAATCGAGATAACAGGCCTTTACCAGATTTGTGAAACCTGAATTATAACTCCAGCTTCTCCCGCCATCATAAGTTACAATTTCTGAATTTCCATATCCGGCAAATCCCACCGTATCATTTATAAAATAGAGATTATCTAAATCATTTGCTGTTGGCGAAGGAATCTGAACCCATTGGGCAAAAAGAAAACTAGGCAGAGAGAGAATCAAAAATGTAAGGTTGCGATTCATTATACAAAGGTATAAATCTGCTGCAAATAATCCCTTTCTGCCGAAATCTTTCTTTTTGGAGTGGACCCAGGTGTTAAAATTTACCACGGATTTTATTTTTTTTCGGAAATTTGCCAAATTAAAAAAAAGTTCGCATCTTCACGCCATGGAATCACCGGTATTGATACATCGCATTCGGGACTATTTTGAGCGCTTTGGTTTTGAGGTTTGCAGTCGCATTGGCGATATAGTTGGCATTCCCGCAGGCAAAGTTCGCTTGTATTTTCTATATACATCTTTTCTAACTTTTGGCTCCCCGATCATCCTTTATCTGGTTTTGCTCTTTTTTAAGCGGGTTCGTTTTTATCTGCGAATGGGTCGTCGTTCGCATTGGTATGATGCGTGAAAGATCGAGGCTTTTCCGTGCGTAGTTCGTAGGTTTGCAGCCAATTTAAAACGATTCAAAAGTCATGTACGATAATTTGCAACCCGTAATTGAACAAGCTTGGGCAAACCGCGAAAAGCTTCAGGAATCCTTTACTCGTGACGCCATCAAATCGGTGATGGATGCCTTGGATACGGGCAAGCTGAGGGTGGCGGAACCCACCGAAAATGGATGGAAAGTGAGCGAGTGGGTCAAAAAAGCCGTCATATTATTTTTCCCTATTTCTGAAATGGAAACCGTAAAGGTGGGGCCATTTGAATTTCACGATAAAATTCCTTTGAAATCTAATTACGCGGCAGCAGGTGTTCGCGTTGTACCACATGCCATTGCCCGCTATGGTGCCTTTGTCAATCGCGATGTGATTATGATGCCTTCTTATGTCAATATCGGAGCGTATGTAGATAGCGGCACCATGGTAGATACTTGGGCCACCGTGGGAAGTTGTGCCCAAATTGGCAGAAATGTGCATTTGTCCGGAGGTGTTGGAATTGGCGGTGTATTGGAGCCGGTACAGGCAGCGCCCGTGATTATTGAAGACAATGTTTTTGTGGGTTCACGATGCATTGTAGTGGAGGGTGTTCGCGTAGAAAAAGAAGCGGTTTTGGGCGCCAATGTGGTGTTGACGGCTTCCACAAAAATCATCGATGTAAGCGGAGAAGAACCGGTGGAGTACAAAGGTAGAATTCCCGCCCGCTCTGTGGTTATTCCCGGAAGTTATGTCAAATCATTCCCCGCCGGCGATTTTAGTGTGAGTTGCGCACTAATTATTGGTAAGCGCAAGGAGAGTACAGACAAAAAGACCTCGCTCAACGATGCCCTTCGACAATATAATGTAAGCGCTTAATCCTGCGCTATGATCATTGGCTTTGACGCAAAACGCGCGTTTAATAACGCTTCCGGTCTGGGCAATTACGCCCGGGATCACTTGCGTCTTTGTCACGAATTTTTTCCGGATACTGCCTTGTGGCTTTACACGCCCAAGGTGGATTCAGATTTTCAAAATTTTGCCCTCGATTGGGCCAACAGCAAAATCATACTTCCGGGCCGGGGATTAAGTGCCATTTCCCCTTCGTGGTGGCGAAGTTTTGGCGTGGTGCGTACCTGGAGAAAAAACGACCAGCCCGATATTTTTCATGGTTTGTCGGCCTCACTGCCCGCCGGAATAGGGAATTGGTCGGGAAAAAAGATCGTCACCGTGCATGACTTAATTTTTGAAAAATACCCGCGATGGTACGCACGTGCCGATAAGTTAATCCACCGTAGAAAGGTAAAGCACGCCGCAAGAGCAGCGGATGTTGTGGTGGCCATTTCCCGGGAAACCGCAGATGATTTAGTCACTTTTTACAATATCAATCCCGAAAAAATAAAGGTGATTTACCAGAGTTGTCATCCGCTTTTTCGCGATCTAGGGGCAAACCTCCCTGCAATGCCGCTCCACCTTCCCAAAAAATTTGCACTATATGTAGGCACCATCGAGGAGCGAAAACACCTCGGCGAGTTACTCGAAGTAGTTCAACGCGTGGGGACTTTGCCCCTAGTGGTGGTAGGAAAACAAACTCGGTATCTTCAGCAATTTCAATCGTTGGTTCAGACGCTTACTTCACGGGGGTTGTTGTTTTTTGAGCGACCGGACATGGCCGAACTGGTTACACTATATCGCAATGCAAAATTTCTCGCTTATCCCTCACAATCGGAGGGTTTTGGCATTCCGGTAATTGAAGCGTTGTTTTCAGGCATTCCTGTTTTGGCGGGAAATTCTCCTTGTTTGCAGGAAGCCGGAGGGGAAGGCGCAATTTATGTCAATCCGCTTGATATAAATGAATTGGAAAGCGCTTTCCGCTCGCTCGCCTCAAATGATGATTTGCGAAACCGCTTGATAAAACATGGAGAATCTCACCGAAAACAATTTGAAACCAAGATTTTAGCTAAAGCCTGGGGAGAGGTGTATTTTGGGTAAATCATTTTGTAAGGATGTTTAAATTGATTGCTCTATCTTTCACCAAATGATACTTACCGTTCCGGTTTTCATTATAGGATTCCTGCCTTCGTAATGCGCTACGATTCTGTATGTGTAAATACCCGAAGGCACAGGTTTTCCATTATAAGTGCCATCCCACCAATTGTCGAGGTAGTTATCGCTGTAAAATACACGTTGACCCCAACGGTTATAAACTTGCACTTCTGTGTTTTTTTCAATACCACCTATAATCCATTGGGGGTTTTTACCAAATGGCGTAAATGCAGAAGGTATATATGGTTCTATATCCATGCAAAATCTGTTGACTATCTCAAAATCCCTGGATTGGTCATAACATGGTGTTATGACTCTTAGGCTATAAAAGCCGGGTTCTATAAAATAGGCGCTTTGTTCGTTATCTCCACTGCTCCAATAATAATTTCCTCCGCGGGTAAGAAATGGGCCGACAACCTTCTCATGGTTAAAACTTTCTTTACAAATAACCAAAACTCTATTGAATGGTGGCGGCCAAACCGGAAACGGCTCAAATTCTACTAAAATGGTATCGTAAGCTTTATAAGTTTGATTGATGGTAACTTCTACACTATAAATACCGGGTTCGGTAACCGATATATTTTCAGTTGTGTGTCCGGTATTCCACAACCAGGTTGTTATTGTATCCTCTAGTTTAAAACCCGCTGGAGTTGCGGTTAAAATTAATGTATCGTGGTAGCACAATATGGTATCACGACCAATATGTACAGAAAACAATGTGTCCGAAGCTTTGTAAAGGTGGATGTCATCAATTAACCAAGCAGCTCGACTCCAAATAGCATTATGAGTGTTACCGTATCCACGTGGCAATTGTGATTGAGGAACGGAATTGGCTACAGAAGAAGTATGCGAAAGGTTTCCGTCGGGATTACCCAGAATAAAGAAATTCTCTTTACCCTGAGCGACAAAATCTACTTTTAAATGTTTCCAGAAATCATCGGGAGGGTTTGAGTCTAAAAGAATGTCAAAATATTTAACGTTATTGAAAAAATAATTACTGGAGTCAAAGGAGAAAAATACAGAAGCGTGTCGATTGTGAAAACCAGCAAGCGGGTGGTTTCGGTAATAAAATTCGAGAATATAAACTTCACCTGAATCTAAGCCATTAAAGGGTATAGATTGATTAATACTCCATGACAAACTTGGAAAAACACCGTTTGGAGAATAAGTGAAATTTCTAAAACCGGAATAACCCAAGCCCCTTTTTGGCATGGGCATCCATTGGTTTCCGGGGGCAAAAAAAGTGTCTGTTTGAGGAAACCTTGTAGTGTGGTAGTTTTTGTTGCACTGGTGATAAAAGCCCATTGTCCCATTATTCCAGTATTCCCAACCATATTGGCTATATCCATTAATATTTGCAGGTGGGCAGTGCCCTGCTGGAACAACCAATCCCGGTGAATATTGTACCGAATCAAATGTGGGGTCCTGAAAAAGATTCTGGCCCCAAACATTTGATGCGGACAATAGGCATAATAATATGATATGCCGGATTTTTATCATCGGTTAAGGATTAAAAGCTTTCTGGTGGTTGAACCATTTGATTGAAATAAGATGGTATATGCACCATTTGGCAGGTGTTTGTTTTTTTGTAAAGACCAGTGTTTTTATTAGGATTCTTTCGTGTGTGTGGTTTTCCTACAAGTATAGAAAGATTGCAGTTTTAAAAATAGATTTGGTTCATAAGTGGTTGGTTTTAATAAAAGTGTTAATGATCATGTTTAAAACGGGGTAAAGATAAAAAATTAATTAAATTATTTTAAGAAAAATTAAAATTATTTTTTCTTAAGGTAAATAATATCTGCAAGAAAACGCTGTACTTCCAATTATTTCTCGTTTTTCCATTTATATTTGAGTCCACTCCAAAAAGGATGATTTCAATCAAAATTGACGCGGAGGGGGTTTTTGAACTGGAGCTAACCAACTGTTAGTGATGATTCAAAAGTCTATCGACAAGGAAGATTTTGGCAGAAAGAGACTTTTTGGAGCAGACTCATATTTTAAATTTCTAAGCCCCCCTTCGTACTACAGATTTCCCCCACCGATTGTTCATTTTATCCAGCGCTTGGTACAATTGAATTTGGCTGGTGTCGTCAAATAGGTTGATTTGGTAATGCCCGCGAATAAGAGAGGTGAGTGAAACGCCCACCAATCGAATGCGCATTCGCCGCTGGTAGAGTTTGTCGAAAAGCGATTTAACCTGCGGAATAAGATGGTGGTCGAGCGAGGTGTAAGGAATGTTGGTTTGCCGGGTATGGGTATCGAAGTTGGCGTATCGAATTTTCACCCTAACGCAGCCGGTAAGTTTTCCTTCCCTGCGGAGTTTGGCAGCCAAATCCGAAGTCATTTCAATCAAATTCCTGCGGATAAAATCAATGTCCATACTATCTTGCTCAAAGGTTTTTTCGCTGGAAATTTGTTTTCGCTCGGTATAGGGTTCAACTTTACTGTTGTCTATTCCGTTGGCTTTTTTCCAAATTGAAATACCCGATTTTCCGAAAACCTGCGCCAGCACTTCGGGCGGCATTTCTTGCAAAGTGAGAATGCGTCTTACACCCATGCGGTAAAGTGATTGTTCGGTTTTGGGGCCAATCATTGGAATCCGCTTGACCGGCAATGGCGCCAGAAAAGGCTTCTCACTTCCGGATTCTACACTGAGGTGACCGCTCGGTTTGGCCTCTCCGGTTGCGATTTTGGCCACGGTTTTGTTGATGGATATGCCCATGGAAATGGGAAGTCCGCTCTCCACAATGATGCGTTTTCGCAATTCCGCCGCCCACTTGCCCGCGCCCAAAAAACGATCCATGCCTGTTATGTCGAGGTAAAACTCATCGATGGAACTTTTTTCATACATCGGTGCGCTGTCGGCAATGATGTCGGTCACCAGGCGGGAGTACTTACTGTATCGCTCCATGTCGCCGCGAATAACGATGGCTTCGGGACACAACTGCCGGGCCAGCTTCATGGGCATGGCCGAATGAACACCGAATTTCCGGGCCTCGTAGCTGCAAGATGCCACCACGCCTCGGTCACCACCGCCAATCAATACCGGACGATGTTGAAGTTCGGGTGTTGCCAATCGCTCCACCGAAACAAAAAAACTGTCAAGGTCGAGATGAACGATACATCGCATGGCATTACACAATAGAGGTGGACCTTACGATGTACCACTTTACGCTGCCGCGTTCTGTTTTTGCCGCAATTGGGGTGATTTCGTGTAAGTATCGCCCGGTAAGTATCGCTTTGATTTTCTTGCCGGAAGCTGCCGACACGGATCTCGTCTTTAAAGGAGAAATTATTTTTGCCATATTTTTTGTCATTAAAACGACTGCATTTTAGTCATAAAAAATGACATGACAAAATTTTCAGGAAAGATTTTGGATTTGGGGTTTCTGCCGTAATTTAGCCGCTCATTAAAAACACGCAGTATTATGTTGTCATATACACTTGGTTGGTTCGCATTTCTCATTATTTTTGGAATGGGATTTTCTATGTTGATTTTTCTTTCTCTGTTTGTCGGATATTGGCTAACGTTGGTTGGTCTGGAGAAAGTTAATCCCAAATTGGCCTATAAGATGATTGGCCACAAAGAAGAAGAAGAGGCGGCCTAACCTGATTTTGGGTTTGAAAACTTGGAGCTGAAGTTTCGCTTGCGGACTTTGAATAGATATATTCCCCTCAACGTGTGAAATCATCGCGTTGAGGGTTTTTTTTTGTTTGTGGAATTTTTTTGTTTCGTAAGTTTGCCCCTACCTTTTATCTGAAAAATGTTTGATGAATATGATAAAGTTGCCAAAACACCCATAGAGTATCTCAAGGGTGTGGGACCGAGCCGGGGGGCGCTCCTTCGGTCGGAATTGGGTATTGCATCTTTTGGCGATTTACTCTTTCATTTTCCTTTTCGATATGTTGACAGGTCTAAGTTTTATCAAATCAGTGAAATTTCCCAAGCGCCGGGGGAAGTACAAATTAAGGGCAAGCTCATTTTACTCAACGAGGTCGTTGGTCAAAAAAATAGCAGACGATTGGTGGGTAAATTTTCCGATGGCCAACAAAATATTGACTTGATTTGGTTTAAGTCTGTGGCCAATATCAAAAAAATACTCAAGGTCAACACAGCGTATATTCTTTACGGAAAACCGCAATTGTATAACGGCGCTTGGAATATTGTTCACCCGGAACTCGAGCCGCTTGAAACCGCCACCAAAAGTGAATTTGGCACTTTATTTCCCGTGTATTCAAGTACAGAAAAGCTCACCGCGAAGGGATTAAACGGCAAGGGAATTGCCCGCTTGTTTCGCGCTTTATTACCGCATTTTAAAGGGGTAATCCCCGAAAATTTACCGTCCGAAATCATCGAAGTTTTGCGATTGGTACCCAGGTCGGAAGCCCTCTTTCAAGTACATTTCCCTCGGGATTCAAAGTCTTTACAAAGGGCTAGATTCCGGTTAAAATACGAAGAGTTTTTCTTTATTCAACTCGGAATGGTGCGGCAGAAACGCATCAATCAAACGCAAATAAAGGGCAATGTCATCGCCCGGGTCGGCGAAAGGTTTAATGCGTTTTACCAAAATCATTTGCCCTTTGAACTTACGGGGGCGCAAAAGCGCGTGGTCAAGGAAATTCGCAAAGACATGGGCAGTGGCGCCCAAATGAATCGATTGCTGCAAGGAGATGTGGGATCGGGGAAAACCATGGTGGCCCTGTTAAGTATGCTGCTCGTTATCGATGAGGGTTTTCAAGCTTGCCTCATGGCACCAACGGAAATACTGGCCCGTCAACATTTTCTCGGACTATCGGAATTGCTCGATCCTATGGGATTGAGGGTGGAGCTGCTCACCGGGAGCACCCCGCAGTCGCAACGGAAAATTCTGCACGAGGACTTATCCTCGGGTGAATTACCGATTATTGTTGGCACACATGCACTGTTGGAGGAAAAGGTGAAATTCGCGAATCTCGGTTTGGCCGTCATCGATGAACAACATCGTTTTGGGGTAGCCCAGCGGGCGCGGTTGTGGAAAAAAAATACCATTCCACCCCATATTCTGGTCATGACGGCAACGCCCATACCGCGGACTTTGGCCATGAGCTTATACGGTGATTTAGATATATCCGTCATCGATGAACTGCCCCCCGGAAGGAAGCCCATCCAAACGCTACATTATTTAGAAAATAAAAGATTAGCGCTCAATGGATTTTTGAAACAGCAAATTTCGGAGGGGCGTCAGGTATATATTGTTTATCCGCTCATTCAAGAATCTGCAAAACAAGATTACCAGGATTTGGTCAGTGGATTTGAAAGCATCACGCGAGCTTTTCCCGAGCCGGATTATCACGTATCTGTAGTACACGGCAATTTGTCCGCGCAAGAAAAAGAAGCAGAGATGCAGGCATTTGTAAAGGGACAAACGCAAATCATGGTAGCCACCACTGTAATTGAAGTTGGGGTGAATGTCCCCAATGCCTCAGTGATGGTCATCGAAAGTGCCGAGCGATTTGGACTTTCTCAACTCCACCAGTTGCGGGGTAGGGTTGGTCGTGGCGCATCACAAAGTTTCTGTATTCTGATGACCGGCTACCGATTGGGAGAGGAAGCCCGCACGCGCATGGAAACCATGGTGCGCACCAATGACGGTTTTGAAATTTCCGAGGTCGATCTCAGACTTCGTGGCCCGGGTGAAATGACGGGCACTCAGCAAAGCGGATCCCTGCAGTTTAAAATTGCCGATTTGGTAAAAGATGGCGGCATTCTCAGTCAAGCCCGCGCAGATGCCATTCGGTTGTTGCAAAGAGATGCGGAATTGCGAAGTCCGGAAAATGCACCTACCCGGGAATTTTATCTTAGATATTGTAAATATAATCAATCCTGGAGCCGGATTTCATAATTACCATTCGTGCGTTCTGATAATCCATTGGAATGGAAAATTGTCAGTTGGTACAATCACAAGCATTGAATTGAATTTCCAGGTGTTCATTTGCTGTCTTAATTTTAAAAAATACAACTATGAATCGATTTGTACAAATTTCCACTATGGTGATTTTTCTCGCCATGCCCCTAATTTTTTCTTCATGTAAAAAAGATGATGATGATGAGAAAATAAGCGGAAAAATTTCTTACACCTTTAATGGTAGTAATTATTCGTTTGATATTGATGATATTGGCATCCCCAATAATGAAAATGGTGGCGGTTTACGTTTTAATGCAGGAAATAGCAGCACTCAAGTAGTTCTGGTTATTGGGCACTATGAGGCAGGTACTTTTTCATGTGCAGATGAAACTGCGTTTATTTCGTTTTCCGCAATACCGTATGATGGTGGAAGTAGCATCAACTTCACTCCGGTAAACAGTTCAGAATGTACTTTGGAAATACAATCAGTGAAGGATTTGGTTTTTTCCACATTCGGAGATGATAAGAATAAGGGCGCTTTGGGAGAATTAAAAGCAACCTTTCAACTCACCCTCCAGGATGGGAAGAAGGTTGAGAATGGCAAGATTACAGCGTCGTTTGCAAAATAACACCAGCCTAAAAATCGCTAATGATCCTGTCTTGAGTCCACTCCAAAAAGGATGATTTTGCCAGAAAGCTACTTTTTGGTGCAGGCTCAACCATAAAGACGCATTTTTTTAATTTCATGAATTTATATGGGGTATTGATGATAAGAAAACCAAGCTTTATACATTTTAATTTGGTTTTTTGTCCATTAATGTGTTCATTTGCAAATGAATTTAAAAAAATGTATTTATGAAACGATTTTTGAGATTTTCGACAATTGGGCTAGGCCTTATTTTGCCACTTATGTTTTTGTCTTGTGAAAAAGACGATGACGATAACGGTTCAGGTAGTGGCACCCACAGCGGGACAGTATCCTTTACGTTTGACGGTGAGCCATTAAATTTTGATATTACCCATGTGGAAATTCCCCATGACGGCGAATGTGATGGCACAGTGAATGACAACTGTTATGTCCTGGCAAATGCCACATCAACAAACAGTGATTATAATATATCCATCGTATTTGGTGTTACTGCTACTGGTACTTACGACTGCACTGAGCCAGCCAAATTAATACTTACTATGATAGATGCGGCTGCCTCTCAGTCAATGTTTGCAGCTGCTCAAGCGTCTGATCACTGTTTATTGAATGTCTCAAGTGTCAATGGCTATAGCCCTTCAAATCGCAGTGTTGGTAAATTTGAAGCAAGCTTTGCAGGTAAATTTAGGGACCATGAAATTACCGATGGAGAAATTAGCATTTCGGGCAACTAATGCTTTCATAATAATGCCGAATAAAAACCATCGAGTGTAATTCTTCGAGGATAAAAAAAGCGTGACCAAAACAGTCACGCTTTTTTGTATAAGTGAGCGGGGTTAGATTTATTTTCTGTGCTGGAATTGCTTCCTTTTATACTCCCCACCTCTTTGACCCTTACCTCTTTTTCCTTTGCGGTTCATGGTCATGCGGTTTCCATCTTCATCAAATTTCCAAACTCGGTTTTCACCGTCAACGGTGCCTTTAACTTTGAAGAACCGTACCTGACCTTCCGTGTTTTTCAAAACGAAAACTTCGGTAACTTCAAGTCCGCGTTGATTAATCCTTTCCCGGATGTTTTCGGGAAGTTCGTCGGTTCCGATAACCTCTTTTTGCATTTTTCGCTCCTTTTGCTGTAAAGTGTGCGTGGGCAATGCGAAAGCCGTTCCAAATCCAAATACGCCGATTATAAGTGCAAAAATTAACTTTTTCATGGTTGTGGTTTTTAATTGTTATTCCGTGAACGCTTAATAAATTCCAATTACCATGCCGTAATCGAAATCGTCAATTTTTTTATCGTGTTTTGCAGGGACGGAGCGTCCTCAATCTAAATATCCTTTTGGGATTAAAGAACGATGATTCGCTTGGTAATCACACCTTCAGCCGTTTCAATTACAACCAAGTACATGCCCGGGGACAAAGGTTTTCCCGAAAACAACATTTCGTTTTCACCCTCTTTTAATCTGATGGAATCTTTATGGTGCAATTTTCCATCGGTACTTAAAATGGATATTTTGGATGATTGATTTTTTTCAGAATAAATGCGAATGGCGAAATTTCCGTTGGAGGGATTTGGGAATAATGATACGTGATTTTGATCAAGATTATATTTTTCATGATGTAAAGTTCCACCTTCTTCCCCAACAAGGGCAAAATATTCACCTCTCCCAAGATAATTATTTTGCTGCAACCTAAAACCGGCATGTTGTCCAATCGGATAAATTTCTCGCCAAAACCCGCCGTAAAAATGATGGAGTTTTCCATTTGAAAAATTAGACGTTTCATTTGTGAATGTCCATTTAAATTGAAGATCGGCGGGATGGTTTTCCATGCTGTGCTCAGCTTGTATTTCCCAGGATAATTTTACGTGTTCGCTTTGTATTTGATCGTTGGGAATTCCGTACACGGAGTCTATCGCCCTAATAGAAAAGGTGTTTGGTATGGAACTTCGGTTTTTTAAAACGACGGGAGCGTAATATTCAGTGCCCACAGGGAAAATCTTCTTTTCGCCCGGGTCAGTGGCTTGTTTAAATAATCCGCTTCCCGATGTTCTTACAAATGTTCGTTTGCCACTTAAATTAGCCTCATTTGCGGTAAGGTTATAATTTCCCAAATCAACTTTTACATCACTAGAGTTAAAGTTGAGAATTCCAATAGTTCGGTTTTGATCGAGGTGTAAATCGTTAAGCGCCTCCATAGACAGCATAATGTTGCTGTTTGGGGTGGGGATAGCATTTGTCGTCCAATTTCCGCTGATGTTCCAATTGCTGTCAATCGTGCCTTCCCAAACAAAATATTCTGAAAATACGGCAAAGTTTCTCCAAGGCTGACCATCAATTATAAAAAAAAGTCCACCCATAGCTATTTTATCCTGAAATGACTCCAGTGCATAAACGGTATTGTTGATAATGGTTTGTGGGATTTCATTTCCGGTGTTTAAGTCAATCCGAACGACACCCGATGTTCGCGTGCTACGACTAAACATACCACCAATGATGAGCTCGTTCTTGTAAACGGATAAAGAATGCCCCATAGATGAATTATAGGAGTTTACATGAATGGGTTGAAGGTTACCGGAAGGATAGTCAAATGCAGCAAAACTTCTTCGGTTTTGATTGGCAAAAACACCATTAAAAATCCCTGTTACAAATAAATTCCCGTTGTGAATAAGTGCGTCTTTTACACAGATGCCAACATTGTTTCCCATTGGATTTAAGGGGGAAAGATTACCGGACACTGCATCGACAAGCGCTAATCCGGGGCGATTGTTGTTTTCAAATATAGAAAAACACCCAGCCAAAATTAAGGTATTGTTGTTTGACCGAATACTGTTGACCGTACTATTCATGCTCGGACTCCAACTAGTAGAGCGTTCTAAAAATAAGTTGACTTTTAAGATTCTTCCATTTTATATTTCCACTTGAACACTACGGGTTCTTTGTTTGATTGTTCTATTCCCGAGTAGATCCTTTCCTTTAGTTCCTCAATGCTGTCCACTCTTA
>JAFIEY010000187.1 GCA_020832345.1 Cryomorphaceae bacterium | reverse complement strand
CAACCTGAAAATAAAATAAAGTCAAAACTCGTACACCCTTTCAGTTAAGCAACAACAAAGGTGAGTCTGGACAAAAAAGTCCCTTACTGCCAAAATCTTCCTTGTCGATAGACTTTTGAATCCTCACTTGCTCCGGTTCAAAAATCCCCTCCGCGTCGATTTTGATTGAAATCATCCTTTTTAGAGTGGACTCAGTTCTTAAAACTCTGACTTAAAATGGAAAGACAATCCCGGGAATTTTTCTTGTGTCATCTGTAAACTAAAAGATGAATCTGCCATAAAGACCAACTGGTCAAATTTATCCCGCGCCAAATATCGGGATTTTTGCATGCGGAATTCACTTAGATGTTGCTCGTCGTGAGATTCAACCCAGCATGCTTTGTGACACGGGTAATTTTCGTAGGAGCACTTGGCGCCGTATTCATGTTCTAATCGGTACTGAATGACTTCGTACTGCAAGGCACCCACCGTTCCAATGATTTTCCGTCCGTTGGTTTCAAGGGTAAATAACTGCGCGACGCCTTCATCCATCAATTGATCTACTCCTTTGTTGAGTTGCTTGGCTTTCATGGGGTCATCGTTGTTGATAAACCGGAAATGTTCAGGTGAAAATGATGGAATATCGCGGAAGTGAAGGTTCTCGCCCTCGGTAAAGGCATCCCCAATGCGAAAGTTTCCGGAATCCGGCAGCCCTACAATGTCGCCGGCGTATGCATTATCAACCACATTTTTCTTACTGGCCAAAAACGTCATGGGTGCTGAAAACTTCATTTTTTTGTTGGTCCGGACGTGCAGGTAATTTTTATTTCGCTCGAAGTTTCCCGAAACGACTTTGGCGAAAGCCAGTCGGTTACGGTGATTGGGATCCATGTTGGCGTGGATTTTAAAAACAAAGGCGGAAAAATTTTCTTCTTCCGGCTTTACCAATCTTTCCTCCGCCTTCTTTGGCTGGGGTGATGGGGCAATTTCAACAAAGCAATCCAGCAGTTCGTTGACCCCAAAATTATTTAGCGCAGAACCAAAAAACACGGGTGAAAGTTGACCTTTCCGGTATGTTTCTGCATCAAAAGTTGGATATACGCCCTGTATGAGTTCTATTTCTTCCCGCAGTTGTGAAGCAGCCTTTTGTCCTACCATCTCATCCAATATGGAATCTGCGATGTTGTCAATTTTGACGGATTCTTGGATTTTCTGTTTGTTTCCACCGAGGTATAATTTAATGCTTTGACTCCAAATGTCGTAAACGCCCTGAAAGTCTTGTCCCATTCCAATAGGCCACGAAAGCGGGCAAAGATGTAACCCAATTTTTTGTTCAACTTCGTCCAATAGGTCAAAAGCATCTTTTCCTTCGCGGTCGAGTTTGTTGATAAACACCATGATAGGTGTGTCTCTCATGCGGCAAACTTCAGCCAATTTTTCTGTTTGGGTCTCTACCCCTTTGGCAACATCAATGACCAGAATTACCGAATCTACGGCAGTGAGGGTTCGGTAAGTATCTTCAGCAAAATCTTGGTGACCAGGGGTGTCGAGGATATTAATTCGCTTGTCTTTATAAGAAAATCCCATCACCGAGGTGGCGACAGAAATACCCCGTTGTTTCTCAATTTCCATGAAATCCGAGGTAGCGGTCTTTTTAATTTTATTAGATTTTACCGCGCCCGCTTCCTGAATTGCACCACCAAAAAGCAGCAACTTTTCTGTTAAAGTGGTTTTACCGGCATCCGGGTGCGATATGATTCCGAATGTGCGACGTTTAGCGATTTCCTTGGACAAACTCATGACTTATTTTTTGAATCGGCAAAAGTACGGGGAAGGGAGGCTAATCACAACCCGGGTTTTTCGATTTTTCTAATAGACCGAAAACCCAAAACTGAATTAATGGTTTGGTTTGTACAAAAATCTACTTTTGTTTAAAATATTTTAAACTAAATCCAACAAAGCTTGTTTAGAACTCAAACAAACATGTAAGTTTGCCGTGTTTAACCAACCAATAGCGTGATCCATTCTGATGGAAACTAAATATTCGATTAAAGATTTAGAACATCTTTCCGGCATAAAGGCCCATACATTAAGAATGTGGGAGCAGAGATACGGCATAATTACACCCCAAAGAACGGAAACCAACATAAGGTTTTACCTTGATGAGGATCTCAAAAGACTGCTCAATATTTCTATTTTGGTCAAAAACGGCCATCGCATTAGCAAGGTTGGGAAAATGACCGAGCGTGAAATGTACGATAAGGTTCTTGAAATATCTTCGTATAAAGGTGATTATGACTCGCAAATAAATAGCCTTAAGGTCGCAATGTTGGACTTTGATCAAGATCTTTTTGAAAAGGTTTTAAATACGGCTATTTTCCAACTTGGAGCGGAAGAGGCGTTTAAGAAAATCATTGGAACTTTTATCGTGGAAGTTGGGGTGTTGTGGCAGACCAATGCCATCAATGTAGCGCATGAACATTTTATATCAAACCTTATTCGGCAAAAGCTGTTTTCTGCCATAGACCAATTGATGGTCAGTGGCCGGGGAGAAGATGCTTATATTTTGTATTTGCCAGATCAGGAGTTACACGAATTGTCGTTGTTGTACCTATATTATTACCTGCGAAAAAACGGGAAGCGCGTGATTTATTTAGGTCAGTCTGTCCCTTCTCAGTTTCTTCCTTCGGTATTGAAAACAACCGGAGCACGAAATTTCATTACGGTGATGACCACCAGACCATTTTCAGAAGAGGCAAAAGCACATTTTGAAAAACTGGATTGTCTGTTTGGGGAAACCGATTGTTGGTTTCACATCACGGGTTTTCAGTCAAAAGCCATTAATTATGCCTCAGAGCAGGACGAAACCCGATTCCGATTTTATCCGGATGTTGAAAGTTTAAAAAGTGCAGTATTGGAAAACTGAGTTTTTACTCGAAAATTTCCAATTTCTTTAATTCCAAGGTTTGCCATTGAAACCATTTCACAGTATTTTCCATATTCACCATTGAGTATGGAAGGCGGTTTTATATCTTTTTTCGAGCCACCAGACCCAATACAACCTTTTTTTATACTGAAACCAAACATGTTAAAACAGTTTAACGTGGATTTGTCATCTGTATCCAGCTCTATTGCAGTGTTTTAATTGCAAAAGTTCATCAACCAAGGTTTTTTGTTTAATAGATTAACAATTTATTTAAACAAAATATTGCGGGGTATTGGTTTTTTGTTTATCTTTGCCAAGTAAATTTTAAACAAAACCTCACACCATGTCAACTGCAGAATTCGGTAACTTAATCAGCACACATCAACAGTTCCTGCATCAATTGGCCATAAAACTCACCAAAAGTGGAGATGATGCCAATGACTTAATGCAGGAGACTTTCTTTAAGGCAATTAAAAATAAGGAGAAATATCAGGATGGAACCAACATTAAAGGTTGGTTATATACCATTATGAAAAATACCTTTATCAATAATTATCGCAAAAAGAAGCATCAGAATACTTTTGTTGATGAAACCGAAAATAAGTATTTCATCAACAGTCGTCAAGCAGAAAAAGACGTTCGCACCGATCGCTTGATTGACCAAGATTATTTAATGCGCCAGTTAGATTCTGTAGATAAAACATACCTCGATACTTTTATGATGCACTATAATGGATATAAGTATGAGGAAATCGCTGAAATTATGGAAATTCCACTGGGAACTGTTAAAAGTAGAATTTTTCTTGCACGTAGGAAAATGATGGAGAAACTCAAGGACTACAGATTTTAGATTTCATTTTAGCGTATATTTACCCAATGGAAAACAAAACTGCCATCGTTATAGGTGCCGGGTTTGCCGGTCTTTCGGCGGCCATAAACCTAGCAGATAAAGGATATAAAATCACCCTGCTTGAGAAAAATAATCAAGTTGGTGGTCGTGCTCGAATTTGGTCAGAAAATGGGTTCACCTTCGACATGGGCCCCAGCTGGTATTGGATGCCAGACGTTTTTGAGGACTTCTTCGCACGCTTCGGAAAAAAGGTTTCTGATTATTACAATTTGCACCGCCTCGATCCAGGATATGAAGTTTATTTTCCCGATAATGAAATTGCTACCGTTGATGCTTCCATGGAAAAACTGGAAGAGTGGATGGAAAAACTCGAACCCGGATCTTTCGCCAAATTGGAAAAGTTTCTTGTCGAGGCTGAGTATAAATACAAGGTGGGAATCAATGATTTAGTATATAAACCTTCACGCTCACTAACGGAATTTATAGATTTACGGTTATTGAAGGGTTTGGTTCGCATGGATGTTTTTAGTTCCATGCGTAAACATGTAAACGCGTATTTTAAGCACCCATATTTGCGGCAGCTCATGGAGTTTCCCATATTGTTTTTGGGCGCAGTTCCCTCCAATACACCCGCCCTGTATTCCTTGATGAATTATGCAGATCTTAAGCTCGGCACCTGGTATCCAGAAGGTGGAATGTACAGTGTGGTTCGGGCTATGGAAAAACTCGCCATTGAATATGGAGTCGATATTAAAGTAAATAGTCCAGTGACCGGCTTCACCTTTAATGGCAATTCTATTTCCGGAGTAACGGTAAATGGTGAAACGCTTACTGCAGATGTGGTTGTTGCTGGTGCAGATTACCATCATGTGGACAAACACTTGTTGCCAGGAAAATTTTCTAATTATACTGAAAAGTATTGGAAAAAACGAAAAATGGCGCCGTCGAGTTTGTTATTCTACGTTGGTATTGACACCCAAATTAAAAACATGGAGCATCACACACTTTATTTTGATGCGCCATTTGATCAGCATGCCGACGCCATTTATACAAATCCACGGTGGCCTGAAACGCCACTTTATTATGTTTCCAACACTTCCAAAACAGACACAAACGCAGCACCCGATGGATGTGAAGCTTTGACTTTCCTTATTCCTTTGGCACCGGATTTAGTGGATTCTGAAGAAATGCGCGAAAAATATTTTCATAAAATCATGGATCGTTTTGAAGCGACCATGCATCAAGAGATTCGAAAACATGTGGTAGTCAAACGAAGCTATGCAATGACAGATTTTGTTGAAGATTATAATGCCTTTAAAGGAAATGCTTATGGATTGGCCAACACATTGGATCAGACTGCAATATTGAAGCCTTCTTTAAAAAATAAACACCTAAAGAACTTGTTTTATACCGGACAACTTACTGTGCCTGGACCCGGTGTTCCTCCTTCAATTATCTCGGGAATTGTTGTTGCGGAAGAAATTTCTAAAGAATTTGGTGTTTTCCCTCAACAAAAACCAAAACTCTCTGTTTAATCTAAAAGACAAAGCATTCCTGTCATGATTGACTTATATCATCAAATTAGCAAATCCACGGGTAAACTTATCACCAATAAGTACTCAACATCTTTTTCGCTGGGGATTTATTGTTTGGATAAAAAATTCCACGACGGAATTTACGCCATATATGGTTTTGTCCGTTTGGCAGATGAAATAGTCGATACTTTTCACAATTTCCCAAAACGTGATCTACTGGATGAATTTGAGCGGGATACCTTTGTCGCCATTGAACGAGGAATCAGTTTAAATCCGGTTCTTCACGCATTTCAATGGGTGGTAAATACCTATAAAATAGACCATGAAAATATACGTACCTTCCTGAAAAGTATGCGTATGGATCTCGAACAGAGCGACCACGACTTGATCAGTTACGAAGACTACATCCTCGGTTCGGCTGAGGTGGTGGGTCTAATGTGTCTTCGGGTTTTTTTGGAAGGAAATGAACAGCAATACCATTTGTTGAAAGAACCGGCAATGAAGCTCGGCAGCGCTTTTCAGAAAATTAATTTCCTTCGCGATTTACATGCAGATTATTTTCAATTGGGTCGAGTGTATTTCCCAAATATTGAAATGTCCCAATTTGATGTTGATACAAAAAAGTCCATCGAAAATGATATTGAAAACGACTTTAAAATTGGATACGAGGGAATAATAAAACTGCCCAAAGGTGTTCGGTTTGGGGTATATGTTGCTTACGTTTATTATTTTGCGCTTTTTCAGCGGATCAAAGGTTTAGATCCGGCAGTGATTCTCAACGAACGCGTCAGAATTCCCAATAGAAAAAAGTATCGATTACTCTTTAGCTCGTACCTTCGCCACAGCTTTAATATCTTATAATTTTTATATGTCTGAATATGTTATCCTGGTCAATGAACTCGATGAGCCTCAAGGACTGATGGAGAAAATGGAAGCACATCGAAAGGGTTTACTCCACCGTGCTTTTAGTGTGTTTATTTTAAATGAAAAGGGTGAATTGTTGCTTCAAAAGCGTGCATCTTCAAAATATCACAGTGGTGGACTTTGGACCAACACCTGCTGTAGTCATCCGCGGGAGGGTGAAGATGTAGAAGCCGCAGCCCATCGCCGAATGGTGGAAGAAATGGGTTATGATTGTCCGTTGCAAAAGGCTTTTACCTTTGTATATAAAGCGGATTTTGAAAACAATATGACTGAACACGAATACGATCACGTTTTTATTGGATATGACAACCAAAATCCCGTTCCCAATCCGGAAGAAGTAGAAGATTACGCATGGGTAGATTTAGATACCATCGCAGCAGATATGGAAAGCCATCCTGAAAAATACACCGCTTGGTTTAGGATTGTCTTTGAGCGTTTTCGTCAACATGTTTTGGTGTAAATCAATTTCTTATAACTTTGCCCCAGCGATTACAGTTCGTTATGCTAGACAAGTTTTTTGAATTTGATTTTTTATCGTTTATTTTTAAACATTTTTTAAAAATAAATGTCATTACATTACACAAAATAGTGTTTGTTAACTTCCGCGCTTTTTAGTGGAATTATTTCTCAATTATGAAAGTTACCGTCAGCCGAAAAGCCCATTTTAATGCTGCCCACCGCTTGCACAACCCCGAACTTTCGGAAGAGGAAAACGCATCTGCATTTGGACTGTGCAACAACCCGTATTACCACGGGCACAATTATGAATTGATTGTGTCGGTATGTGGAGAAATTGACCCAAAAACGGGATACGTGGTTGACATGAAGTGGTTGAAGGAACTCATCAAAACGGAAATTGAAGATAGATTTGATCACAAGAACCTGAATGAACAAACCGAAGAATTTAAAACCCTTAACCCAACCGCTGAAAATATTGCCGTAGTGATATGGAATATTTTAAGACATTGTATTTCTCATTCCCTTTCATTAAAAGTTACCCTATATGAAACCCCAAGAAACTTCGTCGAAGTTGGAGGCTAACGGTGTTCACAGTAATGGACATGCTTTGCTGGTAGATGAAATCATTGACGATCACATGTTTACGGGCTGTGTCGAAACGCCCATGTTACCGGATGCTTTTGAAATGGACGACGATGAAAAAGTCGCTCGTATTTCCGAAAAGTTTGCCGATATCCTTACCATTCTCGGTATGGATTTGTCCGACGATAGTTTGCGAGACACACCACAACGGGTTGCTAAAATGTATGTGAAGGAAATTTTTTCCGGATTAAATCCCGCAAACAAACCCAAAGTGCAAATGTTTGCCAATAGCTATGGCTATAACCGAATGTTAGTAGAACGAAATATTACCCTGCATTCATACTGCGAACATCATTTAGTCCCCATAATAGGGAAAGTACACGTGGCGTATATGAGCAATGGACACGTAATAGGTCTGAGTAAAATTAATCGAATTGTTCGGTATTTTGCCAAGCGACCACAAGTGCAAGAGCGGCTGACTGAGCAGATTGCTATGGAACTGAAAAGTATTTTACAAACGGACGACGTTGCGGTTTTAGTTGAAGCCGATCACTTTTGTGTGATTACCAGGGGTATCGAAGATGCCCAGTCATCCACAGTAACATCGCACTACAGCGGTGCATTTGAGGAAGATAATAGGCGGGAAGAGTTTTTAAAGTATATCGATTTAGGCAAGTAAATTCTTTGGTAAAGGCGTTCATCACATTACCTTTGCACGCCCATCAAATCAAATTCACCTTGCGGAGCATATTCTTTTCAATCGCCTTATTATTAAACGTGGAAAGTTTCGGCCTCGCTGCTCAAAATACGGAGCTTTGGGGCGGGTATATCACGACCACAAAGCTCAATGAAAAATTTTCCCTTTGGAATGATTTTCATTATGTCACAAATGCCTTTTGGGCCAATCGCCACGGAATTACGTATGAGCTTCACAAATATGTCGGTGTCTCTGCCGGTTATGCTTATGTAACCACTGCAACGCCTTTTACCAATGACTTTATTCGCGACGAAGACAGGATTTGGTGGCAAGTGGTAGGGAGATTAAACATAACCAAGGACATAAGTTATCGCTATCGTTGGCGACACGACTTGCGGTTTAGAAAGGCGCTGGTGGGGGAGGAGGTGCTCGATGAAAAATTGTTTTACCATCGAACCCGCATCCTTACAGATTTTAGGTTTATGCTAAAGAGATTTTCCAAAGATCGCAGAATTCACGTGGATATCATGGACGAAATTTTGTTTAACTTCGGAAAAAATGTACCCGATGGTTTAGATCAAAACCGATTTTATTTGATGGGAGGATTTTCCAATCGGCATATCACAGTCCTCGCCGGTTATAGTTTGCGAAGTATCCCTAGGCAAATCGGATATGTTCATAATCAAGGTTTTACAGTATGGGTTATTCATGCGATAAAACGCCGGCAGGAAAAAATGTAACGGTTTTTCCCAATTGCTTTATGAAAAAAATATCCGTATTGATACCCCGAGAAATTACTTTCTTTACCGCAATAAGGGATGTTGTCCGGCCACTAAAATATCAAAATACAATGTATGCAGGGCTTTTTGTCTGTCCAATAGCTCCATCCCATACTGATATGGAAGCTTTTCCAAAGCCTCAAAACTCGATTTTGTGCAATTGCAAACAACCTCAGCAATTGCTTTCTCTCCATTATAAATGTCATTGGATTTTAATTCCAAGTCCGTTTTTTTAGCGAGGTCAATAACTTCATTCCAATTAGAATTGGAAATGCTTTTTATTTTTTCACTCATTTCTGCATCTATATGTCGCAATTTTTTTGCGAAAGAATCAAGCATGCCGAGAAATGCAGCCACCATGCAGTAGCGGGCAAAGGTGTAAAATTCCAGTCGATGGATATGACCCGGATTGGTCACTTCTATTTTTCCAATATCAAATTGATAATAATTGGGTATAATGGCCTTGTTCATCCAAATACTGCATGTAGAACTATTGATCATTCCCAGTTTACTCCAGTTTTCCTCGATGTTAATTTGATTGCTGGGAATGATGAAACTACGCACCTCTCCACTTTCAGTTTTGGCATTTACTGTAAAATGCGTGGCATGAGCTGATCCGGTACACATGTCCCATTTTCCATTGAGGATAAACACATCATCAACTTCTTGTGCATTTCCCCCTACCATGCCGCTACCCGCAATGGCAGCATAAGGATTTAGAAATATTTCCATACAGGCTTGATCGGACAAAAAGCCGGAAAAATAACCCGCTCCAGCGCCTAAATTTATACACCAACCCAAACTTCCATCGATGGAAGCGGCTTTATAAATTTCGCAAATACCTTGTGATAAAGAAAGGTTTTCTCCGCCAAATTCTTCGGGAACGAACATGCGAAACCAATTTTTATCAAAGGCGTATTCAAGAATGTTTTCAGGTAGTTTTCCCATGATTTATGATCGTTTCAGATTTTGATAAGCGCTTTGTTTTTTCGACAAATACTATCCAAATTTTTTACCCACTTCATGGATGGCCAACAATGGCTTCATAAATGCTTCTAACTGATCAATATTCATTTGGCTGGCGGCATCACAAAGGGCTTTTTCTGGGCAGGGGTGGGTTTCAATAAAGAGTCCATCTACACCTGCACCCACCGCAGACCGAGCCAATACATTTAGATATTGACGTGCTCCACCAGTTGGATCGGCGCTGGGAATACCATATTTTCTAATGGAATGGGTTACATCGAAAACCACCGGATAGCCGGTTTCTGCCAAATGATAAAAAGATCTCGGATCTACGATAAGATCATTGTAGCCAAAGGTGTATCCGCGTTCGGTGAGGATGATTTTTTCGTTACCCGTGCTTTCAATTTTCTCAACGGGCTTAATCATATTTTCAGGTGCCAGAAATTGCCCGTGTTTAAGATTCACCACCTTTCCTGTTTTGGCAGCAGCAACCACCAAGGAGGTTTGCATACAAAGATAAGCGGGAATTTGTATAATGTCCAGCACCTCTCCGGCAGCCGCAGCTTCACTTTCCTGATGAATATCGGACAGAATTGGGAAGCCAAAGTTATCTTTTACTTTTTGCAAAATCTTTAACCCCTCGTCTAGTCCAGGGCCACGGTAATAGTCAACCGAAGAGCGGTTGTCTTTAATGAAGGAAGATTTGTAAATTATCGGCACACCACTGCGCTCGGCGTACGCTTTGAGCTTTTCGGCAACCTCCATCATTGTGGACTCACTCTCGATGACACATGGGCCGGAAATGAGGAATAGTGGTGGGGCGCCGGCTTGAACGTCTCCAACGGAAATTATTTTTTTCGACATGATTTTTGTGATTTGCCTTAATTGACAAATGTAAAATTGCCGGAGGTTTTTGGGTAATTTTATTTGAATTTATTTCAACAGTGAAAATGTTGATTACTTTTTTGCGAAGGTTGGTTTCGGGTGGGGTTGGTTTCTAATTTAGTCGTATTAAATTTTAGTGCCCGCAAGAATTCTTGCCAATACCAATTAAAATAAACGTATGCCCAAAGCTAAATCAGCCTCTGCGTCAAAAGGGAAAATATTTGTCTTAGACACCTCGGTTATCCTCTATGATCACAATGCCATTTTGGAATTTCAAGAACACGATATAGCCATTCCGATATCCGTATTGGAAGAGCTGGATGAGTTCAAAAAGGGAAGCGACACCAAAAATTTTGAAGCCAGACAGTTTATCAGGTTTCTCGACAGCAAAGCTAAAAATAAATCTTTGCAAGAATGGAACTCCTTAAATGGTAAAACCAAAGGACGGTTTAAAGTCATTATGAGTAAAGTTGCCAAGTCGCAGGATGCCAATCGGGTTTTCATGGGCAATAAAATGGATCATCAAATCATTAATGCTGCCCTGAAACTAAAGGAGGATGAACCGGATCGAACGGTTATTTTAGTCACCAAGGACATAAACCTCAGGTTAAAAGCCAAAGCCCTTAACATGGAGGCCGAGGATTACGAAACCGGAAAGGTGAAAGATGTTGATACCCTGAAGTTGGGCAACGCGCAAGTGGATGGTTTTCCCCAGACAATCATAGACACTTTGTATAAAAAGATGGTCATCTCCTTGGATAAAGTTCAGTCAAAAGTTCCCGATTTCAAACCTTTGGCAAACCAGTATTTTATTCTAAAAAGTTCTAAGTCAAGTGTTTTGGCTTATTATAATCCCTTTGAAGATCAATTGGAACTGGTGGAAAAACGACAAGCTTACGGCATAAAACCCCGTAATGCTGAGCAGGCTTTTGCACTTCATGCGGTGATGAATCCCAATATTAAGTTGGTCAGTCTTTCGGGTGTTGCGGGTACGGGGAAAACATTACTCGCGCTGGCAGCTGCATTAGAACAGCGAAAGGATTTCCGGCAGATTTACCTCAGTCGGCCGGTTGTGCCATTGAGCAATAGAGATTTGGGATATTTGCCCGGCGACATGAAAGCCAAAATCGATCCGTATATGCAGGCTTTATGGGACAACCTCAAACACATAAAAAATCAATACGACGAAAAGTCGAAGGAGTTTAAACTCATCGACGAAATGGTGCAATCCGAAAAATTATTGGTCACACCATTGGCTTATATCCGGGGCCGAAGTTTATCCAATGTAATTTTCATTGTTGATGAATCCCAGAACCTTACCCCTCACGAGGTAAAGACGGTTATTACAAGGGCAGGGGAAAACGCAAAATTCATTTTCACCGGGGATGTTTTTCAAATTGATACTCCATATCTGGACGAACATTCAAATGGGTTGTCTTATATGATTGATAAACTCAAAGGAAATTCTATTTTTGCCACGGTATCTCTATTAAAAGGAGAGCGCTCCGAATTAGCAAATATTGCCAATGAACTCCTCTAAGCGTTTTGGATTTTGGGTGTTAATGATTGGGTTAATCATACCCCGACTCCCTTTTATGTTTGCGCCGGATTTTTTACCCGATATTGACGAATCGGCCATCGGGATTCACTTAAATAAATGGTTGAGCGGAATTAGAGTACCGTGGTATTTTCCGGGACAAACCCATAATTTCATATTGCCAGAAATGCTGGTAACTGCACCATTCATTAAACTATTGGGTCCTACATCGCTTGCCCTAAAACTTCCAGTATTTTTATTTTTCTTGTTGGGTATGGGGTTGCTGTATTTTGTAGGTTTAAAACGATTTCAGCCATTAAAGATCGCTTTAATACTTATTATTCTCGGCGCATTTCCCCCAATTTTAGTTTGGAGCATGAAATTAAGAGGCGGCTATATTCCGGCTTTCGCATTTTCATGTTTGCTATTGTGGATTCTGGATAAAAAATTTCTTCGGTTTTATCATTTAATCATAATAGGATTTTTATTAATGTTAATCTGGAAATCACATAATTTGTGTTTTATTTTCATGATGATTCCCGTGGTGTATGCCGCTTTCCGACGAACTTGGGAATTGCGCAATCTTTTTCCGATTGGAATAGGTGCAATATTGATGTGGCTGTTGACTTTTATACCCATACCGCCAAACAATCTATTTCCTGCGGATACTTCAAGATTGTTTGCTGAAGGCATTCATTTTTCGGCACCAGTTTTTTCTGATTTATTGAGATTTTCATCTGGGCAATGGCTTTTGTGGTATATTCCGGAACATCATTGGGTATTTTATATTTTTTTGCCATTCATGATTTTCTTCGTATATTACTTGTTTAAAAATGAAGGATCACATCGTATATTTTTAACTGTTTTATTGGGTGGTTTTTTTACGTTGTATTACTTTTTTCAACCATTCCCCTTGCGTTACATTTTGCCCGTTTTTTTTGGTCTGATCATTTTTGCACCGAAGATATTACCCGAATTTAAACAACGCGTACTGATCCTTATTGCCACACTGTTTTTAGCCGTACCATATTTTAAGCCCTTTTTTCATACCCATTTGGATTTTGACATGGCTTCAGAGAAAAAGCTAAAGTCATTGATCGAAAGTCATTTGGACCAAGAAATGAAAGTGGTTTTTTGTGAAGATGAAAATCTGACCTATATGTTGAATTTTTTTGCCGATGAAAAAGTGCTCTATCGCTCAAAACCGCCATATAGTCGGTTTCAAAGTGATTGGTACGATGCTGAATCGGCCCTTTTGCATCGTGAAAATGTGGGATTATTGTGTTACCATTCGCAGATTGGAGATCAACGCGGAATTCCGGTATCGAAGGAATGGTTTTGGTACCCGGAAATAAAAATACAATGGTTAGATTTAATGGATTTTGAATTGAAGGAGCTTTAAATTTGCCGGATTGTGATTGAGTTAATTTAAAGACTTAAACAATTTTTGTTAAGTGAAAAATACATTTGTACCGTTTTAAAATTAATTGTATCATTGAACTTTAAAAAATCGAACCATAAATGAGAGTATGTAAAACAGTTATTTTATTGGGTATAGCCCTAACTACTACCCTGCAAATCAACGCGCAAAGATTGAAAGCTTCTGTTGATAAAGAGGTGAAAGTTAAAAGTGTTGAGTTGAATTATGAAGGGCGTTCAGCCGGTCCAATGATGTTTTTTGATGCCCGCAAACATGGTTTGTTCGGGTTAACAATTTCCAGTAAGGTGCGCTCTGCGGTTTGGAGTCCCATTTCCAGAGACATCCTTTCAGAACGAGATTTGCGAAAATTAGGTGGGTTAAAAAAGCTTGGATACGCGCCGATTAAGTTCACCCACCTCGAAGGAGGCCCTGCCATTTTGGTCCGTAAAAGAAGTGATAAGGAAGCAAAGCGTATTTATCTGATGGCTTTGGATAATAGCTTTAATTTTAAAACAAGACGCCCGGTTTATATTGGGCGCGGTAAGGATTGCGAAGTTGATGAATTGGCAGAAAATGCCGATATCATTACCGATCCAAACTCCCAGTTTAGAGGATATTTGTCCCTTTTGAATTGCTCACGTGGACAAGCTTTGGAGTTTTCATATATTTCACTTGACACCGCCGGAAAATCTATTTTCGAGAAAAAGATTCGGGCCAAGGAAGAATACAATGTCCACGATGGAGAACTGGTTGTTTATAACGAGGACAAAGCCTATTATGCGCTCATTCACAAGGGTGCCAAAGGAAAATACCATGAAAGTAACGGGATTTTTGAAATCACCAAAGACGGAGCTGAATTTTTTCCGTTGGAAATAAAAGGGTATGTGGTAAAAGACTATACCATTTTCCAGGGAGATGATGGTGACATTCATTTCAGAGGAATCCTATCAAGGGAAGGAAATGCTGAGGTTGACGGGGTATTCAGCCTTAAATTTTCTGTAAGTCAGGGAAAATTTATCAATGAAAACATTCAAAGCTTCGATGGTGAAGCCCTCAAAGCGTCAATCATTGAAAAGAAAAGAATCAAGCCTAAGAATGTGGATGATGAAGCTCCGGCTATGGAGTACTTTATCACAGGTACACACCTTCAGCGAAATGGCAACTTTTATATGTTTGCCCAAAACATCGAAATTAAATCAGATCGTATCATGCAGGTGGCTACAGGATCCGAAAGTGTTATTCGCCACACTGTGATGCGGGACATTATGGTCATTAAAATGGATCAAAGCGGAAAACTAATGATGACCGAAGTTGTTCCATCGAGTAATGTTTATACAAATCACAAACCACATCGTGGATACTCATTTGCCTTCCACCAGGAGGATTTGTACTTAATCCACCCTTCTTACGATGGGGATATTTCTTTCTTTGATCCTAAAGAGAGTGAGGTCAACCAACCACAAACGTTACAAACGCGAAATCATAATATAGCGGTTACAATTATCGGGCGGGATGGTTCTTTTAATTCCAAAAACGTTTACGATTTAAATCGCCATGAATTGTATTTTGATCCAACGCATGTGCTTTATGATGCGACCAATGACAAAATTTTTGTTTTGGCCAGAAAACAGACCAAACGAAGAATGGTTTCCCAAATGGTAATTGATTTGCCAAAAACGGAAAAGGAAGAAGAAGAGGGTGAAGAAGGCGAAGATAAAAAAAAGCAAGTTAAGGGCAAGAAAAAGCCGACCCCAAAACCTGAAAAATAGCTAATTGGTAAAATTGGCAATTATTTTTTTTAACAAGAAGGCAGTGCAGAAGTGTGCTGCCTTTTTAAATCCAATACTATGAACTGGACAACAGTAAAAGCATACGAAGACATAACGTATAAAAAATCAGGCGGCGTAGCTAGAATTGCCTTCAATCGACCCAATGTGCGAAATGCATTTCGTCCCAAAACGGTTGCTGAATTGTTTGAGGCCTTTCTCGATGCCCGAGAGGACACCAATATTGGTGTGGTTTTATTTTCTGCGGAGGGTCCCTCTACAAAAGATGGGATTTATAGTTTTTGCAGTGGAGGAGATCAAAACGCAAGAGGACATCAAGGCTATGTTGACGAAGCGGGTATGCCCAGATTAAATATTCTGGAAGTACAACGGTTAATTCGTTTTATGCCTAAGGTTGTAATCGCCGTAGTTCCGGGCTGGGCCGTTGGAGGTGGCCACAGTCTGCACGTGGTTTGCGATCTCACCTTAGCCAGCAAGGAGCACGCTATTTTCAAACAAACCGATGCCGATGTAACCAGTTTTGACGGTGGTTATGGTTCAGCGTATTTGGCCAAAATGGTAGGGCAGAAGCGGGCCAGAGAAATCTTTTTCCTCGGGAGGAATTATTCTGCTCAGGAAGCTTACGAAATGGGTATGGTAAACGCAGTTATTCCACATGAAGAACTTGAAGAAACCGCTTATGAATGGGCGCAGGAAATTTTAGCTAAGTCACCTACCTCAATAAAAATGCTGAAATTTGCCTTTAACCTAACTGATGACGGTATGGTAGGTCAGCAGGTTTTTGCCGGAGAAGCAACAAGATTGGCCTACATGACCGATGAAGCAAAAGAAGGGCGTAACGCTTTTTTAGAAAAGCGAAAGCCCGACTTTAAGGATATTAAATGGATACCGTAAGCGCAAACTATTCGACTTACTCCATTTCTTCTATTTTCTGATAAAACTCCTGTAGGACATCTTCGCGGGTGGTCTCCCATGTCCGAATATTTTTGTTGTAATACACCTCGCTATTGGGAAATTCGATGTATTCTTCTTCTCCAGAATTTTCGGGGTAATACGCTACTAACGACTGGGCTTTAACCAATTTGTCAAAAAGGACATCCAACTTTGGCATGAGTTCTTCCTTGGTCATTTTCCAGGTGCGAAAAACCTCTTCATAGTTGGTGATGGAATCATTTTCGCGTTCGTAAAACCCTGCGGTTGCCACGTATTTTTCCTTTATACTCGGGGCAATCCGAATGGCAGCAAAATATGTCGTTGATCCTTTTTGATGTAAATGTGTTATTTGGTATTTACCCAGTTGTTTGGAATAGTGGTCGTCAAATACCGTATAAAATCTGCTTTGTGGAGAGGCCTTGTCCGGCATTTTCCCCAAATACCGAATGATGGGTTCCAAAACTGAGTCCTGAGCAGTTCGGTTGTTGTTTTCCCACTGATATCGTTTTGGTTCTTGGCAAGCAGTTAAGGAGAAAAATAATAAAAAAGCTAAAATGATGGTTCGCATGTGGTTATTGATTTTGATTTAAAAATTGTGGTGGGATGGATCTTGTTATTAGAAAAAAGCAGAATGCAACCAAACCGGGTTACATTCTGCTATCATATAAAGTATTCTGGAAATGTTTGTCTAGTAAACGCGATCTACTGGATCAAACTCAGTCCAACCGGCAGCCCAGTTGGTAGAACCGAAACCACCGATGAAATTCACATTGGTGTCGAAGAAAGAAGAACGGTTGGGCTCAGAGAATTTAGCATGGCTAAAGTCGGCACCAGTTGTCAAAGATCCGCTACCTACACTAAAATCAGGATTTGAAGGATATGCACTTGCCAACTGACCGGGGCCGTAGAAAAGGCTTGGGTTTAATCCTAAGTTGGTGTATATACTCAATTCACTTTCTGTTTGTGGACCTACAGTTGAAGTGTTGTTGGCTTCCCAGTATGCTTGAACATCACTTACATCTACACCTGAACCGGCGCGATAAGCGTTGGCAGCACTAGGATAAACCATGATGTTGTTGGTTAAAACACCGCGGTTGTGTAAAGTATAGTTTTCATATACTGAAGGTTGGTTCATACGAATACCTCTAGGGTAACCGGCGAAAACGGAATTGGTAATGGTTACCGCAGTTCTTCTACGTAAATCGATGGCATGTGCAAAGTTGTTGTTGCTCACACGATCACCAACTCTAATGGGGCCAAATACAGTTACATTTGAGAATGTACCAGTTGTGTAGGGCTGAACGTCGTTGTCGTTAGGGCCGTTGTCACATTCAAAAGCATTTGATTCTGATTGGTCAGCAAAACCTGGGTAGCGTACTACCAAACCGTACTGAACGTTTCCGCTCCATCCGTAGTCACAGTCGAAATCGTCATCCCACATGGCGTGAGAGATGAAGTATTTACCATCTACAGTACCGCCAAACCACTCAAAACCGTCGTCGCCGCCGAAGGATACCATGTTGTATTCCATCACAGTTCCACGACCTACACCACCCATAGTGATGGAGTTGGTTTCGTTGTTAGGGGTAAGTTCAATTCCACCAAATTCCACACGTAGGTAGCGGTAAGTTCCACTGCTTTCGTTATCGTGGGCAGTGCTGTTGGTTGTACCAAAGTTCACTTCTGGCGTAATTCCCTCGATGGCCGGATTGTTTTGGTTTACATTGGCACGACCAATAATAACCAAACCGCCCCAGTCTCCACGGTCTCTAACACCAACTTCTTGGTTTGAAGTAAAAACAATGGGCTTGTCAACGGTTCCGTCAGCAATCATTGATCCACCTTTGTCGATAACCAAGGTGCCACGGGTTCTTTTGTCTCCAAAAATAACAGTTCCGGGTTCGATGGTCAAGGTTTTTCCATCTCTTACAAACACTTGGTTTTTCAAGATGTACTTTTTGTCTGCGGTGAGGACCATATTGTCCAGATCACCGGTTAGCTCAATAAGGTCGGAAGATCCTCCCGGGCCGTTACTTTCATCGTCTTTTTTACATGCAGACAGCATGACGGCTACAGTGGCAGCCAAGGTAAAAAACCTGTTCGTGGTTTTCATAGTTAATTGAATTTAAATTAAGATTAGAACAATTTAGTTTAGTCGTATGGTGAACGACAATGTGGTAACTGATCCCACCCTGTATCCAAATACTTCGTGGTCGCGATCATCTATGGTTTCGTTTCGGTCAGAGTCCTGATAGAATCGGTATGCGTAATTGAGTATGTTTTGAACGCCAAACTTCATGTCAATCGACTTGCCGATTTGTTTTGAAAATGAAAAGTCCAAACTGTGTCTTGGTAATTCGTAAATGGTGGGGAAGTTGTCATCTCCAACCAAAAAGATTCGGGCGCCAAAGATGTTGTACTGAACAGCCATATTGACTTTTCGCTTGGCATCTTCGTAATACATGCCTGTGTTGACGATGTAAGGTGATTGTCCTTCGAGTGGACGTACCCGACTTTGAGCTACTGCGCCATCACCTAAATCCACTTCACTGATGATGTAACTTGCATTTAGGTTTATGCTGAAGCGCTGTAAAAACCGATTGGCAATTCGGTCTTTCATAGAAAGTCGAATTTCTGATTCCAAACCGTAATTCTGTGCAAAATCAGCATTCATATAAGAAAGAGAAGGTTGCTCAGTGGTGATGATGGAGCGGTTTTCTATGGGATTGGTGAAATATTTATAAAACGTTCCTAAACTGATTACTTCTCCCAAACGAGGATAGTATTCCCATCTCATATCAAAATTTTGAATTACTGCCGTTTTTAAATCAGGATTACCATATCTGCCCGCATTCATTTTGTAATCGTAAAATAAGAAAGGAGCGAGTTCGCGAAATTCCGGACGGTTTACGGTGGTACTTGCGCTTGCCCGTAGCTGGTTTTTTGGAGAAACCATGTAAGTAACATTGGCAAAGGGTAAAGTAGAGAAAATGGGGTTATTCACTTCGATAACGCCGGCATTGTCTTCAGACAACATATTTTGAATATTGAATTCACCGCGAACCCCACCCGAAAAATTAAATCTTTTCCACGGATAAACTAACTTTACGTAAGCGGCATTTAATAAATTTGAAGCGGAATACGAATCCAGTGGTCGGGTTCCTTCTTCAAGCGCAAACCCATCTTTACTTCTGATGTTTTCAGGGGCAAATATTTCATTTAGTGGTAAACGAATTAAACGCTCTCCTTCATTTGGTTCAAAAAAACCGGGGTATAGGTATGAGAAATAACGAGAGTTAAATGATCTGGATCGGTAATCGGTATAGGTTCCAACTTTGATTTCTCGTTTTTGATTTCCTTGTGCGCCAATTTCTTTGGTATAATTAAATCCAAAACTGTTTGATGTTTCGTGCAGTTCGCCCCAATATCTACCGGTTTCAAAAATATTTGAAGAAGGTGGCAATTGCATCATAAAAGGTTCCTCATCTCCTGCACTAATATCTCGGAAAGTCCTAAACCTGCGAAGATCAGGTTCGCTTTCTCCGAGGTAACTAAACCCCACTACCCAGTCAATTTTTGATTTATCGCGAAGGTGTATCCCCTCAAGCTGACCGGTGTAAATGGATCTGCTTTGAAATCCGAGAAGGTAGTTTCGGAAATCACTGTCGGGTCTTTGCAAAAAGTTGTTTCCATTTCTGATGATGGTTTCATTTTCACCAATTTGGGTGAAGAAGTTTGAAAACTTCAAGATATTGCCATGCCCCAAATCATAAGTCCAGTTGGAAAGGATATTGACTTTCTGAGATTTGGTGTAATGATCGTCTAAATATGCCTCCCAAGGAAGGATGGGGTTGGTTTGATCTACCCATTCAAAATAGCGATTAAAAGAACGCTGGTATTGCTGATAACTCGTACCTATATTAAATGAATTAAAACTGGTTAGTTTTTTTCCATTCAACTTACCAACTCGACCAATACTCACACCTACAGAATGATCGGGGAGGGCATTCATCGCTTGGGGCGCAAAATTGTTGTTCAGTTCGCGAGCTATTTCTGCTTTTTGCGGACTGGCATTGTTTAAACCCTGATAGTCATAAGTGGATGGGAAGTTTGATGGAAGTGAACGGAAACCATTGTCGAATCCTAGGAAATCCGTGGGTGAACCTTGACTTTGCATATATGTGCCAAAAGTGGTGTTTTGTCGGTAACCAACATCAAAATGAAGGTTGATAAAATCTTCCGTAACTTCGTTTTTGGTGGTGATTTTTATCACACCACCGGCGAAATCTCCCGGTAAATCTGGTGATCCAGACTTATAAATCATCATCCTGTCTAAAGATCCGGCTGATAAAAGGTCAAAAGAGAATGTGCGCTTGTCAACCTCAGTGCTCGGTGCCACTACATTATTGATCATGACATTGTTGTATCGTTCGCTAATTCCACGAATCATTACAAAGCGATTGCCGACAATGGTAACACCGGGAACACGCTGCATGACTTGTGCAGCATTACCGTCTTGTGAACGACTAATTTCCTGCATGGAGATACCCGAAACGACCTCTTTAGCATCTTTGGTTGCGAGTACCAATGCCTTTTCTGTGTTCATGACCCGTTCAGCGGAAACTACAGCAGCGTTTAACGAAGTAGCGGATTCTTCTAGTTTTATGTCTAATTTTTGGTTGGCGCCTTTTGAAAAAGTAATGGTTTTTCGTTGGGTTTTGTAGCCTACATAGCTCACCTCAAGTTCATAGGAACCCGCAATGATATTTTCAAGTGAAAAGCGCCCGCTGATATCGGTTGATGTACCGTAAACACGATCTCCTTTAAGAACAATATTTACACCTATTAAAGCCTCTCCGTTTATATCCTTTACACTTCCGGTAAATGTGGACGGTTGGGCATACGCAAAAAAGTAGGAGAACAATAAGAGAAATGTGGTGGTTTGTCTTAGCATGAAATTGGTTTTTTTTAACAGTGCAAATGTTCGCCAATTTCACGCGATATGTATTAATTTAATGTTATTAGAATAAAAACAAATCTAGTCCATAATTAAAAAAAAGATTGTTAATAGTTTTAATCACAGTGATTTGTTTATTTACTGTAAAAGGCTAAATTTTCGATACTTTCTATTTCGATGTCCCCCCAAAAGTGGACAATAATAACGATGGCAATAAATGCGTAAATCAATTTTAACATAGTTCCAAAAAGAAAACCAAGGAAAGATGCAAAGGCACTTTTCAGTCCTTGTTGCCAAATTCTGCCCACCATTAGCTCACCCAAAAAGGCACCGATAAACGGGCCGATAATTAAGCCGAGTGGAGGAAAGAAAATGAGACCGATAATCATGCCCACAAAGGCCATAACTGAGGAAAACCAATGCGCACCGTATTTTTTGGTAAAGTATGAGGGCACGATATAATCAAGGACTGTGATTACCACGGCAGCGATGCCCATGATCCACATCCATTTCACGGAAATATTTACTTTATCCGTGAATTGAAAAAACACAATTCCGATAAAAGAAATAGGAGGGCCGGGAAGTATGGGTAATACCGCCCCGGCCAGACCTCCTAATAGGAATATTGCGCCCAAAATCATCCAAACTACATCCATGAGGTATGTTTTGAATTTAAATGAAGAGTCTGCTCTAAAAAGTTCCTTTCTGCCAAAATCTTCCTTGTCGGTAGATTTTTGAATCCTTACTAACAGCTTGTTAGCTACGGTTCAAAAATCCCCTCGATTTTGATTGAAATCATCCTTTTTGAGTGGACTCAATGAATACGCTTGTTTTAGGACAATTAATACCTCAAAATGGCAAAAATAGGTTGGTCAAAAGCGACATTTTTATTATCAAAAAAGTCAACTTGTCCACCGTTTAAAATGGTTTGTTCCGCTACTTCGTCGATAACATCGTCATAGTCGTCGGCGTTTTCGGGCTTGTTGAGCACCTCCAAATTACCATTGTTTATTCTGGCTGCCTGATGGTACGACTTATCAACGATTAAGTTTTTGACCCGTCCCTCGCGGGCAAGCTTATAAATATCCGTAATGTAGGAGGAGACCAAATCCGGAGATACATTGTTTTTCATACCCTCCAGACGTTCCTTTTTACTCGATTGAAGTTGTTTGCCTACTTCTTTCCAAATGTCATTTAGCCAGGTTGAAGCATTTCCGGCATCTCTAGATCCGTCGAGTTGCGCAATAAGGTGCTGCTGATGTGCCGTTTTTTTGAGGAAATAGTCCCTAATTCTGCGCACGCCGATAATCACGAGCGGTAGAGGTTCCTGTTTCATGACCTCGGCTAATTTTTCGTCCACTTCACGGAAAAACTCCTCGGTATATCGGTCTTCGGTATCGGAGAAGCTCTTTTCTAGTGAGTTGGCATGAATTCTTGGATTTTCCATCGGAAACCCTTCAATTTCCGTTGTATCGGCAAAACGGTCTTCATTTGCTTCAAAAAGATCTGCGGTTTCTTTAGATAAAGTAAGGACGTAATATCTTAAGCTTTTGCTCATACCGACCAGTAGGTCGCGGGTAGCAAAATTTTTATCTACAACCACGCGGTTTGGTAAATCAAATGGAAAGCGTTTCACCATTCCAACTTTTTCACCGAGAAAAATACCCAAACCATCGAGGTTGTTTTGGTGGTCAATCAGGTCAATAAAAGTATCAAAACGCTTCAACCACATCTGGGCATCTCTTTTGTCCATTTCGTTTTCCAATCTGGACTTAAGTTCGTTGCGAAGGTTTTTGAGGTTTATTGGATCTTGGGTTACACCTGGCGCCGTGCGGTGCGTTTTTAAGGTTACTGTAATGCTCGGATAAGATGCGCCTTTGATAAGGTCTTCTACAAATTTGATGTTCATTTTCTTTTTTTTGTATTCGTTTTTTTCAATTGCCTAAAGTACTAAAGTTCTACATCCTGTACAATAGGGAACCGCAATTTTTACGAAATTCTTAATTTATGAGGGTTCAACACATAATACATACCTTTCAATCACGTCCATTTCAGCGGCCAATTGACTGCCTAAAAATCCACTGATGTCACTGTAACTGATTGTCCAACGGTACGCTCGGGTCATTTTGTCGGCAATGGGTTTATAAGACCAGTGCCATTTCTCTTCATAATATCCGGCGTCTCGCCAGCTGTTGAAGGTTTGGTATGGTTGGTAAAATCCGTACAGATGGGCATTTTTTTGCAACCATTCATAAATGGCTATCCCGCTTGGTGTTTCGAAAAATGCGGGCTCTACCGAGTTTAAATCAAAGTCGGTGCCCCAATGGTGCCTACTGGTTCCGGGCATGGAGCTGTATCTAAGTATTTTTTTTACCCGGTCTTCAGCTGATCCGGTATAGCGATTGTACTTGTTGTTCCAAATAGTTTTTTGACGGTAATAAGAGCGATATGCCGATACGACCATCAGTTTGATACCGTCTTTTTCGGCCTCTTTGGCCATTTTGAGCAGCGCTTCTAGCACTTCATTTCGCAAATAATGCCCCTGGTGCGATGCATAAGCGTCCGGCACACGACTAAAAGCGCTGTGTCCGGAGGCCTCAAACTTACCTAAAAGAATATCTTTTGTAAAGGTTTCACTTTTACTTTTTTCTGTTATAAGTGGAAATGCACTTAACAGTAAAATGGCAATAATCTTCATTTGACAAAATTACATATTTTTGGATGTTTATAAAGTGTTTTTTCAAAGTTTGTGTTTGTTTTTTTGAAACAACCGACAAATGATAGTTCATTTATTTTTTTGATGGGGGTTTGCGAGCATAATAGAGGAATGATAGGTTTATCTTTTTTTTACCGCAAAGAACGCAAAGTATTACGCAAAGTGCTCAAAGTTTTTCTTTGCAAAGCTTTGTGGTTTCCTTTGTGAACTCTGCGGTTAGTCTTTTTCCATAATAAAGCAAACAACCTTGCAAATTGAAAGTTTTGGTTTCAATTTGCAAGGTTGTTTTATATCTTTGTCTAAAACAAAATACATTATGGTAAAACGATCTTTTCAAGAAATTATCGTAAATGCACTGCAAGTAATGCCTGTGGTTGCTATACTTGGACCAAGGCAGGTTGGAAAAACCACGCTTGCTTTATCCATTTCAAAGTTATTATCAAAAAAATCGATTTATCTCGACTTAGAATCTGATTCGGATTTTATTAAATTTACCGACGCAGAAGCATATTTGAAACGATTTGAAGGGACTTTATTGATCATAGATGAGGTGCAGCGAAAACCGGATTTATTTCGGTTGTTACGCGGTATAGTGGATGCGAGAAAACGCAATGGAGAACGAACAGCACAATTTCTTTTATTGGGTTCTGCATCACGAGATTTATTACAGCACACCTCTGAAACCTTGGCAGGACGAATCCGCTTTATTGAATTAACACCATTTACTGTTGGTGAATTAGTAAAAATGGAAAACACGGATTTTGATTTAACCAAACGATGGCTACGAGGAGGATTCCCGGACAGCTATTTAGCTTCATCCGATGAAGAAAGTTGGCAGTGGAGAAATGATTTTATTTCGACCTATATGGAGCGGGACTTACCACAAATGGGTGTTGGGATTGCCTCGGCACAACTCAAACGGTTGTGGAAAATGCTTTCTCACTATAATGGAAATATCGTTAATCTCAGTGAAATAGGGAGAAGCATGGAACTTAGCCATACAACCATCAGAAATCAATTGGATATTTTGACCGATTTTTATATGGTTCGACAATTACAACCTTGGTCGGGCAACATAAAAAAACGTTTGGTTAAATCTCCAAAGATTTACATTCGCGATAGTGGAATTCTTCACAACTTGATGAATGTTTCAACCATGGAAGAACTGCTTTCCAATCCGGGTCTTGGCGCCAGTTGGGAGGGCTTTGTTGTGGAAAGTATAATAAGTGTGCTTAACAACAAATGGTCTGTAAGTTATTATCGTACCGCAACACAAGTCGAAATTGATTTGGTTTTGGAAACACCGAAAAGGGAAATCTGGGCGATAGAAATAAAACGGTCAACGACGCCAAAATTAGGTCGCGGTTTTTATGAAGCGTGCAAAGATGTTGGGGCCACACACAAGTGGATTGTCAATGGTGGTGACGAAAGATACCCTTTTCACAATAATGTAGAGGTTATAGGCTTATTGGCGTTTTTAAATATTTTACAGGAAACTTAAAAAGGAAAAGATCAAGAAATGCGTCTTTATTGTGGCCTTTAAATTTACGCTATCTAAGCCGCATTGCTTTATAGCCTTTACACAACCTTTAAATAACTGGGTCCATTCTAAAAAGGAATGTTTTGGCAGAAAGGGGCTTTTTGAGCAGACGCAATACATATTCGTCCAATTGATTTTCCTTGTAATAAAGAATAGGGGGAGGGTTTTGGTTGCTCTTGTGCCCTGAGCTAAAATACAGGGCAATTATTTCGGACGCTCCTTACCCCCAGGTTAAAACCTAGGGTAATTATTTCGGTCGCTCCTATGGAGCTAGTAGGTGAGATTTTGGATAAATTAAAGTGCCGTAGGCACGATCTAAATAATTGCCCTGAGCTTTAGCTCGGGGATTAAGAGATTAATCAAATCCCAATAAGCTCCGTAGGAGCGTCCGAAGATTAAAGTTATTTTTGTATATGAACCCACGCCAAAAAGAATGATTTTAATCAAAATTTATGCGGATGGGAATTTTGGGCATGAGCTAATAACATGTTAGTGAAAAATTCTAAAAACTTACGACAAGGAATGTTTTGGCAGAAATGGGCTTTTTGAGCAGACTCAATCTTTTTCACTTGTATTTGGTATAACATTTCCAGAAATTAATCGTTCTCTTTTTCAAAACATAAAGTTGAATTTTTTACTTTTACTATCGAAAATTGAGTGAAAGCAATTTAAACGTTGACAAAATATTTTTTTGTGAATTTAAAAATGTGCTCTAAATTTGTCGGACAATTTTTAATTTAAATTTTTTTCTAACATGAAAACTTCTATTTTTAGCCAAACAGCCAAACAGCCAAACAGCCAAACAGCTAAACCATCTGGTAAATCATTTGTTTATAAGACATTTAAGGCTCTGTCTTTATTGATTGTTTTTATCTTTTCGGTTTCATTGACCTTTGCACAAGATAACGAGAGTGGGTATCTTTATGACCATATTACCTACAATTTTCCAGCTATCAGTAATACACCTGTTCAAAATTCGAGTTGCCAGTTTACCATTGATGATGGTGCACCTTTGATGCCGGTAAGGAGAGCTATTGAAAGGTGTGATGCAGATGAAAATGAATCTGTTTGGGTTAGACCGAGATTTGTTTCGGGTGTTACATTACCGTTATATACCCAACTTTCAGGAATTAATTTTGGCAGCAGTAGAATGAGATTGAAGGTTATTTACTGGGTTAATAATCTTCCGATACATTTTGTAACCACGAACTATATTTCATTAAGTGGAACCGGATTTGGAGCAAATTTCACATCTAATGACTTTAACTCAATTGCCCCAGTTCGTTCTTATTCTTCAAATGTGAGTCATAATATAAGAACTACTGTTACTATTCAAAGTTATCATTGGAACGGTTGGGGAATATGGGGAACTTGGAAAGATTCCTATATTCTAGAAACATGCCATTCTACGGTTACGAATATTGATGGAGTTCCTAATTTTTCTGTTCTTGCTGGAAATTATGTAAACAATGTTTGGCCTCATCATTATGAAGTCAATGGTTCAAATGTGCAAATTCAAACTACCAATTCTTGTAATGGCACATTTAATCTTTTTGTTGCTGAAATCAATCAGCATTGGCAGCGGCCAAGAGAAAAAGAAGCACAAAGATGGTATAATACTTCAAATCAACAAATAAATTTGCAGACATTTACAAATGGAGGTGTTAGTAATGTTGTTTTTGCGAATGAAGGGCCATTTACTATGACTGGCGGTACTGTTACGCCAAATAATGAGGGTGTTAGTGGGGAAAGGTATTTTATGATTCAAATTGGGATTACCGCCCCAAACTGGTCAGTAGCCACAAAAGTTGTTAAAATTCTTAATAATCTTGTTGAGCCGGGAGACACCATTATTGAAATGCGAACTGAAGTTTATGAACTAAATGATTTTATTGATGAACACCCCGAATTAGAAGAGCAAATTATTGAAATGAATGAGGAGCTTGCTCTAATTTTTCCTAACCCAACTGACGGTTATGCTGCACTTCGTTTTAGTGGTACTAAAGGTAAATTAATTTCTTTAATAGCCTTTGATCAAAATGGCAACCAATTTCCATTACCAATTGAATCTTTTGTTTTGGGTGATTTTAGAGAAACACCTGATATCGATGTCAACCATTTACCACTAGGTATTTATTCAGTTATTGCTCAGTTCGAAAATTCAGACAAGCCGGTAAGCATTCGTTTTGTTAAGAATTAAATAACTTAGGTGGGAGAAGGTTTTACTTTCTCCCACTTTATTTTTGTGTGTTACTTAAATCTTTTTATGAAAAAATGGTGTTTTATTCTTTGCTGCTTTATTCTTTCACTTTTTGTGCAAGGGCAAAATCTTGTGCCTAATGGAGATTTTTATTTAATAAAAAAATTACCCACTGCTTCAAATTACAGTATAGATACTGTTTTTCATTATTGGTTTTCTCCCAATGGTATCTCTCCCCTTCCAATAACAAGCTTGGCAACAGATGTTTCATTTACAGCAAGACCGCAACACCCACCTTTAAACTATCCGCAACCCGTTGTTGGTGAAAGTTATGTGGTTTTTGGAACGTGGTTTCAAACAACCGTGAATATAAACCGGAGAACATATTTATCTACAAGATTAAATGAAACCACACAGCAAGGAAAATGGTATCGTGTGCGAATGAATTTTTTTAATGCCCAAGGACCAAACAGTCATCAGTTCACCAATAATTTTGGTTTTGCCCTTACAGACTCTATTTCTGAAAATCATGAGGCTTATTTGAATATTACCCCGGAAATTAATATTGACACACCCGTAATTACTAGTAATAAATGGTTTGAAATAGATACTTGTTTTATCGCATCAAAGAGTAAAAGATTCTTGACCATTGGAAATTTCTTTAATGACTCAAATACTATTATTAATCCAAACTCATCTTTGCCTGCACGTCTTGGCGTCGATGATATTTTTTTAGAACACCTTCAACTCGCCCTCACTTCTGGTGATACGGTTTTTGGCTGCTCACGTTCGCCTTTGGTGCTTGAGGCGACTAAGGATTGCTGGTATAAATGGGCGCGAAAAGCTGATCCACAAAACATTCTTCACG
>JAFIEY010000090.1 GCA_020832345.1 Cryomorphaceae bacterium | reverse complement strand
ATGCACGACTGGCACATAGAACGATACTTAAACGAATTTAGCTACAGAATCAATCGGTCAGTGTACAAGGACAATATATTTGACAACCTTATAAGTAGGTTGTTGAATCACCGACATATTGGTTTAAAGGAAATTGTGATAAGTGACTAACTTGATACCTCTAAATATTTATTCTACTTTGTTGATTTTATTTCGTACCTTACCACCATGTAATTTAAATAGAACCTGCAAGATAAGTCCATTCCATTCTTTAATAAGAAAACGGCCTTTTTTATTTAAGTGAAATATTGCTGTTTTATAGTCAACTATTTGTTTTTAATAGTTTTGATGCAGTCTTAGATCTAAATTTATAAAATGTAACACCTATGAAAATCTTTATTCAAAATATGGTCAGTCTTCGTTGTAAAATGATGGTCAAATCAGAGATGAAAAAAATGGGATTACCATATTCATCTGTTGAATTGGGCGAGGTTGAAATGGATGATCAAATTTCGGATTCAGCAAGACAAAAATTGAAGGTAGAGCTTCAAAAGTCGGGTCTGATAATTATGGATGATAAAAACGCCATGATCATTGAAAAAATCATCAATATAATTGTCGAAATGGTGCATTATTCTGATGCGATGCCAAAAGTGAATTTTTCTACAGCGCTAAGTGAAAAACTCAACAAAGACTACCATAAACTTGCAGAAATTTTCTCAAAAACCAAAGGCATTACCATTGAACATTTTATTATTCTTCACAAGGTGGAACGGGTAAAAGAATTAATCATTTATGACGAATTGAATATTACCGAAATCGCTTTTAAAATGCATTATAGCAGTGTTGCGCATTTGTCAAATCAGTTTAAACAAGTGACCGGGTTGACCCCAACTTTTTTCAAACAACTGATTAAAAGGAATAGGACAAATCTCGAGGATTTATAATTCCGCGAATCTTTTTGAAATAGGGGTGTCCATACCCCAGCAGTGTGTATGGTTGCTGTGAGTGAGTGATTTTTCTGATGTTTGATTTTAGTTATTTTCTCTGTATGTAGAGTAAAGTTTTGTAAATCATCTAATAACCTTTTATATTGGCGTATTATTTCACAATTAAAATATATAATTGTGTAAGTTGATTGGCAAAGTGTTTCTAATCTTTGCATCGATGTGAAAATAGATTTCACACCTAAAAATTAAATCTGCAAAAAAATCTAATATCGGATTTTGTTTCAGAATTTATAAAAATCAATTTACATGAAAAACAAGCTTAAACTTATTTGTACAATGTGTGCGTTCTCCATGGCTACAATCCAAGCGCAAAATTTAGATCGCCGGGAGAATATAGAATTTGGCCTAAAGGTCGGAGCCAATATTTCCAACGTATGGGACAGCAGAACCCAAGACTTTAATGCCGACCCAAAAGCTGGATTGGCCGGTGGATTGTTTATCGGGATTCCTATTGGGACATTTCTTGGGATACAACCTGAGATTTTGTTTTCACAAAAGGGATTCAAGGGAAATGGTAGTATGCTCGGTTTTCCGTATTCTTTTAGCCGGACAACCTCTTACATCGATGTGCCTTTGCAAATTCAATTGAAGCCCACACATTACCTCACTTTTGTGGCCGGTCCTCAGTTTTCGTATTTGGTTCACCAAACTGATAAATATACTTTTGGCGATAACTCTACCGTACTCGAACGCGAGTTTGACAACGACAACATCCGCAGAAATATCCTCGGTTTTGTCGCCGGTTTCGACCTGATATACGGAAAGGCTGTTTTCTCAAGTAGAATTGGATGGGATTTGCAAACCAATCACGGCGATGGAAACTCGTCAACCCCGAGGTATAAAAACCAATGGCTTCAATTTACACTAGGTTTTATTATTTAAAACCTCACCAAATAAATAGGAGTTCCTAAAAAAAACGCCTGTTTATTTTTTCAACAAATAGTAGGTTAAATGCTAAATGATAAAGTTGACTTCGTAAGAGTTAGTCTAAATCAAAGTACATTTTAAACAACCTATTTTACGTATTTCCCGAAGACAAATTTTAACCAAACAACCAAAATGAAAACAATTCAAAATCTCCTTATTTTATCTTCATTTGTTCTTTTTACCGCTTGTAGTTCCAAAGCCGAATTTCCGGTTTCCAGAGTTACACCTGCAGCAGACATGACGGCCAAAAAGAGTAAAGATAATCAAGGAAACTTCAACCTCGAAATTGTCGTGGAAAACCTCGCTGATGTGGGACGTCTTGATCCACCAATGAAAAATTACTCGGTTTGGATCGTGACCAACGAATTTGGGGTGCGAAATGTAGGTAAACTCAATGTGAAAAACTTAAAGAAAACGACCTTTAACACGGTCACACCTTTTGATTTTTATGAGGTATTTATTACCGCTGAAAAGAAAGGTGACCTGGAATATCCCGCCGGGGTTGAAATTGCCAGAACCAAAATTTAATTCTCGGAGAATTCAATTTTCAGAATGGCTTAAACCTGTATGGGATAAAGTCATTTAAAACTTTACTTGCTGAAATAAATCAGTTGTAACCCGAAAGCGTTAGTGGAAGGGGTGCAGCTGATTTTTTTGTCCTACAAAGACTATATAAACACTTCCTTGAGTGCATCCCTGATACTTATCCAAACAAAATTAAAAAACGATCTATTTTTCGCTCGTTCCGTCTCTACTTGCGCATCTTCCCCTCCTTCATCAGATGCATTACTCGCATAAATATTGGCTAGTTGGGTAGTGAACCAGTTTTTCTTACCGTTTTTCCTAAGCACGGTCACTTTAAAATCTTCATAGGATATTTTAAAATCCGTTCTCGATTTGTGATCATTCCCCGTTATGGTCAGGTAAGTGTTATATAGCCTTCCCTCAAAAACGATGTTTATATGATCTTTTGCAAAATCATTAAATAGATTGGCTTCGATAGACCCCAGTTTTGCCGTTAGTTTGAATTGATCTTTCTCGTTTTGCACGTCGAAACTCCATCTGCCTTTTAGTGATGTTTTATCCATAAATGTGCAATCAACGAGGATTGCGGTTTCCTTTTCTCCCAGAGGATAGGTGTTGCTTAAATTGGAAATGTTAACATTGAATTTTTTGAAATTTATTTTTCCGTGCGGATTGCCTTCATTGGCGTTTTCCTCGTAGGTGATTAATCCATTTTTCATTTCCGCGCTATCGATGGTCAAGCCAAAGGGGAGGTTTCTTAGGAGTTCACTATATAGCGGTTTCCGCGCGGTGCTGCGCTTGATAAATCTGTCGCGGTAAAAGTGAAGCCCTGGCTGATGGACTACAAGTTTGGACGAGTACACATCAAATGAAGAATCAATTTCACTGAATTTAAAATTGTGAAACGCAACTTCGGGGAATTCCAAATCCAGATGATCCCGTCCTATTTTTATAACCCGGGAAAGCGCCTTTCGATTGTAAATGGTTTTGATGGAAAGATTATTTAGTTTCAAATTTGATTGGTCATACGCGATTTTTCTAACCTTCAGTTCGTCGTATTCGCCAAGTAAATATGATAGTTCTCCTCCAAACAAACCAACACTTTCCGCGATACACGGCACTCTTTTTTTAAGCAAGTCCGGTCTGGTTTCAATATTCACCACATCCAATTGCATATCCTTTATGGCAAACAATGGACGGTGGGTTTTGGATTGTAATTGAATATTGATGCAATCTATGTTAAGATTGGCGATACATATTTCGCGAAACTTATGATCGGTTTCATTTTCATCGTTTTCTAAAATTTCAAATAGTGTGTTTTCGTGTCCGGCTTCTACAAATACGTCATTAATCCGAAACGCCTCGACAAGGATTTTCTTTTGAAAAATGAGTTTAAACACAGAGATTCCCTTAATTTCAATACCGGATATTTCAATGGTGTTTTCGTCATTTTGGTGAATACGAAGGTTTTCAATAAAAACAGTTTTTGCACGCGACCGCACATCGATATTACCGTGTTCAATCTTTAGAGGCGTAAATTGCTGACTGGAAAAAGCTTTGGCAATTTGATTTTCGAGGTAGGGGTCAATAAGAAAGAGTGCGCCTATACACAATGCGGCGATTGATACTGCGATTATAGTTATGCGTTTTGCAAGCGTTTTCATCGCTTAAATATACGCTAGGTTTTCCATTAAAATGACAACATGAATAAAAAAAGCGGCCTTGCAATAGATTAAATTGCAAAGCCGCTTTGGTGAACTTTTAAAAACAGAGTCCACGCCAAAAAGGATGATTTTGGCAGAAAGGGACTTTTTGGAGCAGACTCAAAACACTTATTTTAAAAGCGTAATCATTTGCTCCGCCAACTCCTCCCCAATTCGCTCCTGGGCTTCAACCGTGGAAGCGCCAATATGCGGACTAAGAGATATGTCGGTACACATGAGGATTTTTACGGCGGGTTGGGGTTCGTTGTCGAACACATCCAATGCAGCGTATCGAATCTTCCCGCTTTCGATAGCAGCCAAAAGGGCTTCTTCATCTACTATTCCACCTCTGCTGGTGTTGATGATGGCACTGCCATCTTTCATTTTATCCATGGCGGCTTTGTCGATGAGGGGCTTGGCCAACTTAGGTACATGCAGACTGATGAAATCAGATTGTGCCAGTAAATGGTCGAGTGATATGTTTTCGATGGAGAAAGTCATTTCCCGACCGTCGAAAAAGCGAAGGGTAGTTTGCGGATTCTTCCCGCTTGGCGAATGTGCAATAACTTTCATGCCTACGCCAATGGCGCGTTCGGCCAATGCCATGGCGATTCTCCCGGTACCAATAAGGCCGAGGGTTTTGCCTTTCAGCTCTTGCCCTTTGGCGTATTTCTTTTTCAAATCGGCAAAATGCTTGTCGCCTTCCAGCGGCATGTTGCGGTTGCTGTCGGGCAGAAAACGGACCATACCGTATAAGTGGGCCATCGCCAATTCGGCAACCGAGTCACTCGAAGCCGCCGGGGTATTAATGACGTGAATTCCTTTTTCACGGGCATAAGCCACATCGATATTGTCCATTCCTACCCCTCCACGACCAATCAGTTTTAGGCCGGGACATGCATCGATAATGTCTTTGCGCACTTTGGTTGCCGATCGAACCAGAATGGCTGCTATCTGATTTTCGTTGATGAAATTGATGAGTTGCTCCTGGGCGACTTTGTTGAGAATAACCTGAAAGCCGTTTTTTTCGAGCATGCTGACGCCCGCCGGGTTTAAACCGTCATTGGCTAAAATTTTCATGAGAATTGTTTTTTAATTAAAAATTGAGGTTGAATGGCAAATTTTGATTAACCGAACTTTTTGGTAAAAGCTTTCATGACGTCAACCAAAACCTGAACGCTTTCGATGGGCATGGCGTTGTAAATGCTAGCCCGATAACCACCTACATCGCGGTGTCCGTTTAGACCATTGATGTTGGCAGCCTTCCACATCGCATCAAATTCGTCTTTTAAGGCATCGTCTTTTAGTAAAAAGGTGACATTCATTAATGAGCGGTCTTCCTTTTCCGCAGTACCGATAAACATCGGGTTGCTGTCGATCTCGCCGTAAATCAAATCCGCTTTTGCGCGGTTTTTCTTTTCGATGGCTGGTAATCCGCCGTTTTGGTCGATCCAGCGCAAGGTGAGCATGGAGACATACACCGCAAATACCGGTGGAGTATTAAACATCGATTCCTTTTTGATGTGGGTTTCGTAATTCAGCATGGTGGGTATTTCTCTTCCGGATTTACCCAAAATTTCGTCCCTGACGATAACCAGTGTGGTTCCGGCTGGTCCCATGTTTTTCTGAGCACCTGCGTATATGAGGTCAAACTTGGAGTAGTCCATATCGCGACAGAAAATATCCGATGACATGTCACAAACTAAAGGTGCTTTGGTATTGGAGAAATCGTGCATTTGAGTGCCAAAGATGGTATTATTTGAAGTACAGTGGAAATAATCCACATCTTCCGGGATGTTATAACCTTTGGGTATGAAGTTGAAATTTTTGTCCTTAGAGGATGCAATTTCTAAAATCTCTCCAAATAATTTAGCTTCTTTAAGCGCTTTTGATGCCCAGGTACCGGTGTTCAAATAAGCTGCTTTACCGTTTTGCGCTTTGAGTAAATTTTGCGCGACCATGGTAAATTGCAAGCTGGCACCGCCTTGCAAAAACATGACAGAGTAGCCTTCGGGAAGTTTGAGTAATTTTTTCACCAAGGCAATGGCTTCGTCCATAACGGCGACAAAATTCTTGCTGCGGTGTGATATTTCTATCAGGGAAAGGTTGAGACCGTCAAAATTCTTTACGGCATCAGAAGCTTGTTGCAAAACTTCCTGAGGGAGAATACTTGGTCCGGCGGAAAAATTGTGTACTTTCATTTTTTGGCATTTGATTGATTTTGCAAAGTTGATGATGTTTTCGTAGCCATCTAACGACCCTTTTTCCTTGTTTCTTTAAGCGGGATTGAGTTCTGTTGGCTCATGATACATCACGACGGCGAAAATAGAAAAAGCCTGTGAGATACAGGCTTTTTTATTGGGTTATTGTGGTCAATTAGTAAAAACTTAAAGTTTGAGTCCACTCTAAAAAGGATGATTTCAATCAAAATCGACGCGGAGGGGATTTTTGAACCGGAGCTAACCAGCTGTTAGTGAGGATTCAAAAATCTACCGACAAGGAAGATTTTGGCAGAAAGGGACTTTTTAGAGCAG
>JAFIEY010000089.1 GCA_020832345.1 Cryomorphaceae bacterium | reverse complement strand
GAAAGGGACTTTTTAGAGCAGACTCATACATGGATTTGGACGTCCTTTTTTTCAAAATCAGTTTTAACCCAACTACATTGTTTTATAACCTTGAATTATAACCAAAAAAACTTTAGAACATGCGCAGTATTTTTATCTTATCCCTACTGTTTTGCGGATTTTTTTCGTTTGCACAAAGAACATTATACGAAATGCCGGAATTAAATTTAGACGGCAAAAGCGGGCCAAATAAATCGCACTTTGGCCACGCGATTATTTCTTTTGGTTTTAATACCCTGGATCAATCCATCGAGGATTATACTCAAAAATTTTGGAGCAGTTCAAATTTTAGTGTCGGCGGTAGATATATCCGAAAACTGTCAAACCGGTGGGCTTGGTCAAATGATTTTTTAATATCCTATTTTTCTTATCAATTTGAAAATGATGCTTTAGACCCTGATGATTTTGGTGTGGCGTTTAACGCAATCGAACGCGATGGGAGATTGGTATGGGGGTTTGAATACGTTACGGGTTTGCGGTTTTCTACCCAAAAAAGACGGGGAAATATTATTGGAAGGTATCTTGAAATTCAAGGTCTTGGCGGAGTTGTTTTGTCGAGGAGCCAAGTTGTCAGAGGAATAAATGATGAGGGAAACAAGGTCGTTTACTCTGCGATTTTTAAAGAAGATCACCCCTTTTATTGGGGCTGGAATTTTCGCCTAGGTTTAAATCAAATTAGCCTTTTTTCCAAAGTAATTATTGCCGACATGGCACGCCTGGATCGAAACCTGATTTTATTTGGACTGGAACTAAATCTTCACTGATATATTATTAATGAAAACGAAAATTGAATCAATTTCCTGAAAATATAAAATTCAAATACAGTTGGCGAAAATACCAACAACGTGTCCTTGAGGACTTGGAGGGCCACTTGACGGACGGGCATTTACACGTAATTGCACCTCCCGGTTCAGGTAAAACTGTTTTGGGACTTGAAGTTGCGATTAGGCTCAATAATCCAACTTTAATCCTCGCTCCCACCCTTGCCATTCGCAATCAATGGATTCAAAGGTTTTGTGAGCTTTTTTTGCAAACCAAAATTGCACCAGATTGGATATCGCGAGACATTAGAAATCCGAAATTTTTGACCGTAGTAACGTATCAGGGACTTCATGCTGCCTGCAACAATTGGAATGTGGTTGAGGATGAGTTTGAAGACGAAGAAGAAACGGAAGAAACGGAAAATGGGGGTTCAGAAAATCCCAACTTGGACCATATCGTCAATGGATTAAAATCGCAGGTCATCAAAACGATTGTGGTGGATGAGGCGCACCACCTAAAGAATGAATGGTGGCAAACCCTGACCAGGGTAAAGGAAAGCCTGGCGCCCATCATCGTGGGGTTGACCGCAACGCCGCCGTACGATGTTTCTGCAACGGAATGGCAGAGATATATTGAGCTAAATGGCCCTGTTGATACCGAAATTTCCGTTCCTGAATTGGTGATCGAAGGCGATTTGTGTCCACATCAGGATTATGTGTATTTTACTTTGCCAACAGATAAGGAAAACCAAGGGATCCGAAATTTTCGAAATAATTCAGAAAAACTTTTTGAGGAAATTAAAAGGGACGAAACCATTGTTCAGGCCATCAAAAAACACCCGATATGGAATAATCCCCATGAACAATTGGACTGGATTTACACCAATTTATCCTTTTACTCCGCTTGCCTAATCTTCCTTCATGCGAATGAAATAGAAATTCCGAAATCTCATTTGGAAATTATCGGAGACCAAAAACTAAACATACCCAGCCTCGATTATGAGTGGATGGCCATTTTTTTGGATTTCTATCTCTACAAAGAAAAGGTGTATTTTAAAGCGTATGACGACCATAGAGAAAAACTCCTGAACCGCCTTCGCAGGTATGGGATAATCGAAAGGAGACAAATTAATTTTTCTCAGAACAAACGCGCAACCGGGTTTCTAACTTCAAGTATAAGTAAGCTGACCGGAATTAGGGATATTGTGAATTTTGAATACAATAAGTTGGGAAAGGATTTGCGGCTGGTCATACTTTCTGATTTTATCCGAAAGGAGTACTTTGTAAATTCACCGGAAAACAAAATTGAACTCAATAAAATCGGGGTTATTCCCATTTTTGAAAAATTGAGAAGGGAAAATGAAGCCGGTAAAAAAATGGCTGTATTGACGGGTTCAATGATCATTATACCGGCCAGTGCCCTGGAGGCATTTGAGTTAAAAGCGGCCAAATACGGGATTTCAAAAATTAATTCAAGCCCTGTCCCCTTTGATGGAAATTATCTTTTAATCAATCCCTCCGAGCAACTAAAAAACGATATTGTACATATTATTACCCAAATTTTCCAGCAAGGAGAAATTGAAATTTTGATCGGAACAAAATCACTTCTCGGTGAGGGCTGGGATGCGCCGGCCATTAATGCTTTAATTTTAGCAAGTTTTGTGGGCTCCTTTGTGCTTTCAAATCAAATGCGGGGTAGGGCAATTAGAACACAAAAGGGCAATCAGGACAAAACGGGAAATATTTGGCATTTGGTCTGTGTTGATCCTACCTCAGTAAATGGAGGCGATGATTTTGATTTACTGAAAAGACGGTTCCGAAGTTTTGTCGGTATATCATTTAAAGAAGAAGCTGGAATTGAAAATGGAGTTGGACGATTGAATTTGCCCGAAAATTTAAATCACAAAGAGGCGGTTGATAATAAAAACCGGAAAATGCTTTCCTATGCTGCCGATAGGGAAAATTTGCGGCAACGATGGGATGAAGCATTGGCAAATGGTGTAAATCTCGTAGAGGAAATCAGAATTCCATTTCCCGATAAAAGGGCATACAAATCGGTGAAACAATTGTATTTAAACAAAACCATCGCTAATCTTATGGCTACGCTTAGTTTTGGTTTGTCAACTTTTGGCTTAGAAAGTCTGCAGGGTTTGGCCAGGGTTTTAGCCAGAAATAACAGCAAAGAAGGGTTTTATTCGGCTATTTTTGCGATTCTATTATTGGGGTTTTTAATTTTTGGAAGACTAACCCTCAAAACGCTTAGGTTGTATTTTAGATACCGGGATATTTCAAAAGACGTTAGGCAAATTGGCAATGCACTTTTAAATGCACTGATTAATGCAAAAATCATTCAAACGGATATTTCTAACTTAAAGGTTGAAGCAACTTCGGATAGTTGGGGTGCTGTTTATTGCCATTTGGAGGGCGGATCGACCTTTGAAAAATCAACCTTTATCAATGCTTTGCAGGAAACCATCGGGCCAATTGACAACCCTCGCTATGTGATCATTAGAAAAAATAAACTCATGATGTTTATTGCGCAGAAAGATTATCACTCGGTACCGGAAATCATTGCACGCAATAAAAAATTAGCTGAATTCTTTAAAAACCAATGGGAGCGATTTGTCGGTTCTTGCGAGTTGATATTTACCAGATCAATTGAGGGTAGAAAGTTGCTGCTAAAATCCAGGGTCAAATCTCTTGCGGCCCAGTTTGAAGATGGGGTGGAGCACGTAAATAAATGGAAGTAAATCCAAAGAAAGTACTCAACCTTTTCACGATTACAAAGTGACTGAGAAGAAAATAGACATATCTCATCCTATAAAAAAACTTTCGGAGAAATAAATCCCCGAAAGTCTTGAAAGGAATATCCTAAAATATGAGCTTTAAAGCCTAGATTATTTGATAATTAACCGATGTGGGTACATTTTTCCCGCTTGTGAAAACTTCACAATATACTGTCCGGTAGCAAGATTGGGTAAATCAATGCGATGTTGAATACCGCCCTGTACTTTTCCGGTTTTGATGGATTTACCCTGCATGTCTATGATCTCAAAATGTGCATCGAGAAGATTTTCAGATTCTACAATTAAAAAATCTGTACATGGATTGGGGTACATTCTAAATGGCGATACTTTTTCCTTGGAAATGGATGCAACTTGTCCGCCGAAAATGGTAAACCGAAAATACTCGCTAAACCCGTCGTAGTATTCGTGCTCAACTTCTGTCGGCATGCCGTTAGCGTCATAAATGGTGAAATAGTTTTCCCAAAAGGTGTTGTTGTATGTGGTGGAATTGGGGTCATATTCTGCGGAGACATAGCGCATTACGTTGTGGTAGCTGTCGTAAATTACACTGTCTCGCTCCACCGGGTCATAACCAACCCCTGTATTACTTGGCGCACTGGTTAAGGAATAGATGATATCCCCATTTGCGTTAAAAGTAAGTTCTATTTGATTGGTATCTAATGGCCCCGGAGGATTTGCCATCATCAATAGCACGGTAGCATCATTGCCGACGTGGCTAATGGTTTCTATTTTTTGAAAATCGGTCCAAGTTATTATATTGACATCTAATTTTGCGTTTGAAGGTAATTCCATGTAATTTGTGCCGGAAAAGCCAGGCTGGTAACTGCGTATTATAACGCCAATTAAGTCTGAAACAATGGGGTAGTATCCAAAATCCCACTCCAATTCTGAAAAGCGCAAAAACGGCTGAACACTTCCAAATCCGGGATCTAATTCTACAATCATTGAACGCTCCAAACCGTTTAGGTAAGTAATGTCGGTTATTTCCATGCTGCGTTCCCATCCACCACCAAAATCAGTAAACATTCTTACATTTTTCAGCATATTGATACTGTCATAGCTATAAGACAAACTGTCTCCATAAGCAAATGAATTGTTTAAATACACTTTTGCAGTTTGGATGCGACCATTGGTATAAGTGAATTCAGTTCTCTCATCTTCACTCCACTGCGTGCCTGATTTGGTCTCTAGGATTTCGGTCAACAGTTGTCTTTGACCGTTATAAATCATCCTTCTTTTGGTTTGTGCACCAGAATAATCGTTGGCAGAAGGGTTGAATTCATAGCGGCGCTCTTCGGTTACCCGCAAATCATTCCCGAAGCCGTCAAAACTATAGCCGTACACTGCAACCGGGTCGTAGGGTAGGGAAGGGTCGAGTTTTTCTTCCACGCCCATTGAATCGATTTGGTATTTAAGGGCATCCGTTACAAATGTCAAATCTCCCAAACTGTGTTTGCGTTTGTTGTGCGTGTTTTTTCGAAAATTCTTTTGTCGTTCCATCTTGCTGGAAAAATAATTTTCCAATAATGAAAGGTCGGGATGCTGCGCAAATCCCATACTGCCTATTAGCAATAAAATTACCGTAATTCTTGTTTTCATGTTGCGTTTTATTTAATTTTTGACGATAAAAAGGTTCTAATGCTTCAAGTTATGAGTCCACTCCAAAAAGGATGATTTCAATCAAAATCTAGGGGGTTTTTTTGAACCGCAGATAACTAGTTGTTAGTGAGGATTCAAAAATCTACCGACAAGGAAGATTTTGGCAGAAAGGGACTTTTTGGAGCAGACTCAATTAAAATCCTCTGTTTCTCTATGCAAATATTGATGCATTTTTCACTACATAAGTTGCATCAGATGGGATGAAAATTACGTATTAAGAAAAGATTAGTACTGGCCGGTGGAAATCATGACCAGCGTACAAGCTACTTCACAATGCATGCCTGCTTTTGTTGCCATTTCAATGAGCTTTTCGTTGTAGGTGCCGGGGTTAAAAATAATCCGCTTTGCACCCGATTGAATGATGTCGTCGTAATAGGGAATTTGCCTGGGACCACCTAAATATAGCGTTATGGTATGAATGTCTTCTCCCTTGGGGAAATGCGTGATGATGGGATGCCCCTGAATTTGCCCTTCCCGGTTTCCCACCATAATAATGGAATTCCCGTCGTTTAAAAGCATACGAGCTGCCCGGTTGGCATACCGATCTTCCTTTTCACTGGCGCCCAGTATGAGGGTTTTTTTATCCATGATCAATAAATTTTCCTTTTTCCATTTGCAATACCCTGTGGCAAAAGTAATGAACAGTTTTGGGATCGTGTGAAATAAAAATAAAGGAAACGCCTCCTTCTGTTCGGATTTTATGCAGTAAGTTTAGTATTTGTGCCTGAACAGAAACATCCAAAGCCGCAACGGATTCGTCGCATATTAATATCCGGGGCTCGGCCAATAGCGCCCGTGCAATACATATCCGCTGCCGCTGTCCACCGGAAAATGAATGTGGAAACCGATCCAAACCATCTGTCGGTAAGTCCATTTTTTCCATCATGGCCATTAAAACAGCTTTTCGATCTGCCGATGTCTCCCCGGGAAAGAAATGCTTTCGGGTTTCGCCTAAGATCCGCCCAACCCGGTGATTGGGATTTAACGCGGCCATCGCATCTTGAAAAATCATTTGGATGTGTTGTGCCCGCCACATTCGGTCTTGTTGCTCCAATGGCAAATAACTTTCACCATCTCTATAGCTCATTGTACCCTTTTGTATGGACTCCAGTCCGCAAATGATTCTACTTAAGGTAGATTTTCCGCATCCACTTTCTCCCAAAATTCCCAAACTCTCACCGGGATACAAGTCGAAATCTACCCCTCGAAGGATTTGGGTAGATCCATACGAAAAGTGTACATCACGAGCTTTTAACAAGGCCGGATGACGCCTAAGAGCTTCTCCTTTTAATGTCCATGCACTTTCGGAAAATTGCTCGTAATCCATTTTTCCCCCGGCAATAATTTCTTTTACAGTAGGCAGGGGAATTAAACGATGCTCAGGGTTGGGACGACATGCCCATAGGGCTTTGGTATATGGGTGTTTGGGATTATTCACCAAATCTTCCGCACGACCGTATTCGCAACAAATGCCATTTTGCATGACTGCAATGGTTTGGCAACGTTGGGCGACCATCTGCAAGTCATGACTGATGAGCAATAGCGCTGTGCCAGATGCCCGGCAAAGTTCATCCATCAAGTCCAAAACGACATCGCGAACCTTGACATCAAGTGCTGTCGTAGGTTCGTCGGCAATCAATAGTTTGGGTTTGTTGCACAAGGCCATCGCGATCATTAGTCTTTGTCGTTGTCCACCGGATAACTCATGTGGGTATGCCCGCATCACGCGTTCGGGATTGGGGAGACGGACTTTGTTCAACCATGACAAAGCCTCGGATTGACGCAGTTTTTCACTTCGCTTACCGCCTAGTTTTAGGTTTTCCATCAGTTGGTCGCCGCATCGCATTACCGGATTCAGTGCCGACATGGGTTCTTGAAAAACGAACCCCAAGGACTGACGCCTTAATTGAAGTAATTGTTTTTCCGTCGCGCCCGGGATTTGAATCATATTTCCGGGAATGTGAATAGAAATCACACCCTTGAGCAACCTGACATTTCCCGGTAGTAAGCCCGCCAAACTTAAGGCACTCAAAGTTTTTCCCGACCCGGACTCTCCCACCAATCCAAGTCGTTCACCCGGCTCAATGGTCAGGTTAAGATCATTGACAATTGGTGAATCAACCCCTATTGAAACCTCATGAATGCTGACGAGTTCACTCATTCTTTACAATGTTTTCATCGCGAATGGGGTCGTGGTTGCCCATCATTTTCAGGAAAATTCGAGCCGTGGTAACCACATCCTTTTCGCAATAGGTAACGATGCGATCCAAATCGTTATCATTCCAGTAAACACCGGCCACCTCGCTGCCGTCAATATCGTCCTTGGGCGTTGGGATGTTAAATAGCGCGGCCAACAACCTGAGAGATGTGTAGTTTTTGTAATCGCCAAATTTCCACAAATCCAGGGTGTCCAAATGTTGCACCTCCCAGGGTTTTTTGCCCTGAATTTGAAGAATGGGTGGAATTCGAATTTCGTTGATGAGCATTCTACGACAGATATAAGGAAAATCAAACTCCTTTCCGTTGTGGCCGCAAAGCCTCTTGTATTCACTGCTGAAATGCGTAGTGAGCATGTGGGCAAAATCGCCGAGCAGTTTTTTCTCGTCGTGATCGGCGAAGGAACGCATTCTGAAATGCCAATCCCCATCGCTTTTGTGCAGAAAGCCAACCGATATACAAATGATTTTTCCGTATTCGGCGAAAATCCCTGCTCGCTCAAAAAATGCGTCCGCCGGCGATTGATCCTCGGTTCTGGTTCGCGCAGATTTTCTATCCCATAACCATTGCATTTCCTCACTGAGGTCTTCAAAGTTTTTCGTTACCGGTGCAGTTTCTATATCCAAAAATAGAATGTCCTGAAGGTTGATATTTTCGAGCATGATGTTGTTATTTTTTAGTCTGCTCTAAAAAGTCCCTTTCTGCCAAAATCTTCCTTGTCGATAGACTTTTGAATCCTCACTAACAGCTGGTTAGCTGCGGTTCAAAACTCCCCTCCGCGTCGATTTTGATTGAAATCATCCTTTTTAGAGTGGACTCATTTTTTGTTCCGTCAAATCTACAAAACAACCTTTTCTTTCCTGTCATTACTTCGTCACTTTACCCAAAGAAAATGCTAAAATGGCAGAAAAGCCCCGGTCATGTCAGACAAAATGTTCCCGTTGCCCGTAAATATTGGCGTGGCACACAGATTGACACTAAGAGGGAAAAAACTGAAAACCAAAGAATAGAATCATGAGTAAAATAATTGGTATTGACTTAGGGACAACCAACTCTTGCGTCGCCGTAATGGAAGGAAATGAACCCGTAGTAATCCCCAACAGTGAAGGAAAGCGAACCACACCCTCAATTGTAGCATTTGTAGAAGGTGGCGAACGCAAAATCGGTGATCCGGCCAAACGTCAGGCCATCACCAACCCCGAAAAAACTATTTTTTCTATCAAGCGATTTATGGGTACCTCATTCAGCGCCGTAGAATCAGAAGTAAAACGCGTACCTTATAAAGTGGTAAAAGGCGAAAACGATACACCACGTGTGGAAATCGATGGTCGCAAATACACCCCGCAAGAAATTTCTGCAATGATTTTGCAGAAAATGAAAAAAACTGCTGAAGACTATCTCGGAACAACCGTCACCGAAGCCGTTATTACGGTCCCCGCTTACTTTAACGACTCCGAGCGTCAGGCCACCAAAGAAGCCGGTGAAATTGCCGGTCTCAAAGTACGTCGTATCATCAACGAACCTACCGCAGCTGCACTGGCTTACGGTATCGATAAGCGCGGTACGGACATGAAAGTTGCCGTTTTCGATTGTGGTGGAGGTACACATGATGTGTCCATCCTCGAATTGGGCGACGGTGTGTTTGAAGTGCGCTCCACAGATGGAGATACCCACCTCGGTGGTGACGACTTCGACCAAGTGATCATCGACTGGTTGGCCGACGAATTCAAAAGCGAAGAAGGAATTGACTTGCGCGACGACTCTATGGCATTGCAACGTTTGAAAGACGCTGCCGAGAAAGCCAAAATTGAACTTTCATCCGGATCGAGCACCGAAATCAACTTGCCTTATGTTACCGCCACTGCCAGCGGTCCCAAACACTTGGTGAAGACCTTGAGCAGGAGCAAGTTTGAAAGCCTTGCAGATGAACTCATCAAACGCACCATTGAACCCGCCCGCACAGCATTGAAAAAAGCGGGCTTAAAGCCCGGTGATATCGACGAGGTTATCCTTGTCGGTGGTTCAACCCGAATCCCCGCCATTCAAGAAGCCGTAAAATCATTCTTTGGGAAAGAACCTTCTAAAGGTGTAAACCCCGACGAAGTGGTCGCACTTGGAGCATCTATCCAGGGTGGTGTGCTTTCCGGTGATGTGAAGGATGTATTGTTATTGGACGTTACCCCGCTTTCACTCGGTATCGAAACCATGGGCGGTGTATTGACCAAACTCATTGAAGCCAATACCACCATACCAACCAAGAAAAGTGAAACCTTCTCTACGGCTGCCGATAATCAGCCTTCAGTGGAAATTCACGTCTTACAAGGTGAGCGCTCTATGGCTTCCGACAACAAAACCATCGGTCGCTTCCACCTCGACGGAATTCCGCCTGCACCACGTGGCGTACCAAAAATTGAAGTGACCTTCGATATTGACGCCAATGGCATCCTCAACGTTTCTGCCAAGGATCAAAATACCGGAAAAGAACAGAGCATTCGCATCGAAGCCTCTTCCGGATTGTCCAAGGAAGAAATCGAGAAAATGAAGCAGGAGGCCGAAGCCAATGCCGAATCAGATAAGGCCGCCAAAGAACGAATCGATAAGCTGAATGCCGCAGATAGCATGATTTTCCAAAGCGAAAAGCAGCTAAAGGAGTTTGGTGACAAATTGCCGGACGACAAAAAGTCAGCCATCGAAGGTGCGATTAACGAACTCAAGGAGGCGCATAGCAAGCAAGACCTAGCCGCCATCGATGCCGCAACCGAAAAAGTCAATGAAGCCTGGAAAAATGCTTCAGAGGATTTGGCCAAAGCACAACAAGCCGGTGGTGAGCAACCCAACGCCGGTGGCCCGGAAGCCAATGGTAGCGCCGCTGATGACGTTACGGATGTAGAATATGAAGAGGTCAATGACGACGACAAGAAGTAATTAGTGTCTGTCTATTAAGATAGATAGCTGCTTTTTCACTGCACTCGGCTCTTCGGAGCTTAAAGTTTTAGTGCATTTCTTTTAGAATACAAAGCCCTACAGTACATGCTGTGGGGCTTTTTTTTTGTGGGCGCCCGGGCGGGCTATCCGCTCCAAGTCCTCGCTGCTAGAGCAACCGGAGTTGCGGCGTACGGGGTCTGCTCCTTTCGTCGCAGCCGCCGCCGCTCGCACTCCGGTAAGCCCTAGCAGCTGTGGGCTTTTCGCTGCTATCCCTGGCGCAGACAAAGCATTGTGGTAGGATTTAAACTTGAGTCCACTCCAAAAAAGAAGATTTTGACAGAAAGGTACTTTTTGGAGCAGACTCAAACTTTCACCTTTACTTAACAAACCTACGTGTTTTTAGTTATTTACTTTGCAACTCAAAGTACTTTTATGAATACAGCAGAAAAAGACCTTGCCCAAATCAAAGCGCTAATGGAGCGCAGCACCCGATTTATATCCCTGAGCGGATTGTCGGGCGTGTTTGCCGGACTATATGCATTGATCGGTGCATCCTTGGCCTATTACTGGGTGTATTATCCAAATTCGCCTTTTGGGTATCGCCAGGTTTATATCAACAACACCGTCGTTTTGCAGAAACTGTTAATTACGGCAGCTGTCATTTTTATCTTGTCCATCGCAACGGGCTTATATTTTACCTGGAGAAAAAATCGCCGTACCCGGGGAAAGTTATGGAATTATGCGAGTAAGCGATTTTTGGCGGGATTGGCACTTCCCCTGGCCACTGGTGGTGTTTTTATTTTTGCATTGGTCTTGCGCGATAACCTCCTGATGGTGGCTTCAACCTCCTTGATATTTTACGGCCTTGCGCTGGTCAATGCAGCTCAATACACGCTTGGCGATATTAAATACCTCGGAATTTGCGAAATAGTACTCGGACTTGTTTCCGCATTTATTCCGGGATACGGATTGATTTTTTGGGCATTGGGTTTTGGGGTATTACACATTGTATATGGTGTGGTCATGTATTTGAAATACGATGGGTAATGGCAAAACTTCACAAAGCTTTTGAGAATACGTTACGCTTGCAGATCATGTCCGTACTAATAGCCAATCCGCAATACGATTTTAACGCCTTTAAGGATGTGCTGGAAGTTACAGACGGCAACCTCGCATCACATTTAAGGAATCTGGAGAAAAATAATTTTATTGAAGTCATCAAATCATTTAAGGGAAGAAAACCCCTGACGCAATACAGGGCCTCGCCTAAGGGAAAGGCCGCATTTGAAGAACACCTCCGAGCTCTGGAGAAAATCATTAAAATGCAACAATAGTTTTTTTTGCTCTTTTACTTTGAAAAGCAAAGTACTTTTAACTAATCTAAATTTATAAAACCATGAGCAGCCCTTTTCCACAACCGCCGAGTACTTTCGAGAAATTCCAAAAATGGATATCTGAATCCACCGGAATTAAACTTTTCACTATTTTTATCCTTACACTTTTGCTGTTGATTCCCAGCGGACAAGTTAAGGATTTGATTCACGAGCGTCAGCAAAATATGTTTTCTGCAATCAATGAGGTGTCGCAAAAGTGGGCGGGGAATCAGCAGTTTTCCGGCCCTGTTCTCATCATTCCTTACCACGAATACAGAAAGGTGAAAAAAGGAGATCAGATACATGAAGAAAAGGTGCTCAAAAACGCTTTTTTCTTTCCCGAAGAATTAAAAATTGACGGGGAACTCTTTGGCAAGTCACTGAAAAGGGGAATATTTGATGTGGTGGTATATAATGCGGATTTGGATATTCAAGGTCGATTTGGCCAATTAAACATTTCAAAACTCGGACTGGACTCCTCCCAAATGCTTTGGGATAAAGCAAGGTTACACTTTTCCATAGACGATATGAGGGGCATTCGGGAAATTCCCGTCCTCATGGTCGAGGGCAAACAACTGGAAACGGAATCCAATACCACTGCGCCATCGGCCATTAGTCCCGGAATTTCGTCATTGCCCCAAACGCTAAATGGTGATTTTAGCTTTTCCATACATTTATCCATGAAGGGAAGTAGATCTCTTTCCTTTTTGCCCCTTGGGAAAAGCACAATTGTCAACCTCAAAGGTGATTGGAAGGATCCGAAATTTGATGGTAATTTTTTACCCGACACCCGGAATGTCACCGATACCGGATTTTATGCGCTTTGGAAAATTTTTCACTTTAACCGAAGTTTCGGACAGGCATACACGGAAACTTTCCCCAATATTAGTCAATCCAAATTTGGTGTAAATCTTATTATGCCGGTTGACCAATATCAACAGAGCATCAGGACGGCAAAATACGCGCTTCTCATTATCGTACTGACTTTTCTATCTCTTTTCTTAATCGAATCTTTTGCTAAAAAATTCATCAATGCCCTACAGTATATTCTCATTGGCTTGGCATTGGTGTTATACTATTCCCTGCTCATTGGTTTGTCCGAACACCTCGGCTTTAATACGGCTTACTTGATTTCTTCTATTGCCACTTCAATACTCGTCGGTGCATACGTGTGGGGGATTTTCAGATCCATTGCCAAAGGCGTTATGATAACTGCATTGCTGTCGGTATTCTACGTTTTTATTTTCGTCATCACCAAGGCACAGGATTACGCTTTGCTCATTGGAAACGTGGGATTATTTATTGCCCTTGGTGCCGTGATGTACGCAACAGCAAGATTTAAGTCTAAAAAAGAAACGGATTAAACATAAGTCCGCTCAAAAAAGGAAGATTTTGGCAGAAAGGGACTTTTTGGAGCAGACTCAAACATAGAGAATTTGCCCGGTAACGTCGGTGTATCCCATGCACAAAAATGAATTGACATACCGATCAATTTGTTCTTCGTGGGCTGGGTGAGGCGATCCCGTTTTGTAATCCAAAACAATCACCGATTTGTCGGCAAAAATGGCCACCAAATCCGGTCTGAGAATATTGCCGTCAGGATGAAGGATGCTTTGTTCTGACAGCAATTTCTCTGCTTTTTGGGCAATGGTTTGGCATATTTCCCTTTGGAGAATGCCGGAAACCTGAACCTTCAGTACTTCGGAAATTTCCCGGGTAATTTGTTTTTCCCGTAACATATCTTCCAGCACTTCGTCCACACGATTGGCCTGTAGGGCGCAGTTTTGCAATACATCGTGTATGTAGTTGCCCCAAATTATGGCCGGTGTTTCGTTGATGCCCGGACTGTGTTTTCGACCAACCCTTAAGATGGGGCGATTTTCCCCTACGTCCAGATGGCGAATGTATCGTTCATGCACATTTTCACCTTTTGGTTTTTCTTGCACCTTCTCCGTTTTAGCGCCTTTGGTATAAACCTTTACCTCGCCTTCATCCATTTCCGGAAAAAGTTTGTTTTTAAAAAAATTATAGGCCGACTCAGTTCTCTTGCTTCGATTGATGCAAAGGATGTGTAAACGTTGGGCCGCCCGCGTACACCCTACGTAGAGCAAGTTGATGTTGTCGAAGATTTGTTTTTCGCGGATATCCGCCACGGCACGGTTATAACTATCGGGGAAAGGTTTTTCCTCCTTCGGATCCTTCACGGGGAGATGGGAGTGTGTCAGCTCAGTGTCTTTAATGTCGGTATGCCAAAAGGTGTCAAAATTATTGAAATACGACCAGTGTGTAAAAGGCATTATCACCACCGGCCATTCAAGTCCTTTTGCCTTGTGAATGGTAATGATGGTTATGGCGTCTAGGTTTTGGGGAATTTCAATGGTAATGTTGTCTCTTTTGGGGTCATTCCACCATTGTAAAAATTCCGGCACATCGAGCGGGCTTTCCTCCGTAAGCGATCGTATTTTTTCAACCAAAGCCTGAAGAAAGACATTTTCCCCATAGGCCATGTTCATCATTTGCATCAGGCGGATGCATTTTTCTGTAATGGGCAAACTGCGAAGTTCAGCGGGTTTATATCGCGGGAAAATCTCCTGCATTTGTGTCGTGAAATATGCATTGGTATCGGTACACAGGGAGAAAATCCTTTCGTGTCTTTCTGTTTCATCCCATCGAATTTCACCGGATTCAATAAGTGCTTTTATCCATTCAAACCTGTGAATTTTAACATGTGGAAAACTAATGTGACCCAGTGCAAAAATCAGCGCCCTAATTTCCGGTTGCTCATCGAGGATGAACGACTCATTGGAAATCACCCGCAATCCGGGATGTCCCTTTTGTCGTGCATCTTCAATCCATTCCGCAACCTTTTTTCCTTCGTTGTTTTTTCTGGTAATGATGGCAATATCGGAAAGCGCAAAACCACTTTCCAAAGCTTCGGTAATCCATTCAATACATCGCTCGCGTTGGAGGTCGTCAAAAGAATCACCATCGGGATGACTTTTATTTCCAACAACTTCGACCTCAACCCAGCCTTCAAAGTTGTGATGTGACTGGTCGGTGACCTGACTGTACGCAATGTCGGTTGCGGAAGGCGTTTCTTCATTCACTTGCCGGATAAACATTTCGTGTACAAAAGACACAATGGATTTCCCCGAACGATAATTGACCGGCAGGTTGTTTTTAATCAGGTCATACCGTGCGATGGTTTGTCCGCTCGGCAATACGGAAAATCGGTCGGGGTCTTTATCGCTTATCAGGTCGATAAACATTTCGGGGTTGCTGCCCCGCCAACGATAAATACTTTGTTTTGGGTCACCCACGAGCATGGCACTGCCGTTGTTGGCCATTGCAGAAAGGGCAAGGGTTTTTAGATTTTGCCACTGTAAAATTGAAGTATCCTGAAATTCATCGATGAAGAAATATCCGTACCGATCGCCCAGCCGCTCAAAAATGAAATCCGGTGTGTCGCTGCCAGTAAGTTTATTCACAAGTCCTTGAAATTCTCCAATGTTTAGGAACTTTTCCTCAGAGCTGAGGTCATCATAGGCGGACTTCAAAGCGCCCAAAAGTGCAATTTTATCAAAGTGTTTCCTAACCTCAACCAACAAGTTGAATTCACTCAAGAGGCCGGGTAGCACTTCCATCATCTGGTCGTAGGCCTGTCCTACAGGCTCCATTTCAGCAGCGTATTTATTTATCTGTGGTTTTTTAAGGAAGAAATTGTCCCTATTTTTAGCAATGGACTTTGAGGGTAGGCAGGGGTATTCTTTAAACTTGCTGAGGAATTTATAAAACTCGTTTACAAAAGAAATGGCGTCATCTGGAACAGTTTTATGGGTAAAAGCGCTTTCAAAAAGGTCGATCAGCGTATTGAGTTGAATTTGTTTTTCGGAAATCTTTTTGCGAAGGTCTTTCCGGATTTCCGTTAAGTCGATCAGGCTTTTTTCGGTAAAAGCATTTACCGCTTCCCGGTCGTTTTCGTGGTGAAGGTTGGCGACAATTTCCTCCAATTGGGTAAAAATATTCCAGCTGTACCCCGTTTCCATTTGGTCCCTGACAAAGTTTTTCAGATAGGTTTTTAAGAGGTCTTGTCCATCTTCGGCAGCAATCACCATTAAGTTTTCCACGGTTTGCCGGGCGATAAGGCCGCTGTCCATTCGGAGTCTGGCAGTAGGGTTAATGCCCAATTCAAATGAAAAAGAGCGCAACAGTCGATAGGTGAATTTATCGATGGTAGAAATACTCACCGAGGAAAGATCGTGTATGATATTTCGCAGTACCTCATCGGCGCGTTTAGAAAGCTGTGCTTGGTCTATGTTTAAATCACTGGCAATGAGAGCGCCAATTTCAGTAGGTTTCCCCAACGCAATTTCTCTCAGGTTTGAAAGCATTCGGGTTCGCATTTCGGCGGCGGCTTTGTTGGTAAAAGTTAGGGCCAAAATTTCCCGATACCGAAAAGGAAGGTTTTCACCAAGACAAAGTGAGAGGTATGCTCTGGTGAGGGTGAAAGTTTTGCCGGTTCCGGCAGATGCGTTGAAAATCGAGAGGGAAGCTGGTTGTAGCACAAAAAAATAATTTCCGGCCAAGATACCGCGTTTTTGTGTATAAAGGCAAATGAAAATTTTTCGTAGAATTGCAGAGATTTCCCTTAGGTTTTTATAATCGTGAAGACATTGTATCTTTGAGTCCACTCTAAAAAGGATGATTTCAATCAAAATCGACGCGGAGGGGATTTTTGAACCGGAGCTAACCAGCTGTTAGTGAGGATTCAAAAATCTACCGACAAGGAAGATTTTGGCAGAAAGGGACTTTTTAGAGCAG
>JAFIEY010000082.1 GCA_020832345.1 Cryomorphaceae bacterium | reverse complement strand
CTGCTCCAAAAAGTCCCTTTCTGCCAAAATCTTCCTTGTCGGTAGATTTTTGAATCCTCACTAACAGTTAGTTAGCTCCGGTTCAAAAATCCCCTCCGCGTCGATTTTGATTGAAATCATCCTTTTTGGAGTGGACTCATATTTCCAATATGTGATTTAAATTATCTTCGTAATTTGGACCCCAAAAATATTAACCATCGAATTATGGATTATTTAGACTTCGAAAAGCCTATTCAAGAACTTGAAGAACAGGTAGCTAAGGCAAGGCTCATCGCAGAGGAATCCAATGTGGATATGACCAAAACCATCAAGGAATTGGAGCGGCAAATTAAGACCACACGAAAAAAAACTTATGAAGACCTGACTTCCTGGCAAAGGGTTCAACTGAGCCGGCACCCGCAAAGACCATATACTTTAGCATATATCAAATCCATGACGGGTGGTGATTTTCTCGAATTGCACGGTGACCGACAAGTTCGCGATGACAAAGCTATGGTCGGCGGTTGGGGCATGCTCGACGGACAAAGTGTTATGTTTATCGGTCAGCAAAAAGGCGTGAATACCAAAATGCGTCAATTTAGAAACTTTGGTATGTCCAATCCCGAAGGTTATAGGAAAGCGCTCCGTTTGATGAAAATGGCAGAGAAATTTAATCGGCCTGTGGTCACCCTTATTGATACCCCCGGAGCTTTTCCCGGATTGGAGGCAGAGGAGCGCGGACAGGGAGAGGCCATTGCGAGAAATCTTATGGAGATGGCGGTGCTTAAAGTGCCAATTATATGTATTGTAATTGGTGAAGGTGCCAGCGGAGGTGCGCTTGGAATCGGTGTGGGCGATAAGGTGCTGATGTTGGAAAACACTTGGTACAGCGTAATTTCACCCGAAAGCTGTTCTTCTATTTTATGGCGAAATTGGGATCATAAAGAAGAGGCTGCGGAAGCTTTAAAACTGACCGCAAAAGATATGCTTTCCAATAAACTTATAGACGGAATTATCCCCGAACCACTAGGTGGAGCGCACCACGATCCCGAAGGCATGTTTAAAACGGTTAAAACTGAAATTCTAAAGCAGCTGGATAAATTGCAAACGAAAGATCCACAAAAACGAATTGAAGCGCGGATAAAAAAATTCTCCGACATGGGTTCTTATGCATAAGTATTTTCACAAAGAACTTACCGATAGGTATTTGTATTTCCCATTTTGTGTTATTGTCAAAAAATTGCAAATCAAAAATTTGTGAAAGGGTACTATATTTGAAAATTCTAGTAACCTGTGATCTAAATTTTTTTCATAAAAAACCAAAACCCAAAAATCATGAAAAAGTCTATTGTATTGTCTCTTGTCCTCGCATTGGGACTATTCTCCTGCGATGAGTTGTTTCACCTCACGCAACAAATCCCAACTGAACTCGGGCCGCCAACCCAAACGGAAGTTGTAGGTGCCTTAAAAGACGCCTTGATTGTCGGGATGCAGCGAACGGTAGCAGAAACTTCTAAGGAGAATGGTTACTATGGAAATGATCTGATTCGCATTCCCTTTCCTCCCGAAGCCCAACAAGTAGAGTCTGCCTTAAAAGGAATTGGCATGAATTCTCTCATCGATGATTTTGTGGTCAGTATGAATCGCGGGGCGGAAGTCGCATCCAAAAAAGCCCTTGATGTTTTTGTTTCGTCCATCCGTCAAATGACCATCACCGATGCGATGGATATATGGAAAGGCGAAGAAGATGCCGCCACCCAATACCTAAAAAGGACATCCTTTAATGCGCTGATGACCGAATTTCGTCCCATCATTCGCGGAGCCATTGACGAGGTGGAGGTCACTAAATTTTGGAACCCCGTCGTGTCGCAGTACAATAGAATTCCTTTCACCAAAACCGTAAATCCGGATTTAGAAAATTACATTGCCGAGCAAGCCATTGACGGTTTGTTTTTAATGGTGGCCAAAGAAGAAAAAACCATTCGGGAAAATCCGGCAGCAAGAACTACCGAGTTGTTGCGCAGGGTCTTTGGTTACGAAGGGTGATTTTGCTTAAACCGGTTGTATAAGTACGAAAGCAACAATATCATTCCTCCAATTGCAATTAATACGATGGTTTTGGAAATGGTGTTGAAATGCGAAATATCGTAAAAAAATAATTTCAAAAGCGTTATGGCTAATAGTCCGATTGCAATATATCGGAAATGCGGTAACCTTTGACGAAAACCCAAATAGGTCAGCACCAGAGCGTAGAATGTCCAAAGGATGCTCAAACTCAACTTTGAAGATTCCACAATTCCGGATAGGTCGAGAAGGTGAATGAGTTCATTGCTTAAAAGCGCGACCAAGGTAATGTGGAAGAAGTAATCGACCGGAATGACAAATTCGCGCATGTCCGGAATATTTTTCGCGGTTTTCCAAAGTGAAAATAGTCCAAGCCCCACGAAGGCAAAACAAATGTAACGAATGAGTAAATTGAAAACTCCGATGTTATAGGTCAATGATCGGATGTCGTTAAAATAGTTTGACTTTAATGCTTCTAAAGCTGGAAATCCTTGATAGAAAAACATTAAGGTGGTGATTATTGTGAAAATCAAACCAACTTTGCTCAAATCGTATGAGGACTTTTTTATACCGATAAATGTCATAACTGCGAAAAATAGAAAACTGAAATTGATTGTCCACAGTTTTCGAAATTGCACGGCATCCCTGTTTTGCATAAAAGTCCGCTCTGAATCCACGTTTACCCAACGATCTGAATTGACGAGGATGTCTTGCCAATATGTGGCAATTTCCATTCTAATGCCGAGATAAATACTTGTAATAAAAATAATGGGAAATAAGGTCATCGCCGGATAGGAAATGGCGGTTTTAACCTTTCCGTTGATGTATTGAATGAAGCCCATTGCAGCAATAAAAATAAACGAGTTTAAAAAGAAAATATTGAATATCGGGTAATTATAATTTTGACCATTTCTCTGCATATAGGCGCCGTTTAAAATTCCACTGTCCCAAATAAAGCTCAAAAAAGCCACAGCAATTATCGGTGTGGCCAATTGCTCATAAGGAAAGTGATCTTTGACCCTTCCAACCCAAAACAATGCAGCGGCCATGCCAATCCAAACCATGGTGATGAACGTCCCACTAAACTGAATAGGGATGGCAATGGCCAAAAATACAAGCGCCAATACTGAGAGGAAGTAAAACAGCCTTTGGTCTTTTGCACGGAATCGTAGGATCAACCAACTCACCCCACCGTGAAGCAGGGCATTGGACAGCGTAAACAATCCTAAATAATTCTCCCCCAGTGGATGCGCTTCGAGCATGATATAACCCAAACCATAAAACACAAACGAATTGGCCGTAAACAATCCCAAGTCAAAAAGTGCATGTGCATTGTCTTTTTGAAACTTGTATCCGAGTGAAGTTACATAAAAGGTTATATAAAAAATGGTGAGAAACAATAAGCTTGAAATCAGGTGTCGATCTGCATTGAAATCGACCAAATACCAGGAGTAAAATATTAACCATGAAAAAATAAACGAACTCGTATGAAGTAACCTCCAGTATTTGCGCCAAGCAACAACGGCTATTCCGATGTTAATTATCGACACATAAATAAACAAGCCGATATGGTTATCGCTTTTTGAGCTCAATAGAAAGGGAATGGCGTAGGCACCAACCATGCCAATTAGACCGATGACTTCTTGGTTAAAACGGGTGGCAAAAAATACCGTTGCAGATGTGATAATTATCATGAGTGTGAAGGCCACCGAATTGGGAATCAGTTGGTATAGGTCGAATGCGAGATAGGTCATAAAATAAAATATGGCCATGGCACCACTAACCAATACGGAGCCGTAAGCCTCGTATTTTTTTCGAAGAATTAACCCAATGGTGAGCAGACCTCCACCCAAAAAATATCCCATAAGAATTCTGAGTATTGGGCTTATTAGGTTGTTTTCAATGGAATATTTGGCGCCTATCCCCACGCCAAAAATTGTGATTACAATACCGATTTTACTGAGTAGATTCTCCCCAATGTACGTTTCAAGATCGAAAATATTACTGTTATCCGGAGTGGTTGTCTTGGATTGGTATTTTTTCGCCAGTTCGCTTACGGCCTGTTTGGGAATTGGCGGATCGATTTGCTTTTTGGACTCCTCTACAGGCGTTACAGTTTTCTCCTCCACTGGCTCAACGATTTTATTTTTCGGCAGGGAAGGCGTTACCTCTTCGGGTAAAATGGATTTTTCTTTGGTTTCAAGTTTTTCTATATTTTCCCGCAATGCCTGTAATTCTTCAATGGCATGTTGTTGAAACTCGCTGAGTTTTTCCAGTTGCTTTTTGAGGTCAGAAATTTTTTGTTGCGAATCCATAAAGTTTGGGGTGAAAATATGGCTAATTTTGGAACATGTTATTAGATGGTAAATGTAATCCAAAAAATTAAACTGATGTAAAGCCAGAAAGCAGAAAACACAATGTGAACGATGGTTTCAAAAGGTTTGCCCCGCCAAAGTTGGTTGGAATATACAAAAAACTGCACAAATAATCGAATTGTCCAGAAAATAGCGAGTCCAAAACTCAGTCGTTTTCCGAGAGGTGTGTTGACCAAATCATCTGCAGAGGTAAGACAGAGAAATCCAATCAAAAACACCGTTAGGGCAATGAAAAAGGTATGAACCATCATCATTTGTCGGTTGATAAGTGAGAGCGAACTCAGATTGGTTTTCCATTGGAAATATTTGGGAAAGATGACATGGATCAATGCGAGAACCATCAAAACTATTCCGATAAATTTCAAATGTGTGGTCATGGTTTTATTATGATATATTCGTTGATAAAAGGAGTTATTTTGTTTCGTTTCTTAATTTGCAGACCGCTTTCTTCAAGGTGTCGATGCCAGGTTTTTTTTGGATAGAAATGGAAAGCGCCAAAATTAAACGCGAAAAAGTTGGCAAAATCCCGAAAGTGTTCGGTTAGAATTAGTGTGCCGTTGTTTTTCATTACCCGACGAATTTCGCTAAAAAACAAATGCCGCTCCTGATGGTCCCGAATTTCGTGTGCACTCATAAATAACAGAACGCAATCAAAATGTTGGTCGGGAAAGGGAAGCGAATTTGGAGCTACCGATTGGTCTTTATTTGGAAATAACTCCCTGGCCTTTGCAATGGATTTTTCTGTATGATTTTTGGCTTGATAGAAGTCTGCGGAGATTGTGGTTGCTTCCGGAAAGCTTTTTATAATCGCAGGAATAATTTCGTTGTAACCCGCGTGGAGGTTCAAAATTTGTTGAAAATCAAACCCATTCCATCGCGAAAAATCGTACAGATTGGAACGGTCAAAAATCCAATAGGAGGCGAGAATTGATGCGAGGTTCACAAATAAAATGACCGAGAAAATGGCCAGAGCAATGTAATGGAATTGGTTTGGCAATAAAAAAAATCCAACGCCCGAAATGACAAGTCCGAGAAGCCCCAACGCATACCAATGTCGGTTAAAGGAAATTATTTTTGCAACACCTTCAAATTTGTTTTTTTGCATCTGAATTGATTTTTTTTTTGCGTTCGATGGCTTCCCCTTTAATTAAAACATTACCAAGATTCTTTCCGTCCTTTTTTCCATGTATAGGGAATGTTTTTTACGTCAAAAGCATTTGCCAAAATCCCATTGGTTAATTTCCAATCCTGGAAAAACCCAAAATGGTGATTTTTGATGGAAATGGGTTGCGGTTTCCAGTTTGAGCGTTCACCTTCGATTATGAGTATTTCTTTTTTTTCGGGAAACCATGTGAATGTAAAAGGCAATGGTCCGGCATATCTTCTGGCAGTTTTCCAGTCGGGAAATGGCGAGTTTTGTGGCAGGGGAATGTTTTCTGCATTTTCATTGATGGAAACAGAAAAATCCGATTTTCGAGAAGAATACGTAGTTATTCCATTGTGGTTTATGTTGCTAATATCCGTTGTAGTGTATTGGTATTTGGTAAATATATTGCCAAAAAACTCCATTTTCTTTTTGTCGGTTTCGGATTTGAGGATGTACAAACCCCGGAGGTTTTTTCCGCGTTTATCTGTATATCTGACAAATATCCGGAAGCCGATGAGGAAAAAGTCATTGCCCAATTGTGGCGGAAATCCACTGGCTCGCAGGTTTTTGGTTTGCACCATTGCCGCAGCCACAAATCCGAAATTTTCGTAGGTGTCCAAAGTTAAATTCGGAGGGAGTAAAGGTTTGAGTTGTTCCTGAGGAAATGCATAGGTCAGCACAACGGAGCGTTCGAAAAAAGCATCTACGGCAAAGGGATGACATTGAAAGGCTGAAATCATTTTTCTTGTAGATTTTGAGGGTGATATAATTCGACTGCATAAACGAATAAGATGTAAATGGCTGCAAACATCGCATTGAATTTACCCCATAAAAGGAGATCGGGGACAAGGATAAACTCAATGATGTTCATGGTGCCAACAAGTATAATTTGAGTTATAGCACTAAGTCTTGGCAAATACCTGCTGAAAATCCAGAGGGCTAAAATCACTTCCCCAACACCTATAATGATGGTGATTTCGGTGGCGAATGTATCGCCTAAAATCTTGCCCACAATTTCGCGATGCCTCGGCATTACGTGTAATACTTTTCCAAAAATTCCATTAACCAACCATACCAAAGACATAAAAATGACGGCCATCCTTTTTGTTGGAGTCATTGGGTCAGTATCTCAAAAATGAAAATAGAAAAAGAACGGTGTAAAGGAGAACAAAGAAAATTCCCATGGAGAAGATCCTTTTTCCGTGCCGGATGGTCGAAAGGTCATACATGTGAATTTTATCCCCGGTGGGCAAAACTTTTTTGGAGGTGAAAAACAAATAGCCGATTGCAATACCAATAAATCCGGTAAGCACTGCAGCCACATAACCAAATACGATCCAATAACTTTGACCGGAAATCGGTTGTCGGAGTTGGTTGATTTTTTGTTTTTTCCAATTGGCTATTTTTTCATTGGAGATGTTGTGCCCGCGTTCGCGCAACAAAAATCCGGCAAGTAAATAGTCCATTTTATTCCATTCGTCGTAGTTCTGTAATATGTCCATCAACTCCTCATCTGAAAAATCAAACAGATAATAATCGCGATCCAAACTGGCGAGTAATTCTTGCGCTTCATGTTCCAAAAGGCCGTTGACTTTTTGAAAATCATCGGGGTGGATGCGCAACGCAACTTTATCTTCTAAAATATTGCCGCCGGTAAAAGTGACATCTACTGGAGGCGCAATACTTTCCAGTTGGTAATTGATTCCGGCATGATTTAGTTTTTCGGTTAGCTCAAGCGCTTCCTCCTCCGTTCTGAATTTTTGAAATGTGACCCACTCCATATCGAATTTTATAAAAAGTAATTACTTGACAATTGCAAATTTGCAGGCTATAAATGTACAAAACAAGTATGAGTCTGCTCCGAAAAGTCCCATTCTGCCAAAACATTCCACGTTGGTAGATTTTCGAATCCTCACTAACAGTTAGTTAGCTCCGACCCGAAAATCCCCTCCTCGTTGATTTTGTTTGAAATCATCCTTTTCGGAGTGGACTCAAGTATGTTTTATCGGAAGTGCGTTTTTGCCCAAAGTTCAATGGAAAGTTATCCTTTTGTAAACCTGCTTAAAGTCATAATTGTAACGCCACAGAAGCCCTATATTTGTTTTTTTAAAAATTTGAAAACTGAATAAACATGGGACAAATTGACAACAAAGTAGCACTAATTACCGGAGCTGCCGGAGGTATAGGATTGGCTACAGCTAAGCTATTCCTGCGCGAGGGCGCGAAAGTATTCATTACGGATATAGATGAAAAAGGAATTAAAAGTGCTTTGGCGGAATTGAATTCACCTAATGCTGATGGCATGAAGGCCGATGTATCAAAAGATGAAGACAATCGGAATTCTGTGAAAGCCTGCGTTGAGAAGTTTGGGGGTCTCGATATCTTTTTCGCCAATGCCGGAGTTGAGGGGAAAGTTCAGCCACTTGACGTACTCGAAGAAAAGGATTTTGATTTTTTGATGGGGGTAAATGCCAAGGGCGTTTGGATGGGCATCAAACACGCATTTGGGGTTATGCCGTCAGGAAGTAGTATCATCATTAATTCCTCGGTAGCCGGTTTGCGCGGTACCGCCAATATGATGGCCTACACAGCGAGTAAACATGCGGTGGTAGGTGTAATGAAAGTTGCTGCGCTTGAGGGGGCAGCGAAAAATATTCGGGTCAATACCCTTAATCCCTCCCCGGTGGACAACCGCATGATGAGATCTTTGGAAGAGGGTTTTGCGCCTGGTGCCGGCGCGGAGGCAAAGAAGGGCTTTGAGCAATTGGTGCCCCTAAAGCGATATGCTTCCAATGAGGAAATTGCGGAATTGGCCTTGTTTTTAGGTTCGAGCAAATCCAGTTATATTACGGGGAGTGTTTATCCCATTGATGGAGGCTGGACCGCATAAAAAGTCTTGTAAATAAAAAAAACCGCATCTTAAAAGATGCGGTTTTTATTGGTCGGGATGACAGGACTTGAACCTGCGACCACACGCCCCCCAGACGTGTACTCTACCAACTGAGCTACATCCCGATTAGCGGGGTGCAAAAGTAGAAACAAAAATCATCTCGTCAATAGACATATTATATTTTTTCATAGATTTTTTCATTTTTTCACAGTGCGCTCTTGCACTACTTTTGTCCACTTAAAATTTAAAATCATGAGTGATTCACCAGAACGTATAAAATGTTTGATTATTGGCAGTGGTCCTGCCGGTTATACCGCGGCTATTTATGCCGCCCGCGCCGATTTAAAACCTGTTTTAATTACCGGAATGGAAATGGGAGGACAGTTGACCACCACCACCGAAGTTGAGAATTACCCCGGATATCCCGAAGGTATTCAGGGGCCGGAAATGATGGAAGAGTTTAAAAAGCAAGCGGAGCGCTTTGGCACAGATATTAGAATTGCGTATGTGTCCAAAACCGAGTTATCCACCGAAAAAGGCGGATGGCACAAAATTACCGTCAACGATAATGAGATTATTGAAGCCCAGGCGGTAATTATTGCCACAGGAGCATCGGCAAAATACCTTGGACTAGATAGCGAAAAGCGATTGATGGGACATGGCGTAAGTGCCTGTGCTGTGTGTGATGGGTTTTTCTTTAAAGGACAAGAGACCATTATTGTTGGTGGAGGTGATTCCGCATGTGAAGAGGCTTCATATCTGTCGAAACTTTGTCCAAAAGTGACTATGTTGGTTCGTGGAGATGAAATGCGGGCTTCGAAAATTATGCAAGAGCGGGTAGAGAAAAAGGAAAACATCGAAATTCTCTACAATACAGAAACGGTGGAGGTTCTTGGGGAAGGTACCGTAACTGGCGCCCGCGTGCGAAACAGAAAAACCGGGGAGGAAATGGATATTCCGGCACAGGGCTTTTTTGTCGCCATTGGTCACAAGCCCAATACGGATATCTTTAAGGGACAGATTGACATGGACAAAGTGGGGTATATTAAAGCCGTTCCCGGAACTTCCAAAACCAATTTGCCCGGGGTTTTTGCCACCGGTGATGCACAGGATAAGCATTATCGCCAGGCGGTAACTGCAGCCGGATCGGGATGTATGGGGGCTTTGGATGCAGAGAAATATTTGGCTGAACACGCCGAATAAAACCCGCAAACCAAGAACTTAAATTAAGAGTCCACGCTAAAAAGTTCCTTTCTGCCAAAATCTTCCTTGTCGGTAGATTTTTGAATCCTCACTTGCTCCGGTTCAAAAATCCCCTAGATTTTGATTGAAATCATCTTTTTTAGAGCGGACTCAATTAAACAAATATCAAAATAAATGCAAAGACGGATTTTTTTTATTTTGATTTTAGCCCTTCTCATTGGGGTTGGTTTTTACTTGTTTAAAAAGGAAAAAAACGAAGTCTTGGGTAATCGGGGATTGCCCGCTGATTGGACACCAGAAATGCGTTCGGGCTTAATTGCTGAATGTATGGAAGCGGTGTCCGAAAGTGCGGCTCAATACCCGGATATCGTAGAATCTTATTGTGACTGCTCTGCGGATACCGTCATGAACGCGATGACTTACGCGCAATATGTTGAGTATTCCAAGTTGAGCCCGGAGGAACAAGAAGAGATTTTCAGACCCTTGTCCGAAGATTGTCAGATGTTTGCCCGACTTCAAATGTATGAGTTGCGGGAAAAGGAAGGGCAGTAGGGTCGTGTCGAAAAAAAATTTGCATCCCAAGAAAAGCCGTATTATTTTCGGTGAAAATTTTATTTATGGCAGATTTTATTCAAACCCAACTGGAAGATGGACTTTTCACCATCACATTAAATCGTCCTGAAAAGTTTAACAGCTTTATCAAGCAAATGGCATTTGAGCTTCAAGACGCGTTGGATGAGGCTGCAACCAATGACCAAATTCGCGCGGTATTACTCACCGCTACCGGGAAAGCTTTTTGCGCAGGTCAAGATTTAAAGGAAGCCACGGATCCGAATGGCCCCGAATTGACCACCATCGTCAAGGAGCATTATAACCCCATGATTTCTAAAATGCGGCATTTGCCCAAACCGATTATTGTGGCCGTGAATGGCGTTGCAGCCGGGGCCGGGGCGAATATTGCCATTGCCGGTGATATTGTAGTGGCTGCCGAATCTGCAATTTTTGTTCAAGCATTTAGCAAAATTGGGTTAATTCCCGATAGTGGAGGCACGTTTATGTTGCCCCGCTTGGTTGGGCTTCAGCGCGCAACGGCATTGATGATGACCGCGGAACCAGTCTCGGCGCGAGATGCGGTTCAAATGGGAATGATTTACAAATCCTTCCCCGACGAAGAATTTGTGGCATCATCGGTTGCGCTGGCGAAGAAAATCGCTGCCATGCCTACTAAAGCATTGATGTTGACCAAGAAAGCATTAAACAGATCGATGAATAATGACTTGGAAACGCAATTGCAATGCGAAGATGACTTGCAAACCCAAGCCGGTGGTACCAGTGATTTTGCCGAAGGCGTACAAGCATTTTTAGAAAAACGCAAACCAAATTTTACCGGAAATTAAATAACCTTTTATCGATATGCAGGATATGAAAATTGGCGTTTTAGGCGCTGGAGCCATGGGAAGTGGAATTGCGCAAGTTGCTGCTCAGGCTGGACACGATGTGGTTTTATTCGATAAAAATGAAGCAGCTTTATTAAATAGCAAAAAGGCATTGCGTAGAATCATGAATAGATTGGTGGAAAAAGAAAAAATTTCCCTTGCCGAAGGTGATTTGATTTGCAAGCGCGTCAGCTACGCCAATAAACTTGAGGATTTTTCGGATTGCGGTCTGGTCATCGAAGCCATTGTGGAAAATCTCGATATTAAGAAAAAGGTCTTTTCAAACCTTGAAGAAATTGTTTCACCTTCTGCTTTGCTCGCTTCAAATACATCGAGTTTATCGATTGCATCTTTGGCCGCCAGTATGATTAACCCGACTCGCGTTTTGGGAATTCACTTTTTTAATCCAGCCCCACTGATGCCTTTGGTGGAAATCATTCCCGCCATTTCCTCTGATCCCGATCGGGTAAAAGAAGCCCGGACACTGATTGATTCTTGGGGTAAAATTACCGTAATGGCGAAGGATACCCCGGGTTTTATCGTCAATCGAATTGCACGACCGTTTTATGCGGAAGCGGTAAAAATATACGATGAGGGACTGGCTGATCCCGCGACCATCGACTGGGCCATGAAAACTTTAGGTGGATTTCGGATGGGGCCTTTTGCTCTAATGGATCTCATCGGTCACGATGTCAATTACGTCGTTTCGGAAACAGTTTGGACACAAATGTATTTCGACCCACGATACCGTCCGTCGCTAACACAAAAACGGATGATGGAGGCAGGATTGCTGGGGCGAAAAAGTGGACGAGGATTTTACGATTATTCGGAAGGCGCCGAAATGCCCGATCCCAAAAAAGACGAATCTACCGGGGAGTTGATTTTACACAGAATACTGGCCATGTTGATCAATGAAGCAGCTGATGCCGTTTTTCTGGGAATAGCTACTCCAAAAGATATTGAAATCGCCATGACCAAGGGCGTAAATTACCCCAAAGGCCTTCTTGCTTGGGGTGATGAAATTGGTGCGGAAAACATCCTCAATATCCTCGATGACCTTCACGACCGATTTAGGGATGATCGTTATCGGGCCAGTGCTTATCTGAGGGATTGTATATCAATGGGTGGAAAATTATCGCCATAGGAAAGACTAAAAAAAAGGACATTTGAATAGGCCTAAAGAGCATTATTTCTCTGCTTTTCTGATGGCATCGATAAATTCTTTTTCCCTTTCGTTTAAAATAATTTGATCACTGGTGACATTTGGATCCGGTATATACCATTCAAATTGACGGAAAAAATCAAGGAGTTCTCGGTTTTGAAAACGAAATCCACGGGTGGCGAATATGTAATTTCGCATCATCCGAAGGTGTTGGGGCGAAATGTGCTCAAGATTGTGACCACTGAGGTACATTAAATTATGGATGACATCATCGGGTAGATTGGCCTGATTGAACATGGGAGAAAAAAAGCCACTTACCCCGATGGAGGAAAAGGATATGTCGCTGCGAGGGGTAAAATTTTTGACCTTCACCATGAGTTGGCCGTTTAAAATTCGCACCCGCTTTTCCCCACGATCATTGAAAATTTTCCCTATACCAGTAATGGACCAATCGGCGTTGGTGCCAAAAACATCAGCAATCCGGAAGAACGAGTTTTTGCCGGGAGCGATGCTTAAAGTAAAATCTTCGATCTGGCTTCCCGCCCATTTCGCACCGGTGGTTAAAATATAGTCGTAGTGCCAACCGGTATAGATGTCGTTGTGGGCCAACATACTGTAAGAGTGGTGAATATTGTTTTCTCCCGGCTGAAAGGTAATTTCAAAAAGATAGACAAATACAATTTCGGAATTAAAATCATCCGCTGTAAATTCACCCTTACTGTCTTTTAGCGGACAATCTTTGCATTCGGCTTTTTTGAGTTGGTAGGGTAGAATTTCCCCGCGATTTAAAATTTTAAAAGACTTGATGAATTGGTTAATATTTTTCACTTCATCTTCTGAGAAATGAAAATCACCACCACCCGGGAGAGGAGCTTGAAATCCTACGAGGACCTTTTTGGCTTTATCGCTGGGATTAAAAAAGGAAAAATGGATAGAAATTTCTGCTTCATTCTGAAGGCAGTTGAAGTGTAAATGTTCACTTTTGAGTTGGATGTCGGTCTCGTGAATGGGGAAAATAACCCCACCATTTGTAAAATACACCCCGTCATTGGCGGAGGTAAATTCAATTTTGCAACACAGGATTAAGAGTACCAGTATCAGACCAAGAAGATTACCATTGGGCAAACGTGGTTTTGGATTATTTAAAGAAAAATCTTTAAGGAAAAATGACATCATAAAACGGTTTCAAATAATATAGCTTTTACATCAATCCTTCACACAACGAATCGAATATCCGGATTCTTTAAGGTGGAATTGACCGACAGAGTTACTGCTATTGTGAAATAAAACTTGATTATAGGCTTCATCATTACCCAGGTTTTGATCAGTCGTACTCCACCAATATCCGTATGATCTTAAATGTTGAAAACCAATTGTTGATGATCTGAAGCCTCCGGGAAGCCCTGTAAACCATGACTCGTTATTAGCGTTGGTGTTTGGACTATTCCAATGCGCAGTTCCTTCCTCTTTTAATTTACCTCCTGCTTGACTTCCCCCACCTAAATAATCTATTAATTGCTCCCACTCTTCACGACTTGGCAAATGCCAACCCTGCGGGCATGCACCTCTTATACCGCTGGGGTTGCTCGTACTGCTTGCGCTTCCGCTCACCGCTGCCGGCCAATTGTATAAAACCCCGTATGTGTTAAAATTGCTTGTTGCCTTTGCTTCAGTTACATTGATTCCATTATAGCCATAAACATAGTATCGAGGGGATGTTGATGAATTCATATTTGATCTAAATACGCTCGGCAAAAATTTTAGATTTTCCGCAAACCATTCTTGGTCTCCAATAATAATGGTTTTATACATAGCACCATCCCTTGGGTCTGTAAAACTTCCAAAATTCCCAACGGGGCTATCTTCATCGGTGGTAAAAGACACGGCATTTCCGTAGCCGGTTCCATTATTATTGGTAGCGTAAGCCCTAACATAATACTTTGTATTAGGAGATAAACCCGTGATACTACTGACATAGTCGCCGGCTCCTGTCCCATCAGAGGTTTTGCTGTCTTCTATTGTGGGGTTTGTACTTGTACTCCAACAAACACCTCGTTCGATTATTGCTACTCCATCATCTGTGGTGATGTTTCCACCGCTGGAAGCGGACGTATCCGTTACATCAGTTACAGGCATGGTGGTTAATTCTGGTACTCCCAGATTATTGTTGTTTTTCTCATTATCATCATCTTTATTGCAACTGATGTTGAGGACAAAAATTAGACTCAATACAAGTATTGGGTAAAATACGAGGGTTTCAGTTTTTTTCATTATAAAAGTATTAACGAATTATACAGAAAAGCTGATATGGTTTGTTGGTTTTAGTTTCAGCAAAGTGCAGCAGGCAAATTGGTTGCGCATTTTCAACCCGGCAAAAATGCCTCGGCTAAATTAGTAAATAATCACCAAATTGTAAATTTTGAAAGTCATTCTTTGGTAATAATTCGAATTTTTAGAATTATAAATTGAATTGAAACCCCCAAAATTAAAAGAAGGGTTGTGTAAAAACTGAACGGTTCAGTCAAGTAATATGAGGGAAAAATTGGGTTATTTGATTTTCCAATGATGGTTAAAAAGTATATACCCGTCCCAAAGGTAAAAATCACAAAAACCAAAATGGATAAGGTGTTTAATATTAA
>JAFIEY010000074.1 GCA_020832345.1 Cryomorphaceae bacterium | reverse complement strand
GAAACGGAACTGCCGGTGGAAATGTAAACGGAGGATCTCCACGCGGAACCACCACAGATCCGGTAGAAAATATGTTGATGGTTCTCACCGATTTGTCGGGTCAAATTATCGACTTTGAATTTACAGATGCCAATGGTGACTTCCTTTTTGATTTGCTTGACAATATGGAATACCGCTTGTTTGGAGAGCGTTTTGGAAAGGTCTCAGATATTGCCACTTTTGAAGTTTCCTCGTCCAATATGAATATTTCCGGTTTGGACTTTGAAGAAACCGAAACAGAGATTTTGTATCAGGGAACCGTTTCTGTGGAAACCAATGCCATGGCTACAGCGAAAATGTATCCCAATCCGGTGCAAAACGAATTGCGCATTAAATTGATGGAAGCTACAACTGTACAAGTTGACATTCTTGACCTTCAGGGTCGTGTATTAGAAAGCACATCACACAATAACACAAATGAGATAACCTTCCCAATGGGACATCTCAATAATGGTGTTTATCTTATTCGTTTGACGGATCAAGAAGGAAACCAACAAACTTCGCGTGTTGTAAAATTATAACACAATACCTTTGCATTACTGCTGAAAGAGGATGGTGACGCTCGCCATCCTCTTTTATAACTTATTGAACCGATGCCAGAAATTGAAGTTGGTGATGATTTAATTAAAAATTGCTTGGCTGGAAAACAAAATGCCATGCGAACTTTGTATCATATTTGCTTTGCAGATATGTATAAGGTAAGTGCGCGCTATGGGAAGCATCCTGAAGACATTCAAGAAATCATTGACAACAGCTTTCTAAAGATTTTAAAAGGACTAGAAACCTATACAAATGACGAAAAATTTCCACAATGGGTGCGAACAATCGCTATCAATAGCGCTTTAGATTTTGTAAGGGCTAAACAACGGAAACTCAAAATATTTTCGGATCAGGAGTTTGATGCCGCAGAGCAGACCCAAACGGTGGATCATCGTGAGTGGAATACGGATTTGGAGGTGCGTGATATATTTAAAGTATTGCAATCCCTTCCTGAACAGTACCAAATAATTCTCAACTTATTTGCTTTTGAAGGATATTCACATAAAGAAATAAGTGGGATGATGGATATCAGTGTAACTACATCGCGTTGGTATCTAAGTGAAGCAAGAAAAATGATGAAGGAAAAGTTGAATAAAACAAACATCTATCGGCATGAAAGAGCATAAGGATGCATTTGATGATTGGCTGAAAAGCCAAGAAGATCACGCACCAGTGCCAAATCCTGATGCGTTCTGGAATAATACGGCAGCCAAATTGCCCGTACGAAAATCAATGTGGATGAAGTGGTTTTTCCCACTATTGATTTTGATGGGAGGTATAGGTGGTGTTTTGTTATACATTTCAAATAACGAAGAAGTTACTTCATCACAAACTATTGAAGCAAAAGAGGTTTCAAATGATATTTATAAAGAAGGTCAAGCTGATATTTCCCAAAACAATGTGGAAATAGAAAATGCTGAAGAAAATGAAACCATTAAAATTGCAGCAGAAAGTGATGTAAATGTGGTAGATAATCCAGTTGATCCAGACGAAACAACTAAAGTGATAGAACCAACTGAGGCAAATGCAAGTGCTTTACCCATTGCTGCTCAGAATCCAAATGACCAAATTCAGACCGTGTCATCGCCAAAATTACCAAAAAAATCGAATACTTTAGTTTCTGGCCAAGCTAAAATTCCGGACGATAATAAATCACATGTTGTCGATGATCTGCGGGGTGAATACGATGTCGCAAATTCAAAGGATATTGCAGCATTGGAAAGAATGGCTGAAAACAAGTCAGAATCGTCGAAGCAATTCAAAAATGTAGATGATCCAGAATTGCTTTCTGATAAAACCAATGCGAAGGAGGAAAACCCTTCTGAGGAATTTTCAGGAAATCAAGAAAGTGGTAATTTACAACCTTCAGAAACGGATGTAAATGATGAAAAGGAAAAATCCGTGGAGGAAGAGGTAGTTGAAGTAAATAATATTTTGCAAGATGAAAGTGAAGAAGAAGTAGAAGAGGAGGAAGGTGAAAAATCAAATTCTCAATTGCTTAAGAAGATTTCAGATCAGCCTAAATGGACTGCTTTCACCGCCATCTCGGGTGGCATTTTCCCGTTTTCAGAGGAATTGTTGCCCGTTGCGGGAATTGAAGTTGGTGCAGAATACGCTTTTTCACCTTCCTGGGGAATAAGCGGCGCAGGATTATTTACGGGTTTGAGTAATTTAAATACAACGACAACCTTCACCCATATCAGTTACGATTTTTTCAAAAGGGAAGAAACGGCCACACTCACTTATAGCCAAGCCTTTTATGTTCAAGTGCCCATTCGAGTGCATTACCGCCACAACCGTCACATGTTTTCCGTTGGAATGGTTCCGGGCTTTGTTATTAATGGTAGAGCATCACTGCGCGGTTTTGGTGAAGAGTCGGGGAGTGCATCGGTTTGGGGTTATACGGATGGTATAAGAACATGGAATGTTTCCGGCGCAATTGAGTACGATTACGCCATTAGTAAAAATTGGCAAATCGGACTTCTATTTCACGGTTCGCCGCAACCAATTATGTTGGATGATGTAACTTTGGGAGGATTTCAATACATTCAATTACGCATACGAAAATGGTGGTAAAGATTAAAATCATATTGTGGGCATTGTTTCCCTTTGTTTTTTTGTCGTGTGCCAAAAATGAAATTCCGGAAAACTGGGAAGGTGATCCGGTATTCGTTTTTGACGGAACTATTGGTGGTGAAAGTGTAGTTTATCAAGCTGGGATTGATGGTTATGGCATGCATACACATTACATCCGCGACACTTCAAATATATGGGCTATGCGTGGGATTTTAGGTCCGGAAAATTGTCCAGAGGGTTGTACCGGAAGTTTGGAAGTTCGCCTATACGATCCCCAAATTTTCCCCAATGTAAATGCAGATAGATCAGCGCATACCGAGCGCGAAAATTGGATTTTAGCCAGTGGTGCACCACAAACAATTTTGGACACGATTGACGTCTTTACCTTTTTTTCCGACAATACACTGCCTGCAAATCAGGGTATATTGTGGGATTTTCAGGGTGGAGATACCACATCAATTCAAAACCCGGTTCGCATTTTTTCGGGAAACACCTTTCGCAATGTTTGCCTAACAACTTCTAATAATAACTGTAACAACAATATCTGCAATCGCATTTACACTCGTTCCAGTGCGGCATGCCGGGTACAATTTTTTTATCAACCCGATACAGCCGGTACTTACACTTATACCTTCACAGCCCAATCAGCTTCCAATGTTACCTGGGATTTTGGCGATGGATCCTCTGCTACCGGAAATGTAGTCACACATGCATTTAGCGATACAAACACATTTAGGGTTTGTGCTCAAATAGGCGGGAGTTGCAACACCTCCTTTTGTAGAGATGTACAGGTAATGAACAACACACAATGTGGTTCCGGATATAGTTGGCAGGTAAATGACAGCATTACAGCTCAGAATGTTCCCGGAGGGGTATTGGGCTCGGTGGTGTTGATATGGAAAGACGAGTCAGGAAGACGGTTTCAGAATTTTGTCTCAGGAAGATCTGTGACATCAGCGGAATTTTTCAGGGTAAAAAATATTGAATCGTATAATTCCAATCGAGAAGGTGACCCCACGGTAAAAATCACTGCTAACGCTGATGTTTGGTTGTTCGCAGATGACAATTCGCAAGATTCCATAATGATGTCTGTAGAGGGATTTGTTTTTGCCTTACCGCAGCCGTGAGCGAGGTATTTATCAAGTAAAATTTAGTTTTGAGTCTGCTCTAAAAAGTCCCTTTCTGCCAAAATCTTCCTTGTCGGTAGATTTTTTAATCGTCACTAACAGCTGGTTAGCTCCTACTCAAAAATCCCCTCGATTTTGATTGAAATCATCCTTTTTAGTGTGGACTCGGTTTTTTAGCCTTCAATATTAGCATATCGTGTGTATTTCCATGGTTATTTCCTATTGTTCTATTTATAGAAAATCTCCACAAAAATGAAGATTTTATGAAAAATTGTGGTGTGTTATTGGTAGATCCAGCATGAACAATGTGAATGTGTAGGTCCCTTGCTAATAAAAATTTAAAGTGACATAAACTCTACGGCAACTGTTGGAGGCATGACAGTGGAAACCAAATGTAAGGAAGTTTAATACTTGTCAAGTTTCACAACGTTGTTGATGATATTGATTAATTTTCAGACTGTAATGATAGCATTTTTTTTTTTCAAACTGATCAGGTTTTAGTTTAAATATTTCTGGTTTTAATTGATACCTAATTATTTATTTTCACAAACCACATCTCAATCTCTCCCTTACCCTTAGCCGCAATTTTCCCTCTACTTTCAAAGCTAAATTGCGGGTCGTCTTTGATTAGTTTATAAGTGCTTTGGCTGATGTTCACTTTACCTACTGCTCCGGATGATTCCATTCTTGCAGCCGTATTCACGGTGTCTCCCCAAATGTCGTATTGGAATTTTTTGATACCCACGATACCGGCGACTACTGGGCCACTGTTTATTCCTATGCGGGTTTGGAACGATTTCGTTTTTTGACTATCCATATATGAAGTGATTTCCAACGCGGCTAAAACTGTATTTTTGGCATGGTGTTCAACTGTTATGGGTAAACCACTTACAGCTAAATATGCGTCGCCAATAGTCTTTATTTTTTCAAGACCATATTTTTCAATAATAAAATCAAAAGCAGTAAAATGTTGATGAATTGTCTCTACTAATTCTGTGGGCTTTAAATTTTCAGATACCTGGGTGAAGTTGACAAAGTCGGTGAATAACACACTGACATTTTCAAAATACCGAGCAACTGCACTTCCTTTTTGCTTTAACTCCTTAGCCACTTCAACAGGTAAAATATTGTATAATAGCTCGTCGGACTTTTTTATTTCAGATTGTAATTGACTGGTTCTCTTTTTAACCACTTTTTCTAAATGGATATTTTGTTCTTTTACTATTTTTTCATTCTCCAAAGTTTTTTCCAATAATTTTTGTTGGGCATTTAACCTAGCTTGTTCTATATCAATTTTTTCCCATTCAAAACGCTTTGATAAAAGGTAAGCAATCATTAGTACCTCGAAAAAGATTGCCAATCCAACGTAGCTAATTTCAAAAATATAGTTTGGACTTCCGGTGTTTATATAAATAACTTCGATGGAGGCAATCAAGAAAAATATAAGGTATGTAGCTGAATATAAATATCCTAATCGGTTACCGTTTCGTCCAGCTGCAATTCCGTTGGCCCCTAAAACCAGCAATACCAATAAGGCGAAAAGTTGGTTGATGTTTACAATAAGTTCGTTTGGTAAAAACCTGTTCCAGAAAATATAGGATCCAATGAGGATTAGCGTTGCTATCGAAATTTTAAAAAATTTAGGCGTATATTTTCTCAACTCTAAAAAGAAAATACAATATAATACCCCATTGGGTGTGTTTAATATGGGGTTAAAAATGTACCAATTGTAAAGGTCAATATTTGGAAGAGCATATAAAATATACCCTTCAATAATTGCAACCAAACTGGCCCAAAATATTACTAAGGTAACATAATGGAAATAAACCCATATTCGCAATGAAAAAAACAAAAAGAGGTTATAGAGAACAACAAAAACCATTATACCTACGTAAATACCTTTTATCAAAAGCTGACGGGTAATTTTTTTTTGGTAATGACTTTCTTCGTAAACATTAATAGGAATAGCCAGGCCATTTGATTTAAACTTAAGGAAATAGGTGCTTGCTTCATTAGTAAGTGGAAACAACTGAAGGTGGTGTCGGATTACTTTTTCATCCAATGTAACATTATACCCCGATTTAATGGATTTCCAGATTCCATTTACATCTTGAAAGAACAATTCAATATCACCAATAATGGGTTGTGATACTTCAAGGATTAAATTATCTTCAGACCGATTTTCAATATCAATTTTCACCCAACAATTTTCACCAGAAATGGGAAAACTTAATATAGGTTTTTCATGTAAGGTGAATTTTCCGAATAATGCTAATTCATTTATTTGTTGAATGTTTTTTTCACCGGTACTATCAAAATAATAACTTATTTCTTGTCCTAACGAAGCTGAATTGCCTTTGCCATCCCAAACCAATTGTCCGAAGGTTTCTGTTCCTGAAAAAACAACAAAACCGAAAAAGGTAAATACAAAACAAATTTTGTTCATTTTCAAATTTTTAAACAGGTATTATACGGGAAAATATTGAGCATTTAAATTTCTAAAAGTGTTTTCATTTGAGCCGGTCGGTTTACTAAAAATGCAAAGACCAACCACCAAATAGCCGCAAAAACTCCAAATGGAATATATCCCAAGTATCCGAGGATGGGCATTTCAAATAAGTGATAATCATTCACATAAGGGATTGAGTAAATCCAGTAATCAGGAGCGTATGAGAAAAAATCTTCGCCGTGATAAGCCGTAAAATAATTCCAACATTCACATAGTACGCCCTGAATGAGGTAGGCCAATCCAAATAGAAGTACAAAAGTCCAGTTTCCGGATTTTATTTCAGTAAATGGACTCCAAATTTTTGCCTTGCTCAAAGTAATAGATAGGATAATAAGTGGCCCAATCCAGATCATTACAAAAAGTTGATTCGGGTAGAAAGGAGCTAAAAAGGAGCTCACCAGACAAACTACCAAAATAATGTTTTGTATGGTTGGCGAAAGGGTGATTTTTATGCCTTTAGAGAATCTGTTTCGCATTCCTTTAAAGTTGTGAAGAAGGGTAAACCATTGAAATGCTAGGGGAAACAATCCTGAGGACCCTAGAGTAGCATAAATTAAAAATTCTTGTTCCGAAGTTTCATGAGCAAAAGGGTAAACCCAATTGTTTAGGATAAAACAATCTAAATACTCAAAAATTAACCAGCCGGAGATGGATGCTATTCCGATGGCTATCATTTCCCGTGGATAGTTGTTAAATAATGATTTCCCACCAGTTCTTTTGAAAACCCAGCCGTCAATTACCATAGAAAAACCCCAAAAAAGTGGAATAGCTGCCCAGTGAATGATTATATTGGGGCTGCTAAATTTTCCCCAACGAAAAAACAAGGTCACACCCCAAATTACCAAACCTATCCAAAACCAAAAAGGAAGTGGTGTCGTCTTTTTGGTTTTTGCTTTGGGTTTTTCTTTAGTTTGTTTAAACCCAAAAATTTTTGGAAAGGCATATAAACAAAACATAATGACAAATAATACAGAGATGACCCCAAAAATTACAGGACTAAATTCAGCCTTTGCTTGATCTTGGGTGTTTGGGTATAAAAAGTAATCAGCCGGAAAATGACCTGAAAATTTTAACCAAGCCCCAAAATAGGGTAAAAAGAATATGGCAAACAAAGCGAGAAGAATGTATGCTATTTGCTTTTTCTCCGAAATTACTTCCTTCATTTTTAGTTGATTTGGTGATTCTAAAAAGTATTTTGCTAAAAGGGTATTGCGAAACTTATTTTGGCATTTCCTTTTTTAGCGCAATGAGTAGGATTTCCAAAAGCTTTTCAATTTTTAATACATTGTGGTATTTACCAATCCAAACTTTTAATGGCAGGGATACACTACTTAGGCGTTGGTTGGTTAAACTCTCAATTATAAATGAAGTGCTGTCCCTCAACTGTTTGTAGAAGCTAGCCAGCCATTGGTCTTCATTTTCAAACGATTCACCGTCCCAACCTAGTAAGCCGACGGATTGGCAAAAAATGGGAATTCTATTTTCTCTTAAGCGCGTGTTTTCAAAGTAAAAATCATGCAGAATTTCCGTTACCCGCATACCCTTTCTTGCAGAAATATTATAAAATGCCTTTATTGCATAGGCGTCAATATTTCCGAGCATATCCGAGCCTGGGGCACCTATTAAAATATGACGTTGTAATTCTTCTGTACTCAGCTCCTGTCCATCGCCTAAAAGGAACTCGAAAAACCAATCGGCGGCAACGCTTGCAATGTCTCCAAGCCAAGTTACAAAATCCATGTTTGAGTTGGCATGCGGTGAAATTAAATCTAATGCTAGCAATGAATTTGGAAGGGGAGTTACTGGTGCATGATGATTCCAAGCATCCAATCCGCAGAGTATGTGGGCAACATCGCATAGATTGCCATCAGGAAGACGAACTTCCTGGTGATCGTTTGCGTAAATGAAGGTTGGTTTACCCGCACGTGAGGATCCATAAACTCTGTCGTTTTTGGAATATACAACTTCCCGATGTTTAGGTTGATATTTAAGTTTTTTGTATTTTTTCTTATCTGTTGGGGAGGTATCATCCACAATAAGCGCTTCATATCTGGCCTCTACAGCTTTGGCTCCACGAATGGCCTCTGAATTCCAGCCCCAATTGTCGTAAAAGATTTTTCTCAATTTGGAAATCATCAATTTAGTATTGTTTTGATCTCCATCCCAGTAATCCTCTTCTTCTCTGAGTAAATCAAGAAATTCTTTGAGGGAAAGCACATCTTCCGGCTTGTGACCAATTTCTGGTTGACTCGAAAAAATTGGAATAAATAAATTGTTCATATTGTCTAAATTAAGCATCAATTACAATCGAAAAGTAAATTTTTTTTAAAAAATCATGCATTTTAAATATGAAGGAAACTGAATTGTCAAATTCTTTATAGTTCACATTTAAACACAAATTCCTACAAAGTCAATAATTAACCGAAAGCAAAATGTTGTGATTTCTATTCACTTCATACAATTTGGCATTTCAATAAAATTCTACTTAACAAAAGTAATTTTTTTTTAGGATGCGTTGGCAAAATAGATAAAATTCTAATTATGGAATTATTTATTTATTCTATTGTAAATTAATTTAATGAATACTATATTATTAAGTTTGTTTTTGGTAATTTTTTATGAAAAATAATACTTTCATTTATTTACAATTATTCATATTTTTTAAATATAAATTTATGATTTATTGAAATATTCATCAGATTAGCATAAAAATTTTCGATTATTTAATAACTCAATAAAAAAATATTGTAATTTGATTTGAGTATTTTAGGCAATTGCGTTTTATTGGAAATCGTGTTTATTTTTTTGATGCATTGGATAGCCAAAAATTCAAAATAATTTTTAGCGAAATACGATTGTATTTTAATCTCGTTAATTTATAAGTGTTACAAACCACATCTCAATCTCGCCCTTGCCTTTTGCTGCCACTTTCCCTCTGCCTTCAAAAGTAAATTGAGAGTCGTCCTTTAGCAATTCGTAAGTAGTTTGACTGATGTTCACCTTTCCAACTTCCCCCGCACTTTCCATTCTACTGGCGGTGTTCACCGTATCGCCCCAAATGTCGTATTGAAATTTCTTCACGCCCACGATACCTGCTACCACCGGACCGGTGTGGATGCCC
>JAFIEY010000070.1 GCA_020832345.1 Cryomorphaceae bacterium | reverse complement strand
TGCGGTGCGGGGTGGGGGGGTGGGGGGGGAGGTTACGACCTAGACCCGGCAGGCGGGTGACCGGGCGGGGGTGGGCACGAGGACTTGAAACGGATAGCCCGAATTGGCGCCCTAGTGGCTGTCTATAAGGTATCTGATAGCTGCGTTATGCCTGCCCTTACCGAAGGTTTTAGGGTTAGGGTTTGGTAAAAAAAGTTGTTTACTACCGTAAACGCACTGTTTTTTCCCGCTATTTACACGGAGTGCAAGCCTTTATCTGAAACTTTCTAGCCCAGCCATTGTGACTTTCTGGACAGGCTCAAAATATAGGGTTTTCTTGAAAATTTTAAAGGGTTCCTCGATTGTCTTGCTCACGCTCTATCGCTTCAAAAAGGGCTTTGAAATTCCCTTTCCCGAAGGACTTGGCGCCCTTTCGCTGAATAATCTCGAAGAATAGTGTGGGGCGATCGGACACGGGCTTGGTGAAGAGTTGCAATAAATACCCTTCATCATCGCGGTCGATGAGGATGCCGAGGGCGCTGAGGGGTTCGAGGTCTTCATCGATTTTCCCGACGCGATCAAGGACGTCATCGTAGTAGGTGTCGGGTACGTAAAGAAACTCTACACCATTGGCTACCAATTGCTTTACGGTAGTGATGATGTCGTCGGTGGCCACGGCGATATGCTGTACACCGGCTCCGTTGTAGAAGTCGATATACTCCTCAATCTGGGATTTTTTCTTTCCTTTTGCTGGTTCGTTGATGGGGAATTTGATGCGACCGTTTCCGTTGGTCATCACCTTGCTCATCAGCGCGGTATAGTCGGTGGAAATATCTTTATCGTCGAAGGAGACAAGTTGGGCAAAACCCATGACGTTTTTGTAAAAATCGACCCATTTGTTCATTTCGTTCCAGCCAACATTGCCCACCATGTGGTCGATATATTTAAGTCCGGCACTGGGCGGGTTGTAATGGCTTTTCCACTCGCGGAAGCCGGGCATAAAAGTGCCTTTGTAGTTTTTGCGTTCCACAAATACGTGAATGGTTTCTCCATAGGTTTTGATGCCGGCGAGTACAACTTCTCCATCCTTGTCGTTGATGACGTAGGGTTCGAAGGCAACTTCGGCACCGCGCTTGGTGGTTTCTTCAAAGCTCTTGCGGGCATCATCAACCCATAAGGCCACGTTTTTCACTCCATCGCCGTGCTTGCGCAAGTGGTCGTTAATGGGCGAGTCTTTGGTAATGGGCGATGTGAGGATTAAGCGAATTTTGCCCTGTTGAAGCACATAAGAGGTTTTTTCTTTATCACCGGTTTCCAATCCTGAATAGGCCAACGACTGAAATCCAAAAGCCGTTTTGTAAAAGTGAGCGGCTTGTTTGGCGTTACCTACATATAGCTCTACGTAATCGGTTCCGTTGATAGGGAGAAAATCTTCCGCTTCGGGAAATACTTTGGGGATATCTTGTGTTTGTGTGGACATGACTATTGGGGTTAGTGATTAGTTATTTGGTTATTTGGTGATCGCGTGATTTGGTGATCGCGTGATCTGGTGATTTTTGCAAAGGTACATTTTGTTTTTGGGGCTTAAAACCAAAGTTGCGTTAAGTTGCCTAAAACGTCCTGCCGTTTTTGCTGTGAATTTTAAATGATTTTATTCCTGCCATGAAGCCCAATAAGTTCCATCGGCAATATCCAGTGCGGTTTGGGTGAGTTTTAGCGGCTTGAAGGTGTCTATCATCACGGCGAGCTCAAGGGTTTCTTTTTGACCAACGGATCTTTCGTAGGCGCCGGGGTGGGGACCGTGGGGAATACCGGCAGGGTGCAAACTGATGTATCCTTTTTCCACATGATTGCGGCTCATGAAGTCTCCGTCAACATAGTACAGCACTTCATCTGAGTCGATATTGGAGTGGTTGTATGGCGCGGGAATGGCTTCGGGATGATAATCGTACAATCGCGGTGCAAAGGTGCAAATCACAAAATTATGTCCCTCAAAAGTTTGGTGTACCGGTGGCGGCTGATGAATCCTTCCGGTAATGGGTTCAAAATCCTTAGCGTTAAAGGCGTAAGGATAATTGTACCCGTCCCAGCCGACCACATCAAAGGGATGGGAGGCATAAGAAAGGGTATGTAGGACGTTTTCTTTGCGGATTTTGATGGTGAAATCGCCGAGTTCGTCGTGGGTTTCGAGTTCGGAAGGGCGACGAATATCACGTTCGCAGAAGGGACTGTGCTCCAGAAGTTGACCAAAATGATTGCGGTATCTTTTTGGTGTTACTACCGGACTAAAGGATTCTGTAATGAGCAGTCGGTTGTCCGCATTTTCAAATTCAATTTGATAAATCATACCGCGTGGGATGACGAGATAATCGCCATAACCAAAGATGATATTGCCCAGCATGGTGCGAAGTGTTCCGGTGCCTTTATGCACAAAAATCACCTCATCGGCATCGGCGTTTTTGTAGAAGTACTCGGTGAGTGATTTTTTGGGTGATGCGAGGGCGATGTTGAGATCGTTGTTGAACAAAACCACTTTGCGACTTTCGAGAAAATCGTCGGTTGGGGGCACTTCCCAGCCGCGCAGCATTTGTGAGGTGATGTTTTTGTCCACCGCAGCAACCGGAGAAACATCCACCGATTGGCCAATATTTTTGACCATGGTGGGTCGATATAGGTGGTAAAGCAGTGCGCTCATTCCGCTAAACCCCTCGGTGCCGAATAATTGTTCGTAATGCAATGCGCCATCGGATTTTTTAAAAGTCGTATGGCGCTTTTGGGGAAATTTACCCATTTGGTGATAAAAAGGCATATCGTTTTTCGTTTTACAAATTGACAAAATGGTTCAAAACTGCAATTCCGAGGGTTTTAATTTCGGAGCGTATTTTGCTGATGCAGTGTAATTTCCGAGGAAATATTACAGGTCCAATCCCGGTAAATCCACGGTTGGGAATTCAGCCCGAAACATTATACATTTCTAGGGCATTCAATTCACAATTTACTCGCAAACGGGAAATGGCATCTTCGGCATCCCCCATTTTTGAATGAGATGACAAAATTAAGGAATTAATGGTGGTTTTCTATGATGGAAATCAGTTTTTCCTTGGGGGTGGGTAATTGGGGAACTGTTGGGTATGATATTGAAAAATGAGTCTGCTCTAAAAAGTCCCTTTCTGCCAAAATCTTCCTTGTCGGTAGATTTTTGAATCCTCACTAACAGCTGGTTAGCTCCGGTTCAAAAATCCCCTCCGCGTCGATTTTGATTGAAATCATCCTTTTTAGAGCGGACTCAA
>JAFIEY010000065.1 GCA_020832345.1 Cryomorphaceae bacterium | reverse complement strand
GATTTTGATTGAAATCATCCTTTTTAGCGTGGACTCAAGTATTATTAAATCCCATCCCATTTATCATAAAAAATTATTCAAAATGAAAACAAAAAAACTCCTCAAAAACTTTTAAAAACAAAAATTTAACAAGGTTTTATTGATAAAAAATTCCTTCCGGTTGTACCTTGTCGGCATAACTTAATAAAACAAAACTATGGCTTTGAAAATTCTCAACCAAATTGTGAAAGGTGTAACCGGAGGAATTACCGCTACGCTAAAAGGAACCGCAGATGTAGGTTCTACCATTGTTAAATCAGTAAAGGACGCTGCCGTCACCACCCTAAAGGGTGCAGGAGAGCTCATTGTGAAAGGCATACAAGTGCCCGCTTCTATTGTTAAAGGTGCCATTGACGGAATTACCAACATTGGTGTTTCCTTTATACAAGCCATTAAAGGCATTGTAAATGGTGCGGTACAGGGCGCAATGGCTGAAGGTATTGAGCAAAAGGAGGCAGTAACTGGAGCTGTTCAACAAGCACTCTTTAGCGCCAAAGAGCTAGGTGAAAATCTGGGATCCGCAGCTGTTGAGTCGGTAAAAGGCGCAATTAGCGGTGTAAAGCAAGTAGGTGGAGACACGGTAGGTGCTTCAAAAACTGCGATTGTAGCAGCACTTGATGCCGCCAAGGAAATTGGTGGAGGTGCAACGGAAGTAGTGAGAAACTCTCTTACTGAAAGTATCGAGGGCGCCAAAAAAATCATGGACGAAATCAAGAAGAGTTAATCTCTAAAGATCGTTCCTTATTTTTATATGTACAGCCATAAATCCAACTAAAGTGGGTTTATGGCTTTTTTTATGGAAAAATTCAATTTTTTTGTAATTTGCACAGCATCTATAGAGGTCGATATTTTAATGCTAATTAAAAAAATAAAATTTACTGAAATACAATGTCATTTTTGCTTTAGGTATTCAAATCCATTGCGTTAATTCTAAAACCCAATCCATTATGCTAAAAGAAACCTTCATAGCGCTTTTAAAAAATTACTCAGACGATTTCGACCAAATCCAATTACTTTGGAACGAAGTCGAAAAATGTCATTCGGAAAAAAACCGGCATTACCATACCCTGCAACACCTTGAAAGTTTGCTTTTAGAACTAATCGAAATAAAAGACAAAATTCAATATTGGGATTGCATTTTGTTTTCCCTCTTCTACCACGACATAATATATCACATCATTAAATCGAACAACGAAGAGAAAAGTGCTGCACTTGCAGAAAAACGAATGAACCAAATTTCAGTTCCAAAGGAAATCATAAACCGGTGTAAAGCACATATTTTAGCCACAAAGTCCCACAAAAAATCCACCGACAGCGACACAAATTATTTCACAGATGCCGACCTTTCCATTTTAGGTCAACCCTCCGAAACTTATTCGCAATACTGCAAGGACGTTAGAAATGAGTTTTCCATTTATCCAGACTTCGTTTACAACGCTGGGCGAAAGAAAGTAATAAACCATTTCTTAACCATGAAAAGAATATATAAAACCGACTACTTTTACCAAAAATATGAGCAGATGGCGAGGCGGAATCTAACCAGAGAGATTGCTTTTTATGGGTAGGTTTCAAATTCTACCCCTATATCAAAACCCATATCTCCCCGAAAAATTTTTGCATTTTTTTCCAACAAAGGATTTATATTTGACCTTCCCAATTTGAAACCAATGAACAAGTATGCCATTATCTTCTTTTTAATGTTGTCGTTTGGGCTTTCTCATGCCCAACGGATTTATAGCAGTACGGGAAGTCTTATTGGCCGCGTGGAAGGAGAAAAATACTACGATGGCGCAGGAAGACAAATTGGACAGGTCGATGGCGAGTACATTATGGACGGGGTGGGCAGACAAATTGGGAAAATATCCGCCAATCGAATTTTTGACGGCACAGGTCGGCAAATGGGTAAGGTGGATGGCCCGCAGCTATTTGATGGTTCCGGAAAACGTATTGGAAGTATCAGAGGTGACAATATTTATGACGAGTCTGGAAAACTAATGGCTAAAGTCAGTGGGCTTGGGAGAAGTCAGATTATTTTGTTTTTCTACTTTTACATGTAGTCTTGGCAAGAAATCTTATCCAAAAATAATTAAAAAATAATGGTAAAAATTGAGTCCACTACAAAAAGGATGATTTCAATCAAAATCGAGGGGATTTTTAAACCGGAGCAAGTGAGGATTTGAAAATCTACAGACAAGGAAGATTATGGCAGAAAGGATCTTTTGGAGCAGACTCAAAATTTAGTGTGCATTTTCGTTCCAACTCCGAATTGCTGCCCGAATTGCTTGAGAAATACAACATCCATTGGCCTCAATTGCTCTACACCACCTGCGTTTCCAATTTGGAGAAGGACTTTGCCCTTCAGGGTGTACCCTACTCCTTCCTCATCAATCCCGAAGGTCGAATCATTGAGACGAACATTCATTTCGATCCGGAAATTGTAATAGTCATTCGTGAGGCAATGAAGAAAAGCACCAAATAATACTTTCAGTCCAATTAACCTACACTACTTCTTCTTAAACAGCCCAAAGATGGTCTTACCTATTTCATCAAGCTTTTCCATGGGTTGCATCATGGCCGGGTTTTTCAAATCTACTTGTGACTGGTTTACAGCATTATTATTCTGCAATGGATAAATTAGAATATAGTTATTATTCTCAAAATACTTGTTGAGGTATCCCGGAATTTTCGTCATTACAGAGTGGTAAGACGGATAATTTTTCCTACTCAACACGATTACGAGGTTGTCTTCTTTTTTCACATCTCTGGCGAGAATAAGGAAGTCCTCCCAATCGCTAAATTCATGAAATTCAGCTTCAATTGCATGTTTTGCGTGTACTTTTTGAATGTATTCCAAGGTGTTTACCGCACCATAAAATACCATTTTAGCACCTGTGCTTCGGGCCATATTCCAAATCTTGACCAACCAATAGGCAAAACCAATTTCTTTTTCAGCATTGGCGGGGATAAACACCAAATTGCGCTTTATGGTAGAGAGTGGCTGGGATGATTTATACAATAAAGTTGTCGTATTGCAGCGGGTTAAAATTCCAGAGGTGAGTTTTCCAAAAAAGGATCCTGAAATACCTTTATTTCCCTTTAAGGCCATCACAATATCCGTGATTTTTTGTTCCTTTACAACGTTGGTTATTCCATTTACAATATTCACGTCATAGCGCAACAACCCTTCGATTTGGTTGTCACTTGACGCTGCGGTAACAGCTGCTAAATCAAGGACTTTTTTGGCGTTCTTTTCGGAAGGCCCGTTAGATTCCACATCATCCACTACGGTAAGTGCATATAGATGTCGATTATTTTTGCGGGCTTTCACCGTCATGGCAAAATTTACGGTTTCTTCTACAGTGTCTAATTGATCAACAGCAATAAGCATTCGTTCTTTGCTATCGGAATCTCCAACATCCGATGACTCTGATGCTTCGCGAATGGCCATATTCTTTGCGCCCTTTTGCGCTTGAAAGGATGCCACGGTACACGTAATTAAAATCATCAAAATTGTTCCGTTTAAAATGGGTTCACCGAGGAGTCGGTGATAAGCCCTAATTTCCGTCATCTCCCCATTGTCAAAAACCAATTCCAAACCATTTTTCGCCAAAAGCGATTCTGAAACCATTTCTCCACTGATGGTGGCTACATCCCCAATTGCCGGGTACTCTCCACTCATTTCCACAAATCGAACTTTCTTATTTTCTTTTGACAAAAAAGTTCCATCGCTAACGGCAAACATATCTGGAGACAATGATTCCTTGTTGGAAAACTCTTTGGTAAAAATGTTATACCCAACTAATACAGCTGCCAGGGTAGCCGCTGCTTGTGCCGAGCTCAAACCAAAAATCAATCGTCGTTGATCGACATTAAATCGAAATGATTTTTGCGTAATCCATGCGGCGATGTATTTGGCCGTAAGCGCAATAACTGTCATTACTGCCGCTACCGTAATGGTTTCCCAATTCTTGAAAAATGCGCGATAATCAATAAGCATTCCTACGCCAATTAAGAAAAAAGGGATAAAAATCGCATTTCCAACAAACTCGATGCGATTCATCAGTGGAGAGGTATGCGGAATCAATTTATTGAGGGCCAGCCCTGCAAGAAAAGCCCCGATAATCGCCTCCACTCCGGCAACTTCGGCCAGCACCGCACCGAGAAAGACCATCACCAAAACAAAGATATATTGGGAAACATTATCGTCGAAACGCTTAAAAAACCATCGTCCAATCAATGGAAAAATCAACATAACAACCAGTGCAAACAATGTGATGGAAACCGACAAACGAATCCAAAATTCATCATTGACCTCTCCAACTGTCATTCCTACCACAACGGCCAATACCAAAAGCGCAAGAGTATCGGTTATCATCGTACCTCCAACGGTGATGTTTACAGACTTATCCTTTGCAACACCTAGTTTACTCACCAACGGATAAGCTATTAATGTATGCGATGCAAACATACTGGCCAGTAAAACGGATGTTGGTAATGACAGTCCCAGCACATACAACCCCGCAGCAGTCCCCAATCCCATAGGAATTAGAAACGTTAGCATTCCAAAATACAAACTTCGTCCGCTGTTCTTTTTAAATTCCCCCATGTCAATTTCCAATCCGGCCAAAAACATGATGTACAACAATCCGGCTGTTCCCGATAAAATAATGCTGCTATCGCGTTCCATCAAATTAAAACCATTTGGACCAATTACAGCACCCGCAATAATTAACCCCAATAAATGCGGAATCTTAACTTTATTAAGTAGTAATGGAGCAAAAAGTATAATTACCAAAATCAGCAAGAACTTCAATACCGGATTGGTCAGCGGGAGGGAGTAATCAAACCCCGTTAAAAATACCACAGCGATAATGTCCATATAATGTTATTTAGAGGACTGCAATATACACTTATGAATAAATGAATATTGCAAACAAAAAATTAAAAAGTGTCTGTCTATAAAGAACCGATAGCTGCTATAATCATTTTTGGCAATTTCTAATAACCCCGCTTTTTTGGTGCGAAAAATAAGTTACGCTTCCAAGGTGTACATTCACCTTGGAATCACGCATCAACCTTTGAGGGCATAATTTCTTTCAATATATTGTCCCGCACCAATCGAATCTGCGTAAAGGTTATATCATCCGAAAGCAAGGCTTTGATATCTTTTAGTGCAAGGGGTTCGTCGGAATCAGCCGGACGATTGGCCAAAACAGCGTGAACGGCTTTGGAAATTTGCGCTTCGCATTCGGCGTTTACCAATGCATCCTTGGGCAGGCGTTTGTTTTTTACCAAATATAAAATGTGCCCCTCAACTGTGCCAAATGCCAAATCGCGTTCAACCGCAATTTCTTCCGTTGATTTTCCGCTGAGAAACATCTCACAAGTTATGTCCATGGATTGTCCTTTATAAGCAGATTTGAAGGGCTTCTTTTTTGTCGATTTTGTTTTGTCGGTTGATTCTTCTTTGCGCTTTGAGCTACCCGAAGATTTTTTCTTCTTTTTCTCTGGAACTTCAGAATAAGATTCCTTTTCAGACCATCTTGATTGCAACGCATCCTCTGCCTTTTTCCCTTCCATTAGCGCCTGAATCATCCGCTCTGTCTGCAAAAGTTGGTTTCGTTTTTCCTCCACCAATACTCGAATCCCGAGAATACCGTTCATCAAACTCTTTGAAGTCGATTCTTCCTGAAAACGATTAATTTGCACTTTTAAAGCTGCTTCAAGTTTCTCCCTGTTTTGGGTGATAAAGTATTTACATGCGTCCAGTGCACGCTGCATAGAACTGATTGGCACATCCGCATTTGGCGGCCATTTTTGCAATAAATACACTTCAAACTTTTTACACACTTCTTCTATTTCCCGCAATGACAATTGAAAATCATCCGACCACTCCAATAATACAGCTTTGTTTTTGTGTTTTTTAGAGGGTAGTGATTGGTGAAATTCCCGCCATTCCATCTGAAGTTTTTGATAGGAAAATGTATTGAACATTAATTGCCGAACGTGTTCCCGTTTACGCTGCTGAAAAATTTCCTGCAACTTATCTTCCGGTTCAAAACTAGTCAGGTAATGCGAAACACCCTCATCTGTGGTAATGCGCTCTGCGGGAATCCTCGACTTCAGCACGAGTCCATCAAGGGATGTTAATCTGCTTAACGCCACATAAACCTGACCGGGCGCAAACGAAGCTCCTGCATCGACAATGGCTTTTTCAAAGGTGAGTCCCTGGCTTTTGTGAATGGTGATGGCCCAACTCAATCGAAGTGGATATTGAATGAAACGCCCAACGACCTCCTCCTTAATTTTATTGGTTTCCTCGTCGTGTTGATACTTGATGTTTTCCCAGTCTTGGGGCGTTACCTCAATCGTGTCAACCTCATCGGGGAAACGCACCACGACGCCCTCATCGGAAAACCGATCCACGGTTCCAATTTTACCGTTGTAATATCGCCGATCCTCGCCGGTATCGTTTCTAATAAACATCACCTGGGCGCCAACTTTGAGTCGGAGATTTTCCTCTGCAGGAAATAAGTATGGTGGGAAATCGTCTTCAACCTTTGCGCTAAAAGTCCTTTCACGACCGGGAAGTGCAGCCAAATATTTTTCGTTAATGGCATTGGCCTGATAGTTATGCGAACAAAGTGTGATGTAGTGATCATCTTTAGGCGGTTGAAAGTTTGGCATATATTTCTTCTCCAGCAAAACCAAATCATCTGAAGATATTCTGTTGTTTCGCAAGCGATTGAGCAAATTGATGAAAATTTCGTCACTTTGCCGGAACACCTTTGTCAGTTCAACATTGACCAGTTGAACCTGTTGCATCACCTTAGCGTCGAAAAAATAAGGCGATTTATAATATTGTTGCAGTAGTGTCCATTCGTCGGGCTTAACCACGGGTGCCAGTTGCCGCAAATCCCCGATGAGGAGAACCTGGACGCCACCAAAAGGCACTTGTCTGTTTTTCCGCACCGAGCGTAAAATAGAGTCGAGTGCATCGAGCATATCTGCCCGAACCATGGAGACTTCGTCGATAATTAGGAGTTCCAAACGTCGAAGCATGGCGCGTTTATTATTGGCCATACGCATGGTACGCATCAAAGTTTTTTGGTTTCGCCAATCCACCCCTACCCCGGTGTTAATCGGCATTCCCGTAGTGGGTAAAAATGGACCGAAAGGAAGCTGAAAAAGCGAATGAAGGGTTACGCCATTAGCATTCATTGCAGCAACACCTGTAGGAGCTGCCACCACCAATTGTTTGGGCACAGAGGATACAATATGTCGCAAAAAAGTCGTTTTTCCCGTGCCGGCCTTTCCGGTGAGAAAAATAGATGCATTGGTAAAACGAATAAACTGTTCGGCGAGATCGAATGGTGTATTGTGGGTGGTTTGCACGGATCAATATTTTTTGCAAGATAATTAAATTTGATAAACCGGCAATTCTAAGTTTTCCGGATTTTTTAAAGGGATAAAAAACACCAAAAGCGGAAATATATTTTCCGCTTTTGGTGTTTTTGAAAGGCTAACCTTTGCCATTTTTGGGGGATCTGAGAAGCATTAACTCCTGCACTTCAATTTCAGTGGAATGGCGCTCCTCACCTTCTTTTGTCTTATACTGACTGTAGTTGATTCGGCCTTCAACGAGAATTTCCGATCCTTTTTCGGTGTATTTCTCCATTACATCGGCTAATTTACCCCAGACATTCAAACGGTGCCATGAAGTTTTTTCTACTTTTTCTCCATTGGCATTTTTAAACTGCTCCGTGGTGGCCAAACTGGCTTTTGCCAATTTTTTACCGCTATCAAAAGTTATGATTTCCGGTTTTGCACCAAGATTTCCAATGAGCTGAACTTTGTTTTTTAAAGCATTCATGATTTTTTAGCTTTTAAGGTTAAACAATTGTAAGAACTTTCGTTCGGTGCAAAAGTGTGGTAACCTCCAAATCCAATTCGGTAATAAAACACTTACTTACGAAAAAAAACATTTGTAAGTATTTATTTATTTTTTATATATTTGCACGAAAGTTTTTCACTACAATTATTAATCTAAAAATGAGCGTTATGAAAAAACCAAGAAAGTGCTTAAATTGCAAAGAACCGCTACAGGGAAGAGTTGACAAAAAGTTTTGCGATGATTATTGTCGAAACTCATATCACAATAGCACTATGCGTGAACGAAACAACTGCACACGAAACATCATCCACACACTTCAGAGAAATCGAAAGATTATGGCGGATTTTTTACAAGAAAAATCCACATCTGCAAAAATAATGAGAGAAGATTTACTCAACCATGGATTTCACTTTGGATATTTTACACACATCACCAAAAAATCCGGAAAGCAAATTTACTGTGTATTTGATTTGGGATACTACTACAAAAAGGAAAACGAAATAATGCTCGTTTCTGTTTCGCTATGACTTTTTCCACAAACCAAGGCTGTAAGCAATTTAGCCATGAGTCTGCTCTAAAAAGTCCCTTTCCGCCAAAATCTTCCACGTCGGTAGATTTTCGAATCCTCACTTGCTCCGGTTCAAAAATCCCCTCGATTTTGATTGAAATCATCCATTTTTAGTGTGGACTCAGCCATTATATTGTTTTGTTACCAGCTTTTAGGAAATTATTTTGTATTTTTGGTAAAAATTTTCTATCATGAATCAATCATTACGCTTTTCGTGTTTTTCAATAATACTAATAATTTTCAGCGCAAACCACACAACCCGTGCAGCGCATCTCGTTGGTGGCGAATTGACATATCGCTACATAGGTGATTCGACGAACACCCCACACCATTATCTGGTTAGCCTTAAACTACTGCGTTCTCCGCACTACACCACTTTAAATGTACCGCAAAGCTATAATCTTTGTTTAACAAGTACTTGTTTTCCTAATCAAACCATTACCGTAAACCAAACCTCTCCTCCCAACGGTGTCTCACACCACGGACAGTTGCCATGTTTGGATACCACTAGCCCAGGGTATTTTGAAGTTTACACGCATACATACGAGAGTACGGTTGTTCTTCCTTCCCCCTGTTCAGATATTAGATTTCGATTTTCCTTTCCATGTTGCAGGGTAGCCGTGGCTAATACTGATAACTATATGGCAAATGGCTCGGGAGGCTCTACAAACTTTCTTCATGCAAGGCTTAATACAGATCTTGGGGATGTTACTTCGCCTCAATTTTTGGTTCCAGAAGTTCCCATCAATGTTTGTCATGGGCAAAATGTGTTTTTAAATCACGGTGCGGAATCACCCCAGGGAGATTCTTTGGTTTATCGGTTTAATTATGGAAAAAACGGGGGATGTACTGGGAGTTTTGCCGATATGGTTATGAGTCCTGGGTATTCACAAGATCAACCGTTTATGACTGATACAGGTGTGGTTGTTTTAGACAACAATGGTATGATTAATTTCAGATCATCCAATAGTATTCAAGGCAATTATGTTTATGTTGTTGTTGCACAAGCTTACCGATTTTCCCCTACACTGAACGACTACGTTTTGGTCGGGACAAGCTATAGGGAATATTGGCTAACCGTGCGAGGCACTTGCCAATCAGAGACGGTAAATGGAGCATCCCTTAAATCCGATGTCGATTCCATTCCTACCACCAATTTTGGCCCCAATATTTTAAACATACTACCTGATCCCCAAGGTGTCGCAAATGCCGATACGATATTTGATCCCAATGACAGCACCCAATTTGAAATCGCCCTTCCGGCATTTAAATACAACTGTTTGTCCACAGAAATAGAGGTTGAATTTAGTCAGCCTGTCATGTGCAATTCTATTTCGCCTGACGGATCAGAGTTTAGAATTACATCTCCAGATTCTTTTAATATACCAATTATCGGCATTCAAAAAAATTGCAATGAAGGCGTTTCCCAATCCGTTATTCTGGAATTGGCACAACCTTTACCCATGAACGGGGATTATATCATTTCAATTAAAAATGGCACCGACGGAAATACATTGATGAATCCCTGTGGATTTTTCATGCTTGAAAACACCGTAATCGTTTTACAATCTATTGATTGTCCGATCATCTCCACTGAGAAGTATTTCCGAAATAAATCAGCAAATTTCAAGGTGTATCCCAATCCAAATCAGGGTGTGTTTTCCGTCGTTCCGGAAAGTCCAACGGGAGACTTTATCATTACCTTGATTAATCTCCAGGGTGTTGCGGTCATAAAAAAACAAACCAATGTCCCATTTGAGATTCAAGCCGAAAACCTACCCTCTGGGTTATACATCATCCAAGTGGAAAACCGGCAAACCGGAGCCGTGAGAAATCAACGGGTGCAGATAAATAGCTTGGAATAATATTTTGCTTGTTTTTTGGGAATTGGGGTTGGGTGGGGTTTGGATGGTGGAGGTTATTTGCGGGTCGGAGGTCGGAGGTCGGAGGTCGGAGGTCGGAAGTCGGGGGTTGATTTGGGGAATGGGGGTTGGGTGCGGTTTGGATTGTGGACGTTATATAGAGGTTTAAATGTTTAAGGTTTAAGTGTTTAATAGTTTTGGGCGCAAATTTAGTTGTAGGGGCAATCCCTTGTGGTTGCCCTTTTTTCCGTTATTGTAATGTTTATGGGTTTTTGAAACCGAAGTTTGGTGGGGAATTGTTTTCTGTGGTTCGTGTTTGTGGCATTGTTATAATCATCAACACCCCTGCGGGGTTGATCCTGTATGTTGTGATTGATAAAAAAACGACAACCCAATGCTCTCGGTCTCTCGTAATCTCTACAAAAACCGAAATCCGTTCCTCGCCCACATTGTCAACTGTCAATTAAAAAAGTCCCGATTACCTGAATGTTTACAGAACAAAAAAAGACCACAAACCAAATGATTCCGGTATCTTGAAACCTCCGCAAATACCGATAAAGATTCGGTCTAAAAACGACTAAACACCTAAACGACTCAACGCCTAAACATTCAACCCCATTGCACAAAAACTCTCGGTCTTACGAAACCTCTACGAATACCGAAATCAGTTCATCGCCCACATTGTCAACTGTCAATTAAAAGAGTCCCGATTACCTGAATGTTTACAGAACAAAAAAGACCACGAACCAAATGATTCCGGTTTCTCGAAACCCCAACGAATACCGAAGATAGTTGGTTATTTAACCATTAACCATTAACCATTAACCATTAACCATTAACCATTAACCATTAACCATTAACCATTGACCATTCATCATTCACAAAAACTCTCGGTCTCTCGAAACCCCAACGAATACCGAAAAACGTTCGGTCTCAAAACGACTAAACACCTAAACGACTCAACGCCTAAACATTCAACCCCATTGCACAAAAACACTCGGTCTATCGAAACCTCCACGAATACCGAAAGTCATTCGGACTTAAAACAAATTCTTAAATTAGATTAAGTATTTTGCTTGTGAACAATCTTTCCTTGCAGGCGTTATATTAAAATCGTAAATTTGCAGAATAAATAAAAATTCATCACCATGATCAAAAAAAGTTTTTTCACCATTGCAACCGCTGCCATTTTCGCAGCTTGTAGCAGTGCTCCAAATGAAACCGTTGATACCACGGATGCCGCAGAGGAAAAAGAGGTAGTGGCCGAGCGTACTGTTGATACAGACGCAGCAAACTCAACCATCAATTGGAAAGGTTTTAAAACCTACTCGAAAGGCGAACACATCGGAACAATCAACCTTAAGTCCGGTATGTTTAAAGTGGAGGGCAATCAATTGGTCGGAGGTGAGTTTACCATCGATATGAATACCATCCATTGCAAGGATCTTGAAGGCAATGAAGAAAACTATAACAAATTAGTCGGTCACCTAAAGAGTGATGACTTCTTTGCCGTAGATGAACACCCTGAAGCTCGTTTTGTTATTACCGAAGTTTCGGAGAAAATGAACGACGAAAAAGGTACAACTCATATTTTGAAGGGCAATCTAACCATGCGCGACAATACCCAAAACATAACCATTCCCGTTAAGGTAAATGTAAATGATGAGGGTGTTGCAGTCAAAGCACCCGAATTCACAATCGATCGCACCAACTGGAACGTGATGTTCGGTTCTACCGGCATTGAAGGTTTGGCAAAAGATAAACTCATTGACGACAAAATCATTCTTGAACTCGACGTCAGAGGATAGTTTTGGTTTATTGGTTTAATTAGGTTAATAGAAGGTCGTCGGGTCAATCCGATGGCCTTTTTATTTGACCAAAATGGTAGTAACTTTGCAGCATGATTTTAGCGCTTACACCCGACTTTGAGGTATGGGGTTTTGACAACTTGACAATTTGAAAATGGCAGAAAAAGATCCCTTCGAAGGTTTACTCGAAAAGCTCAAGGCAGAAAAAGATTGGCCTAAGATTTATATGTTTAAATTCATATCTCCAGCAGATAATGAGATGATTGCCAAGGTGCAGGGTTTGTTTAATGCCAAGCAAGCACAAATTAGTATGCGGGAGAGCAAAAAGGGAAACTACATTTCCATCACTGTTAAGGAAATGATGCTCAGTCCCGAAGGTGTTGTCGAAGTGTACCGAAGGGCAGCAACCATCCCGGGTTTAATGTCCCTTTAATCCGTTAGAATATTTTATCCCCAAATGGGCTTTTGCCTTACATTTGCCGCTATGGTACAAAAAAGTCATCCTGAGTTTTATACTGCTTTTACGCAATTATTGAATAATAAGGATCAGATTCAAAGTGATATCCTGATTACTGCGCATCAAAATCCCGATGGCGATGCGCTGGGTTCAGCCCTCGGCTTGTTCTGGTTCTTCAAGCGTTTGGGTATTCCTTCCAGTGTAATGATGCCCAACGATTTTCCCAGATTTCTCGACTGGATGCCGGGAAGCGAGGACATCCTGATTTACGACAATGATCGAAAAAGGGGAGACGAACTGGTGGCCAATGCAAACTTTATCTTTATCCTCGATTACAATGATTTGTCGAGGGCCGGAAAGGATTTGTGTAACCCCATTGGTTCTGCAAAGGCGTCAAAGTTTATGATCGACCACCACATCGCCCCTTCCAATTGTGCGGATCATTATTTTTCAGACCCCAAACAACCTTCTACCTCTCAAATGGTCATTCAATTGCTCATGGAGCTCAATATGCATCAATTGTTGGGCAAAGAAGGAGCATCTTGTTTGTTTACCGGAATCATTACCGATACAGGTAGTTTTCGATTTCCACTTGTTACAGCAGATACTTTTAAGTTAACAGCAGCCCTTTTTGAACTGGGCATCGATCACAGTGAAATTTACGAAAAGGTGTATGACTCCTACGATGAACGACGTTTTCGGATGTTGGGATATATGCTCGCGCAAATGGAGGTGCTCAAGGAAGCCGGCGTTTGTGTTTTGTACCTAACCAAAAAGCAACAGGAAAAAGAAAATTTGCAAAAAGGCGATACCGAGGGGTTTGTCAATTATGGACTCAATTTAAAAGGAATACTTGTTGCCGCTTTTTTTCGGGAGGATACAGACAATATCCGCATAAGTTTTCGTTCTAAGGGAAACGTGGACATGAATACTTTTGCACGACAGTTTTTTAATGGAGGCGGGCACTTAAATGCAGCCGGAGGATCTTCATACGTCAGTTTGAAAAAAACATTGGAAAATTTCAAAAAGGAGATAACTCAATACATGAAACAGTATGAATAGTCGTTTAATCACTTTTTTCGGATTGGTTTTTGGCTCAATGCTGTTCTTTTCCTGCCAGGGCCAGCAAGGAAGTGGTCGTTCCGACAACAATGAAGGAGCCGTGGAGGATTACCGTGAAAAAATGATTGAGAATAACCGCCGAATGCTCGAAGAAGAGCGTGCCTGGATGGAAGAATTTATAGATGAAAAAAACTGGAGCGATAGTCTTCAGCCTACGGGAGGTGGTGCGTATTTTTACCCGCTGAATTTTAATTCCGATTTGGCGCGTATTCAGACCAAACAAAAGGTTACCTTCCTTTGTCGTTCAGCGCTACTAGACGGAACTCCTCTCTATATTGATCAGGATTCCATTCGCCATTGGCAGGTTGATCGCACAGATGGTGAGTTGGGATTGCACAACATATTAAAAAAAATGGGTTCAGGTGAAAAAGCCTATGCTTTGTTACCCAGTTATCAGGCTTTCGGTATTGCCGGCGATTTGGACGAAGTTCCACCGCGGGCGCCCGTACTTTTCTATCTGGAAATCATTGAAGTGGAAAAATAATAATCGTAAACTTGTCTAACTAAATCAATTTAAAAAATGAGAAAAATCAGTATGTTTGTCTCTGTATTTGCTGCTATGGTTCTTTTTGCTTGCAGCGCTCAAAGCCGTGAAGCCAATGCTTACAAAGACTTAGAAGATGGTCTTTATGCGGAGATTAAAACCCCAAAGGGAAATATTCTTCTGCTTTTGGAATTTGAAAAAGCACCCTTGACCGTTGGTAACTTTGTCGCTCTGGCGGAGGGAAAAATGGAAACCGGAGAACGCGAACCCGGCCAGCCCTTTTTTAACGGACTAAAGTTTCATCGTGTCATTGCTGATTTCATGATTCAAGGCGGAGATCCTCAAGGTACAGGTGCAGGTGGCCCGGGATATAAGTTTGACGATGAATTTCACCCTGATTTGAGACACGACGGCCCAGGAGTCCTTTCTATGGCCAATTCCGGCCCCAACACCAATGGAAGCCAGTTTTTTATCACCCATACGGCAACACCTCATTTGGACGATAAGCATTCGGTTTTCGGTCGCGTAGTTAAAGGTCAGGATGTTGTTGATTCCGTTGAGCAGGGCGATGTTATCGAAGAGGTTAACATTATTCGCCTCGGAAAGGCCGCGAAAAAGTTTGATGGATTGAATGCCTTTAATTCTACCCGCGATAAAATAGCCAAAGAACAAGCCAAGAAAGCCCAAGAAATGGAAAAAGAATACGCTGCTATGACCGCCAAAGCAAAAACGACGGATTCTGGTTTGCGTTATATCGTGGAACAAGAAGGCAATGGACCAAAAGTTGACGAAGGTGATAAAGTAGCTGTACACTACCGTTTAACCTTAAAAGATGGTACAGAAATCGACAATTCGTTCAACCGTGGTCAACCTATTGTTGTAAATGCAGTGGGCACGCGTCAAGTAATTCCCGGCTGGGATGAAGGCCTTTTGCTCACCCGCCAAGGTGGCAAATACAAATTGATTATTCCGCCTTCCTTAGCTTATGGCGACGCACAGTATGGCCCCATTCCCGGAGGTTCAACTTTGATTTTTGATATGGAAATTGTAGAAGTTACCAAAAAGTAAAACATGGAGAAGGGATTGTACGCCAGCATTCAAACCAACAAGGGAGAAATTCTGGCCAAACTTGCCCACGAAAAAGCACCGCTTACCGTGGCCAATTTTGTTGCTTTGGCAGAAGGAAAAATGCCGAATAAAGCCAAAGACCAAGGGCAGCCTTTTTACGATGGCTTAATTTTTCATCGCGTCATTGCCGACTTTATGATTCAAGGCGGAGATCCCGAAGGAAGTGGCCGGGGTGGCCCGGGCTATAAATTTGAAGACGAGTTTCATCCGGACCTAAAACACGATGGTCCGGGTGTGCTCTCCATGGCCAATGCAGGCCCCAATTCCAATGGCAGCCAGTTTTTTATCACCCACAAAAATACCGATTGGCTGGACGGCAAACACAGTGTTTTTGGCCGGGTTGTGGAAGGACTGAATGTTGTCAATACCATCACCCAGGGAGATGTGATTTCATCGGTTAAAATCATCCGCAATGACGTTTCTTTTGATGCTTACGAAACTTTTGTGGCCGAAAAAACAAAACTCGCACAGCAAACCGATGAAAAACCACCTCTGGATAAAAAATGGGAGGAAGTGTTGTCGAAAAGTGTTTTGACCGACTCAGGTTTGCGTTACGCGAAAATAAAAACTGCGGAAGGAAAAAATCCAGAAGAAGGAGATTTGGTTTCGGTGCACTATTGCGGAATGTTTCCCAATGGACAAATATTTGACGATTCCTTTCGACGCGGAGAGCCGATAGAATTTACCCTTGGTCGCGGTCAGGTCATTTCTGGCTGGGATGAAGCTATTGGTTATTTAACCGTTGGAGAACGCGCCATTCTCATCATACCACCCGATTTGGCTTATGGCGATCGGGGTGCAGGCGGTGTGATACCACCCAATCAAACCCTCATTTTTGAGGTGGAATTAATGGGTATAACATAATTGGTGTTGAGCGCGTTATTTTTTGTACATTTGCCCCCGGTTTTTAAAACCTTGAAAAGCATGATAAAATCCCGAAGACTTTTCCCTTTATTGTCCCGCCTAATGATGATTCTCATTATCGTAGGTATGACAGGCTGTAGCGAATACCAGAAAGTGTTGAAGAGTACGGATACCGAGTATAAATTTAAAATGGCCAAAAAGTACTTCGAGCAAGAAAAGTACGTAAAGGCTTATCCACTGATTGATGAATTGGTGACGCTGTATCGCGGTACCGATCGTTTTGAGGAAACGTATTTTCTTCTGGCGATGACCCACTATCATCTCGGTGAATATATACTTTCCGGCTATCACTTTAAAAACTTCCACAAGACATATCCCAAAAGTCGGTTCGCTGAAGAAGCTTTGTTTATGTCGGGTTTTAGCTATTACAAGGAATCTCCTGATTTTTCCCTGGAGCAAAGTTATACGTATAAAGCCATCAATCAAATACAACTTTTTGTAAATACCTATCGAAACAGTCAGCGCTTGGAAGAGTGCAATGAACTGATTCGAGAATTGCGACATAAGTTGGAAAGAAAGGCATATAAAAACGCCAAACAGTACTTTAATACCAAGCACTATCAATCTGCTGCTATAGCCTTGACCAATGTCCTTCAAGATTTTCCTGAAACGAGGTATCGCGAAGAAGTAATGTATTTGATCGTCATGTCAAAATACGAATTGGCGCGTTTTTCTATCCCCAGCAAACAACTATTGCGGTATATAGAAACGCGTACCTCAGCCGAACAATTTGAAGATTTATTTCCCACCAGTAAAAAAGTTACTGAAACCCGGGAAATCCTTCAAATCGTAAATGAACAAATCAACTTAATGCAATCTGAACCTGAATCGCTATGATGGATTTTAAAAAGACCACAGCTCACAAAGAAATTCAAACCAACGACCACAATGCAGTGGATGCTCCAACCGGCAATATTTACGAAGCCATCACCGTCATTGGCCAGCGTGCTGTGATGATTGGCGAGGAACTCCGTCAGGAAATCCACGATAAATTGGAAGAATTTGGCGTGAATAATGAAATGCTAGAAGAGGTTTTCGAGAACCGCGAACAAATTGAATTGAGTCGCTTCTATGAAAGCTTACCCAAACCTACGGCCATTGCCCTAAAGGAATGGTTGGACGGAAAAATGTATTTTCGCAGACCCGGCGATGAGGAAGATAATATGGCCAAATAAATCAAAACATAAATGATGGTAGCCCAAAAAGCTGCCATCTTTTATTTTCACCCACATCATGGTGCTGCAAGGAAAAAAAGTTTTACTGGCTGTTTCGGGAAGTATTGCGGCTTATAAAGCCCCAATGCTGGTTCGTCTATTGGTAAAAAAAAGCTGCGTCGTTCGGGTTGTATTGACAAAGTCTGCTGCGGATTTTGTGAGTCCGCTTACTTTATCTACCCTGACAGATGCACCGGTGGAAGTCGATTTTTTCAATCGGGAATCGCCGGAGAAAGGTTGGAGCAACCACGTAGATATGGCCCTTTGGGCAGATTTGATGATCATTGCCCCGGTGAGTAGTAATACGCTCTCCAAAATGGCATCCGGTCAGTCGGACAACCTGCTCCTGGCGGCCTTTATGAGCGCAAAATGTCCGGTGTATTTTGCGCCCGCCATGGATCTCGATATGTATAAAAACGAGGCCACAAAGGAGAATATTGAAAAACTCATCAGCAGGGGATACCACTGTATTCCGAGTGAATCGGGTGAATTAGCTTCCGGTTTGGTTGGGGAAGGGCGGATGGCAGAGCCGGAAAATATCGTAGCATTTGTTGAACAATCTCTAATTGACCAACAACCATTGCGCGGGAAAACGGTTATGGTAAATGCGGGGCCAACTCGTGAAGCCATCGACCCGGTTCGGTTTATAGGCAACCACGCTTCGGGGAAAATGGGTCATGCACTGGCTACAGAAGCTGCCCGATTGGGCGCTAAAGTTCACCTAATCTTGGGGCCTACCGGGATTCCCTTCGACTATTCGGGAATGAAAGTTACCCATGTAGAATCGACCCAGGAAATGTACGAGGCATGCGCTGCCATATTCCCCGATGCAGACCTTGCAGTTTTTTCCGCTGCGGTAGCTGATTATCGCCCAGCCAAACGTCACGAACAAAAGGTGAAAAAATCGGAAGCCAACTTGGAAATTTCCCTGGAACCTACCGTCGATATTTTAAAAACTTTGGGACATCAGAAAAAATCGGAACAAATTGTGATAGGATTTGCGCTGGAAACTGAAAATGCGATTGAATACGCAACAAAAAAATTACATACGAAAAACGCCGATTTTATCGTTTGTAATGTTGCGGGTGAGCATACCGGATTTGCCCACGATACCAATGAAGTTACTGTGATTGCAAAAGACGAATCACAAGCTCATTTTCCACTAACTGAAAAAACACAATTGGCAAAATATTTATGGAATCACTTTATAAAAAGTTTGGCTACTTCCTGATTGCACTTTTTTGTGCGCCAATAGCTTACGGACAAGAGTTTAATGCACAAATTACGGTAAACCACGATCAAATTCAAAGGTCTGATGTGCAGATTTTTAAAACATTAGAAACTTCTTTGTTTGAATTTGTAAATAACACCAAATGGACGGCGGAGACTTATGCCCTGGAGGAGCGTATAGAATGTAACATCGTTTTGGTGTTGAGTGAGATGCCTTCACAAGGCATATTTGTGGGGAATTTGCAGGTTCAATATGCCCGCCCCATTTACAACAGCAGTTACCTAAGTACCGTACTAAACCATCAAGATCAGGATCTTTCCTTTAACTATATTGAATACGATCGTTTGGAGTTTAATCCGCAAACGTCCAATCCAAATTTGGTTTCGACCATTGCATTTTATCTATATATGATTTTGGGACTGGATGCGGATAGTTTTGAAAAAGGGAGCGGGTCAAAGTATTATCAAGAGGCTTTGCGAATTGTCAATTTTAACCAGAGCGGTGGCCAACATTCCGGCTGGCGCGATGGAGAAGGCATTGGTCAACGAAACAGATATTGGATCAGTGAGAATTTAAATAACTCCTTAAACGATCCCTTATTTGAAGCGATTTACATGTATCACCGAGAAGGCCTTGATTTGATGTACGATAAGGGAAAACATCGTCAGGCCAAGGAAGCCATCATTGCGGCATTAATGAAATTAGAAGAGGTTCATAAAAAGCGTCCAACTTCCATTTTGCTTCAAATGTTTCTCAATGCCAAACGCGCCGAAATCATCCGGATTTTTGGAGATGGTGAACCTGTAAATACTGTAGCTTTAAGGGAGATGTTGGAGAAAATTGATCCGACAAATCGAGATAAATACGAAAATTTAGGAACTTGATCCTATTGCTAATTACGAATTAAAAATTACGGATTGAATGAAAAAATTCGTAATTCGTAATTAAAATTGCCCTAGTTAGAGCCTGTCCATAAAGTGTCAGTGGCTGAACTAGAAATTTCGAGAGCAAGGCTTGCGACCCCGATAGTTATCGGGGCAAAAACAGTGAGTTTACATTAGTAAATGACCTTTTTTTCAACCGAGCATAACGCAGCTATCGGACTTTATAGACAGCCACTAGTTTGCAACTTCGCTCATAAATTTAATCCGCACCATACGAAGTTCCTCTTCGGTAAACTCTCCTTCAAATTCATCCATGGCTTCGTCGATATTGGCGCTATCTGCCTCCATATAGTAGTCGTAAATGTCTTCAATTTGATCTTCGTCCAACATGTCACGTAGATAGTAGTCGATGTTTATTTTGGTTCCCGAATTTACGATAATGTCGATTTCATCCAGTAATTCGGATAGGGTCAGACTCTTTACTTTGGCGAGGTCATCCAGTGGGATTTTTCGATCCGTACTTTGGATGATAAAAACTTTTAAACCGGATTTATTGACGACCGACTTGACCACCATGTCTTCGGTCTTTTCAATTTCGTTATCCTCTACATATTTTTGAATCAAATCAATAAATGGACGACCAAATTTGTGGGCTTTTCCTTCGCCTACGCCCGGAAGACTTTTTAATTCATCATAGGAAGTGGGGTAGTGGGTCGCCATTTCGTTGAGGCTGTTTTCCTGAAAAACGGCATAAGGTGGAACGCCTTTTTTCTGTGCTTCCTTACGGGTTAGGTCTTTGAGCATTTTATATAAAACATCGTCGAGGGCAACTGTACCTTTTTGAAGGTTGACAATATCCTCTCCGTCGGCATCGTCGTAGTTGTGATCCTTACTCATCATAAATGGCTCGGATTTTATGAGAAATTCTTCTCCCTTTGGCGTAAAACGAAGTATCCCATAACTTTCAATATCCTTGTCGAGGTAGCCGCGAACGACCAATTGTCGGGCCACCGCCATCCAGTGTCTTTCGTCCTTATCCGCACCCTGACCAAAAACATCGGATTCATGGATTTTATAAGCTTTAATACGGGCAGTCAATTTTCCGATTAGAATATGGGCTATTTGTGGTGCCTTAAACTGACTATGCGTTGCCTTAATGATTTTTAAAACCAGGGAGGCATCGTCACGCGCGTCGAATTGTTCGCGGGGATGACGGCAATTGTCACACATCTCGTTGCAATTACTGTCGTCAAATACTTCTCCGAAATAGTGCAGTAAAAACTTTCTGCGACATCCGCCATTTTCCACATACCCCACGGTTTCTGCCAACAATTGTTTTCCGATTTCCTGTTCGGCCACCGGTTTGTTGTGCATAAACTTTTCGAGTTTTTCAATGTCCTTGATGTCGTAAAAAGCAACACAAATTCCCTCACCGCCATCTCGTCCGGCACGCCCGGTTTCCTGGTAATAGCTTTCGAGACTTTTTGGGATGTCGTGGTGAATGACAAACCGAACATCCGGTTTATCGATGCCCATTCCAAAAGCAATGGTGGCGACAATCACGTCGGTTTCTTCCATCAAAAACATATCCTGATGGCGTGCCCGTGTTGTGGCATCCAATCCGGCGTGATAAGGACGTGCTTTAATGCCGTTTACTTGGAGGGTTTGGGCAATTTCCTCTACTTTTTTACGACTGAGACAGTAAATAATTCCGCTCTTGCCCATGTGTTTGCGAACAAACTTGATGATTTCTTTTTCGATGTTGACCTTGGGACGAACTTCGTAGTAGAGATTGTCCCGATTAAAGGAGCTTTTAAAAACGTGTGCATAGTCCATCCCGAGATTTTTGATGATGTCGGATTGGACTTTGGGGGTCGCTGTTGCGGTAAGTGCAATGATGGGTTTTGGCCCGATGCGCTTAATAATAGAGCGAAGGTTTCTGTATTCGGGGCGAAAATCGTGTCCCCATTCGGAAATACAGTGCGCTTCATCAATGGCGTAGAAGGAAATGTCTTGTTCGGCAAGAAAATCTATATTTTCCTCCTTGGTAAGTGATTCTGGTGCAACGTACAGCAATTTGGTAATACCATTGCGAATGTCTGTCCGCACTTGCATCAGCTCTTTTTTATTGAGCGAGGAATTCATTACGTGGGCAATTCCGTGTTCAGTAGAATAGCCGCGCAGGGCATCAACCTGATTTTTCATCAAGGCAATCAGGGGTGATACAACCACTGCGGTTCCGCTTTGCATTAATGCAGGCAACTGGTAACACAACGATTTTCCGCCTCCGGTGGGCATGATGACAAAGGAGTCGTTGCCGGCAAGGAGATTTTCTATGACTGGTTCTTGATTTCCTTTAAACCCATCAAATCCAAAGAACTCTTTGAGCTTTTCGCTCGCACTCATCGGGTGGTTCATAAACAACTAATTCTAATGTTCGCTATGCGCAATTTGCGTGGTCAATTTTATTTCTGAAAGATACAATACCCAATTGGTTATTTATATTTTCCTGTGGAGAATATAAATAACGCTATTCAAATAAAAATAGGATACCTGACAAAGTTACATTGTAGAACTGTTCAACCAAAAAAAAATTTCCGTCTTTTTTTTGAATTAAACAAAAATAATTTCTTTTTAAGTCTTTGGCAAAAATTACTTTACGATGTTATCGATGTTTTCCTTTGGTCTTCCTATAACCGCTTTTTCTCCTTTTGCAATAATCGGACGTTGCATGAGATTGGGGTATTCAATCATGGCATAAATCAATTCTTCCTCGCTAAGTTCTTTATCGGCAAACCTCTCCTTCCAAATTTTTTCATTGGTGCGGATAATTTCGGAGGCGTCCATTTCCAATTGATCCAAAATGTTTTGTAATGCATCGAAGGTCAATGGTTCGTCAAAGTATTTCACCACATTCGGAGTAATTCCCTTTGATTCGAGGTAGGCCAGTGCCTCTCGACTTTTCGAACATCGACTGTGGTGATAAATGGTTACATCATTCATGATTGCTGTCATATTGAAAATTATGGGTTGTTTTGAGAGGCTTGTCCTTCCATCATCAAAAATCCTTTTAAAAACTTTCCGATATCGCCATCGAGCACGGCGTCGGGGTCGGTACTTTCCATACCGGTTCTAACGTCTTTTACCAATTTATACGGGTGCAAAACATAATTTCGAATTTGCGATCCCCATTCAATTTTTTTCTTTCCGGCTTCAATTTCTGCACGCTTGGCATTGCGTTCTTCAATGACCCTTTCGTATAACTGAGACTTGAGCAATTGAATGGCCTTTTCTCTGTTTTGTAATTGTGAACGGGTTTCGGTGTTTTCAATTACAATGCCCGAGGGTTTGTGGCGCAAACGCACTCCGGTTTCTACTTTGTTTACGTTTTGTCCACCAGCTCCGGATGAACGGAAGGTATCCCATTCTATTTCTGCCGGATTTACATTAATCTCTATGGTGTCGTCCACCAATGGATAAACATACACGGAAACAAACGAGGTATGTCTTTTGGCATTAGAATCAAATGGCGAAATGCGCACCAATCGGTGAACGCCATTTTCTCCTTTTAAATTACCGAAAACGTAATCACCTTCAATTTCGAGGGTCACACTTTTTACCCCGGCTACATCACCTGGAAGATAAACGAGTTCACGAACTTTAAATTTCTGACGCTCGCCCCAACGGATGTACATGCGCATGAGCATTTCCGCCCAATCACAACTCTCGGTGCCCCCTGCGCCTGCGGTAATTTGCACCACAGCGCAGAGTTTGTCTTCTTCACCGGAAAGCATATTGCGAAATTCGAGGTCCTCAATTTTGTCCACACATTCTTTCTGCAAAGCCAAAACGTCACTTTCTTCCAAAAGGCCTTCCCGTAAAAACTCATCGCCATTTTTCCACTCTTCAAACAAGCGTTCAGCTTCTTCGTAACCATTAACCCAAAACTTCAGCTCACGAATGTGTTTCATGACGCTTTCTGCTTCCTTCGGGTTGGTCCAAAACTCCGGCGCGGCCGTTTTTTCCTCTTCATTGATGAGCTCGATTCGTTTGCTCTCAACGTTTAAATATGATTTTAAGTCCTCGATTCGCTTGCCAATGGACTGTATGTCTTCACGCTCTGTCATAGTTCTGCAAAATTACACCAGCAAAAACTTAGAAAAAAGTGTAATTTTTGCTGATTTCCGCGAATTTCTCTGTACTTTGGGGCGCGAAATTAATGCGCTGAAGTTTGACCCTAAAAGCCAAAATATGTCTTCATATCATTCTGTGCTCTATTGGAATGTTGTATTGTGATGGCTTACCTGAATTTGGGACTGGCAACGAGCAAATGAATATTCACATTTAAAAAGTATGAAATGACAAAAATTGTTGATTTACGCAGCGACACGGTAACTCAGCCTACCGATGAAATGAAAAAGGCCATGTTTGACGCCCCGGTTGGTGATGATGTAATCGATATTGATCCGAGTGTACGGAAGTTAGAGGATTATGCTGCGCAATTATTCGGATTTGAAAGGGGCTTGTTTTGTCCAAGTGGCACCATGACCAATCAAATTGCCCTGATGCTGCATACGCGTCCCGGTGACGAAATCATTTGTGATGCGCTCTCCCATATTTATTGGTACGAGGGCGGTGGTCCGGCAGCTAATGCAGGGGCATCTCTTCGCTTGCTGCCCGGAGATCAAGGTCGAATTTCCGCTTCCCAAATTGAAGCCGCCATCAATCCAAAAAACGAACACGCGGCCAGAACTGCGCTGGTATCACTTGAAAACACTTGCAATAAAGCCGGCGGTAGTTTTTACAATCTCGATGCCATTAAAGAAATCCGTAGAATTACCTCCAAACACCATTTGCCACTGCACCTAGATGGTGCGCGAATTTTTAACGCCCTCGTGGCCTCCCGACAAAGTACTTTAAACTATCACGGTTTGTTCGACAGCATGAGTATTTGTCTTTCTAAGGGTTTAGGTTGTCCGGTTGGAAGTCTCTTGCTGCTCAACGAGAAGGACTATTTCACCGCACGCCGTATTCGCAAACGTTTGGGTGGCGGCATGCGACAATCCGGGTTTTTGGCTGCTGCCGGGTTTTATGCACTTCACCATCACGTTGACAGACTGGCTGAAGATCATCGGCGGGCAAAAGCACTTGCCGCTGTTCTTGAAGATTGTGATTGGGTGGATCGGGTGGTTGAGCCATCAACGAATATTTTGGTTTTTTATCCGAAAATAAAAGAAGAAACCGTTATTTCAGCGCTGGAGCGAAAAGGTATTCGCTTGCTCTCTATGGGTGGTGGCGCATTGCGTTTAGTTACACACCTTCACATTACCGATGAAGATATTGAATATTGTCGAAATAGTTTTTTTGAAGAGATTAAGTAAGTACTTTTGCCGGCCAAAAAATGAGTCTGCTCTTAAAAGTCCCTTTCTGCCAAAATCTTCCTTGTCGATAGACTTTCGAATCCTCACTTGCTCCGGTTCAAAAATCCCATCCGCGTCGATTTTGATTGAAATCATCCTTTTTAGAGTGGCCTCAAAAATAGAGATTTCCATGAAGTTGAAAATATTATGTGTTTTGTTTTTTTTCCTTTCGGGATTTTTTATAATGGCACAGATACCGGAAAAAAACGATACAATTTCTGAAGAAAAACTCTTGGAAATTGAACGTTTAAAATACAAGCAACAGCCCGGTCTGGCCTTGGCGGCATCGAAAATTTTCTTTTCTGACAAGAGGTACTCCATCAGTGGTTTTGGCGAAATTAATTCGGTTCCGTTACAAACCGGTGTGGATAGAAACGTCGGTGATCTGGAACTATACTATACCGGATTATACCGCTTTGCTACCTTTTTTGGTTATAGACTTACAGATAAGTTAATTTGGAATTCAGAATTTCAAATTGAGATGATGCACGACCGAAATCAGGAAATTCATCACGAAATAATTTTCGAAGCTTTTTTTGATTATTTGCTAAAGGATTACCTCAAAGTTCGGGTGGGTTTTTTCCCACTGACCATTGGTTACGTCAACAACAACGACGAGCCGGTGATGTTTTACTCGGTCAATAGAGCAGATGTGGAGCGATTGATTATTCCCAGCAGTTGGATTGAGTTTGGGGCGATGTTTTACGGTATCATTAGTGAAAATTGGAGCTACGCACTGGGCATCACCCAAGGATTAAATTCGGAAAATTACATAGACGGGACCTGGATTCGACAGGGTAGAGAAATCCGCCTTGAAGTTCCGGAGGTAATTTCAATAAATCCACAAATAAATTACAGTGGAATAAAAAATTGGGAACTCAGTGCTTCGGGGTATTTCGGCAATTCTGGAAGGGGAAACGTAGTGGCCATGCAAAACGGTCAAATGCACCCCATTAATGCACAAATCTCACTCGGTTCTGCATTTGCAAAATACGAAAAGGGAAATTTGCGGTTTGTTGCAGTGGGCGCCTATGGCCATTTAAGTGATACAGATAAACTCTTTGTGCATTCCGGCGGGTCGGAAAGCAACGGGCAAGTTTTGGGTGAGGAGGTTTACGGATATTTATTTGAAACGGGTTACGATATTTTACCACTTCTTAAAGGTGATAGAAAAACCAAAGAAAAAGAAACCTGGTATTACGATAGCAAGTCCTTAAAGCTTCCCGTATTTGTTCGCTTCGAAAGGCTCAACACCCATTACGCTTTTAATCGAAACCTGATGACCATGACCAACCCAACGGTTGTCAATGATTTGCGTATATGGACAGCAGGGATTAACCTAAACCTAAAAAAGAATTTGGTGTTGAAAGGTAATTATCAATTTGTGGAAAATCTGAGTGATATTGCACCTTACCCAACCAATCACGTTGTGGAATTTGGACTCGGTTTTATTTTTTAAATAGAAAATTGAAAGTGGAAAAGCGAATTATTAAAAAAGAAATTTTTAGTCCTGCTTTTGAACGCTATTTTTGTAACTTAATATTTTTCGACCAACATGTATAAAAATCAGTTTGTACTGATATTGGCCGGTGGGGTAGGTAGCCGATTTTGGCCCAAAAGCACAACACGCCTCCCCAAGCAGTTCCAAGATATTTTGGGTACTGGAAGTTCCTTATTACAAATGACTTATAATAGAGCGCTGCGATTTGTTCCCGAGGAAAATATTCTCATTAGCACCCAAGACAGCTATCGTGATTTGGTGCGAAAGCAGTTGCCAAACGTATCAGAAAGGAATATTTTAATGGAACCGGCACGGCGTAATACGGCACCGGCCATTGCGTACGGGATGTCAAAAATTGCCCGAAGAGATGATCAGGCATCGGTCATGGTTTGCCCCAGCGACCATTTGATTTTGTCGGAAGATATTTTTGCCGATAGGGCCATTGAGATTTTGGAATACGTTAAAGATACCAATCGGATTGTGACACTGGGGATTACGCCCAATAAACCTCACACCGGTTACGGATATATCCAGTTTGTGGACGGAAAAGACGAATCGGGAATTTCTAAGGTAAAAACATTTACCGAAAAACCCTCCGAAGATATTGCCAGGAGTTTTTTAGAAAGCGGAGACTTTCTCTGGAATGCGGGCATATTTTTCTGGTCGGTAAAAACATTTTTTGGAGAAATTAAAAAACATATCCCCGAGCTTTTTGAAGCTTTTACCGAAAACCAAACCGTGCTGGATACAGATGAGGAGTTACCCCTGGTGAAATCCTTTTACCCACGACTGGAAAATGAATCCATCGATTTTGCTTTGTTGGAAAAGTCGAAAAATGTTTTTGTTGCGCCCATGGACATAGGTTGGTCGGATTTGGGGGCCTGGGGTGCATTGCACGGACAAGTTGCCCGCGATAAAAACGACAATGCGCTGGTCGGAAAAAAAATCCTTACATACGAATCCAATGGTAATATCGTTCATGTATCGGGAGATAAAATTGCCGTTGTAGAGGGTTTAAATGATTATATTGTGGTGGATACGCCGCATGCCCTGCTTATTTGCAGAAAGGAAAGCGAGCAAAAAGTGCGGGATTTTGTAAAAGATGTAAAACTTATCGAAGGCGATCGGTTTGTTTAAAAAAATTACAGGTATTGATGGTGATAAATTTTTAAATTAATGTTGCACATCTATCGTAAATTAATTGGAATAATTTGTTTGTTGTGGGTTTTGCCCACACAAGCACAATTCTTTTACGGTACCTATCAGACATTTGGAAAAAATCGAGTTCAGTTTACCGATTTTGATTGGAACGTCTATCGAATGGACGATTTTGATATTTACTACTACGCCAATGATCGCGTTCTCCCCCGCAAGGTAGCCGTCATGACCCATCGTAATATTGCCATGCTACAGCGAAGGTTGGAAGCCAATCTCGACAGTCGAATTCAGGTTCTGGTTTTCACCACACTCAGTGATTTAAAACAAAGTAACCTTGTCCCAACAGGAGACATACCGTACAACACAGGTGGGGTTACCCAAATTGCGGGCAATAAGATTTTCGTGCATTTTGATGGTGATTATCAGAAGTTGGAAGAGCAAATTCGCAGGGCATTGGCGGAGGTCATGCTTACCTATATCTTATATGGAGATTTGAGTGAATCCATTCGGAATAGCACCTTACTTAATTTACCGAACTGGTTTTTGGAAGGTTTGGTTTCGTATTTGTCTCGACCCTGGACGGTGGAGATCGATGAGAAGGTGAGAGAGGGTATTGCCAATAAGCGATTTAAAAGGTTTAATTCCCTTTCGGATGAGGACGCTGCAGTTGCCGGCCATGCGCTATGGCATTTTGTGGCGGAAACCTACGGCAAAGGCGTGGTTCGAAACATTCTTTATATGACCATCGTAAACCGAAATGTGGAAACTGGTTTTCAATATATTCTCGGTGTTGAAATGAGTCAATTGTCCGCCAATTTCCGAAAGTTTTATCGAGCCAAATACAACGATATGTTGGAAAACGAAAGACTGGAGGGGGAGGAAGTTAAGCGCATTAGGCGATCAAGAGAGGTTGGTGAATTGGCTGCCAGTCGCGATGGTAAATACCTGGCTTATGTAGAGCACAACCTCAACGAGTTTCGAATTTATTTATACGATACCCAGCGCAAGCGAAAAAAGCGAATTTATAAAGGCGGGTACAAAATCGTGCAAAATCAGGATCGGTCATTTCCCATTATGGACTGGAATCCGAATGGTAGAATATTGGCCTTTATGACAGAGGAAAAGGGTTTTACCTGGTTGTATTTTTATGATGTTGAAAAGAAGAAACTCGAAAAGAAAAAATTCTTTGGCTCGGATAAAGTCAATCAGTTTCGATATTCTCCGGACGGACGACAGTTTGTGATGTCAGCTGTGCGAAACGGTCGTTCGAATATTTTTATTTACAATATACTGAGTACCTCATACACAGCTGTTACTTCCGACGATTACAACGATTTTTATCCAACCTTTATCAATGGGGGTAGGGATATCGTTTTTTCCTCAGACCGACCGGAAGCACAGTTGGAACCCGGAAAACAAGTGGATCAATTTAACAGAGCTTTTGACTTGTTTTTATATCGCATTTCTGAAGGTCCTGAACAAGAAATGCGCAGGGTTACCAATAATGCCAGCATTAGCGATTTACAGGCAACCGATTGGGGGAGAGGCTTTTTGCATTTTGTTCGCCGTTCAAATGGAGTGCGAAATGATTTTTTGGTAAAAATGGATTCTAATATTGCTTATGTGGATACCATCACGCATTACGATTACAAATTTGATGTGTACCCCGTTTCCAATTTGACGCGAAACATGCGGGCGACTACCATGGTCAAGAATTCCAGTCAATTGTACTATGCAGTGCTGGCCAAAAGGAAATCCCGGATTTTTCGAGTGGATCGAGATTCCCCAGAAAGTTTTTATCGCGGCGATCCCGAACCTGAATATGATGACTTTATAGATGAGGATGATGACGAGGGTAGCGACTTTGAGTACGTGGATGTCAGTGAAGTAGATTACGAAATCAACATTCAAAATTATCAATTTGATAGAAGTGTGTTGATTGAAATGGGCCTTTATCAGGGGGAGGTGGAACGCGAAGACAGACCCAGCCAACAGCGTCCGGTACTACAATCAATTACTATTGAAGAGCCACAAAAAGAAAAGGATTTTAATTTGCCTCCGCGAAGAAATTACTTTTTGTCTTTTTATCAGGATGAATTGACCTTTCAAATGGACAATACATTTCTCAACCCACAATATCAGCCTTATACCGGGCGTCCTGATCCCAATATGCTCAATCCGGGTTTTAATGGGTTGATCCGCGTAGGAGCCGCTGATTTGCTTGAGGATTATCGTATTACATTGGGTTTTCGAACAAATTTCACCCCGCTGCCGGGTGCGAGTTTGAGTCCTGATCACGAGATATTCATCAGTTTTCTCAACCAGAAAAAAAGGTTAAATCACGAGACCTTTTTCTTTCGGAGGAGTCAGTTGGAACTATTGAGCTCAGCGGAATTTAACCGTTATTTTTCGCACGAGGTTATGCATACTTTTACTTACCCCTTTAGTCCGGTATCTGCGGTTCAGTTTTCCGGTTCGGTTCGCATGGATCACCAGCAGCAGCTTTCCCGCGAACTAAATAGTTTGATGGCGTCCGCAACATATCAGTATTTTGGGATTACCCGTGCAGCTTACATTCATGATAATACACGGAGCTTGGGTATAAATTTGTGGGAAGGAACGAGGTATAAGATCTTTACCGAATATTATCGGCGACTAGATATTTCCCCGAGTGGGTTGCATACCATAGGATTGGATTACAGAAACTATACGAAGGTACATGGGCCGGTAATTTGGGCCAATCGCTTTGCCGGGGGCACCTCATTTGGGCAGGAAAAACTCGTACACTTCATGGGTGGCGTTGACAACCAATTTGCCCCGCCAATGAATACAGCGACCCCGGTTGCCGACGAAAATTATATTTTTCAGACTTTGGTTTCCAATATGCGCGGATTTTTTCAAAACACCCGGAATGGAAATAATTTTGCGGTATTTAATAGTGAGTTAAGGATTCCCATTTTTCGTTATTTGTTACGACGCCCGATTTTAAATGAATTTGTATCCAATTTTCAAGTTGTGCCGTTTTTTGACGTGGGAACAGCGTGGAACGGATGGAATCCTTATGGTGAGCAAAACGCTATAAATTCACAGGTAATCGACCGCGGGAGTTTCACCATTATAATAGACAGCAACAAGGAACCAATAGTAATGGGTACCGGATTGGGGCTACGCACCAAGTTGTTTGGTTATTTTGTCCGGTTTGATTATGCATTTGGTATTGAAGACGGTTTGGTATTACCTAGGGTATTCCATTTTTCTATTGGAACAGACTTTTGATTGGATTTACAACTTAACAAATTGGAGATAATAAGGAGTTTGTAAGTTGGAACTTTTTCTAAGTTTTAATTTTATGTGGCATTTTATGGCCGTCTAACACATCGACAATAATATTGTGCAGATTTAGTGGGTGTAGCAATTTGACCGTTTAACATGTTTACACCTTTGGCGCGGATTTCGGAGTATTCGGTACTGCTCCAATATATGATGTTGGCGAGGTTGCCAATTTCACTGCGGTTCTGATAGATGGCCTCTAATTCTTCCACGGAGGGCAAATACCAATCGTTATAACCTCCGGCAGTTGATTGCGAGCAGGTTTTGGCGAGGAAGTTGCCCGATAGCCCCGCCAGCAATTGGGTGTTGATTCTACCATCGGATGGGTTGTCGGCTCCTGTGAGGGTGTCGGGCCCCCAAGGTACGAGTTGGGCGTTATCGGTAGGTGCTACAAATAATACGACGGTGTCTCCCACATTTTCTGAATAGTTGATGGCAAAAAAGCTGGAGGTGGTAAATCCTATTTCATTTCCATAAATAATCTCGTCTTCTACAATTAAAAATCCCCGTATGTAATAGGTGGTGTTCCGCTCAAGCTCATCTATTTCCAGGGTAAAATTACCTGAGGTTTTGTCAAGTTCAATTTCCCGATGATCGCGGGTGGGTCTCGGGATGGTATTTAAAACCAACCCGGACGATTGTATGTTTTGCCCTTTTATGTTTCCCGAAATCCGAATGGCATTGTGGATGATTAAATCCGGGGTGTTGATGGTTATCTCAGGTTCAACGGATTGATCGTCATCGCTTTTGCAGGCGGAAAAGGACAGAGTAATAATCGTTATAACAAATAATAGCTTTGGTGCTTTCATGATATTTGGTTTGAAGGGTCTAAATTACAACAAACTGCTTTGCCTTTTGCAGAATTCACTTTTTTTAAATTTTTTTTTGTGTTTGAGACGCTTTATCGAAATTGATTTTCGCTGCATGTGCATGAAATATCCAGAATGTTAGCAGGCCGAATAATCGTGTTTTTTTGCACCTACATTTCATTTTGCAAGAACGTCTTGGTTTTCGTTTACTCAAGGTTTTGGTCGATGAAATGTTTTATGTGACCTGAGAGTAACCCAGAACCAAATAAAATTCAGGGCTTCACTACCTTTGAGGCATGAAAAAAATTTTAACCGTACTTGTGTTTCTTGGTTTAAGCTGTTTTTATAATCATTTACAGGCAGATAGTCTTGTTGGTGGAGACATAAGTTATACCTACATTGGTGACAGCACCGGTATCCCAAATCAATATCTGGTTGATGTTTCAATTCATTTTACTGCCTTTGGTGCGTGGCCTTCGACAAATCTACCGCCACCTCAGGTTTGCGTTCAATCGTCCTGTTTTCCCGGATTTAGTGTTGGAAGTAGTTTGCATCCTGCCATGCCTAATTTTTCAATGCTAATTGGCAATACAGAATGTTTACGGGTTTTTGATCAAAACTATTTACCCACCTTACGAGTGATGTTTCAAGCGATGGTGACGCTACCCGACACGTGTTCGGATATTCGGTTTTCCGTGCAACATTGTTGTCGATTACCGGCAAATCAATTGGCGAATTATACACAAAATACGGATTCATTATTTTTGCAAGCGACATTGAATAATACGTTAGAAAATAGAAGAGCCCCTCGGTTTTTGGCCAATCCTTATGCGATGTCGTATTGCAGACAAGGAGTTGTTCACGGACAAGGGGTGGATAATTTTGCAAATGACTCTTTAGTATTTCGCTTGGTTCCATTGCGCAAAGGCGCTTGTCATGATTCCATTTTGCCAGCAGATTTGATGTTTGCTTCCGGATATTCTGATTCGATTCCTTTTGCTGTACAGGCCGGGAGTCAGTTGGAGGTATTTCCATCGGGTATGTTTTCCTTTTTACCGGCTTCTGTCAACGGCAATTTTGCTTTTGGTATGGAATGGGACATATATTCACAGGTGCCGGGTAGTCCGGGAGATTATTATCTTTTTGGAACCATCCATCGGGAGGAAGTCATTTCAATTGGTAGTCAATGTGAGTTGAGATTGCCGTCTTTTCCCCCATCCAGTCACTATTACCTTGAGCTCATCCCTACCTCTGTATTGCGGATGCTACCTTTTTCTGCGCAAATTCCTAATACCGACTCCCTCGCTGATACAAGCGCCTCATCTGGATTTAGTATGCAATGGTTGGTGTATGAATATGGATGTGACGATACCATCCCAATGTTTCTGTTTGGCAACAACAACGTTGCCTGCCCTACCATTTCTCCAGATGGAAGTGAATTTATCGTCTATGGTCCGGATTCAACACAGGTGCCTGTGGTTTCATCGCAAGGGGTGTGTAATTCCTTTGATTTCACCGACAGGGTAAATTACGCATTTCCATCCCGTTTGCCCTTTCAAGACGATTATTATGTAACCATTGTGGAGGGAACAGATGGCAACACCTTTATCAATCATTGTGGTTATGAATTGACGGAATATTATACCTTCGTTTTGCGAAACACCTGCCCTACTGGTTTTTCGGTCGTCTCACCAGACGATGAATCACCAATACAATTGTACCCCAATCCAAACCATGGCAACTTTACTTTAAAGGCAAGTGGTCGAGCGTATCACAGGGCTTCACTTATGGATTTACGCGGAAGGATGCTATTTCAAAAAGAGCTATCAAATGAAAACAGCCATCAGTTCAACCTTGAAAATATTGCGTCGGGGCAATACATCTTGTGGTTGATTAATGATGAAACGGGATCTCGCGGCAGGATTAAAGTTCAGATTCATTGACTTTGAAGGGTTTTTGATTGCATTACCTTCTTCTATGGCAAAGCCGAATTTCCATTATAAAAATGTGTAATAATGGTAGAATAAAAAAAGCCGCCTCGATAATTCGGGGCGGCTTTATATTGAACTATAGCTTTATGCTACTTATTAATCGCTATACGTTTAGTTACCACACCCTTCTCATTTCTGATGCGCAACATATAGGATCCCGAAGCAATGTTTTGTTGCTCAAAATCACGGAGGTAATTACCACTGAATTTTTTGTAAACTTCAATATGAACAACTTTTCCACTGAGGTCGAGTAATTCTACACTGAGGTCACTCACAAAATCCTGGACAAAACTCAAGGTAAATCTTCCCTGGTTGGGGTTGGGATATACATTTAGGTTTGATACTGCAAACGTCTCAACACCTATTCCGTAAACATTTATTCCCATACATACATCATCGGAGGCACAGAAATTACTCACGGTGAGGCAAACCTGGAAGGTGTCCACTTGTGGGAAAGTAAATGTGACAGTATCTCCGGTAGCGGTGCCCAATCCGGCAAAATCCCAGTTGGCGGTAATGCCCGCAGGAGTAGATGTGCTGATGAATTGCACTTCGAGGTTTGGAAGTATCGTGTAGGTAAAGGAAGCTGTGGGTACAGAATCCGCAGTGATATTGACTTGGGTTCTTGCAGGACTACAAGCTTCATTGCCAATGACTACGAATGTATAGTCTTCCGCTTCGCCAAAAGTCTGCGCTGCACAAGGATCGAGTGGTAAACTGGCAAAATTTGCCCGAACACGCATGCGCTTTTCACCTGGGGTAGCACTCATAGGTACGGTAATAGTTCCCGTGTAAGGCAATAATCCTGAGGTTCCGGAATTCCAAACATCCTCACCAGCACCGAATATTCCATCGCCATTCCAATCTACCCAAATTCTAAAGCCTTGTCCCCAGGAAGGTCCTGCCTGAACAGTAAAGTTCACCGTGCCGCCGGGAACAGCATCAACCACCATATTGGTGTTGTCTGCATAAGCATTTGGAGAGCAGCCTGATGAAAGATTACTGATATTGCTGGACAATCCACCTGTGGTTGAGAAATTATCAATCTGATCACCGGAAGTACAACTAGAAGTAGGAATACACGAGGATGGTACCATGGGTGTTGGAACCCCAGCTGTATCATAAGCCAACCACACATTGGGCAGCATGGCTACTGGAATGGTAATGGTATCATTTGTGGAGAAAGGCGTTCCTCCAGTGGCCGTATTAAACCATTCGTAGCTAGTAACCATGGGTAAATGTACCCCAAAGATTGTCACATTCACATCACCAGCGCAAAGTGGCAAATGCTCAAAACGCGGCTCATCGGGAATGATGCGAACATCATTTTCCATAATGGTGTCGTTGGAGCTATCTTCATCGTTGGGGATGTGAACAAAAGCCATGAAGTCCATCAGTCCGCCAAGAGAAAAGTCCACCGTTGCAACAGTGACAACCGTTGAAGCGTCCATAGGCAAATTACCGGTATAGGTAAAATTAAAGGTTTGATTCATGGCACCGGTTATCTCGACGGTAATATCCGCTGAGGTAATCGGGAAGAAACCATTGTTTCTCAATTCCACCTGAAGGGGTGTATTGGGTTCGCCACAGTCTCTGTCGTTGGGTTCAACCATGCCGAGCAGTGCTGCGTCGTGTGCTTTAGGCGTACAGATTAACACAGGGCCTGTCCAGGTACTGGTGTCAGTACCACACACATCGGCAACAAAAACGTGGTAACAGGTATTAGATTGGAAACCTGTCACTTCAAAGCCGTTGTTGGTGGTGGCAGAAACGGAAGTTCCAAAACCAGATCCGGGAAGGAAGCCGACGGGTCCCCACTGAACGACCCAATTGTTTTCATAAGAACCCCATGAAAAGAATCCAGATGTTGGGGTAACGCTGTCATTTGTTAGTCCGTAGGATCCGGCACAGGGAAGCGGTGTAAACTGAATGGCACCAAAATCCGGTGTGATGGTTCTGGGTGTATTAAAGAAATCCACTGGAACTTGCGTCAATAGGTTGGTTCCAGCTTGGTAAAAAGCAGGCGTTCCCGGCGTATAGTCGAAATTAGCTGGGTTGATGAACAATGGTGGCGCACTTTCACCGTTGAGGTCATTGCCCGTTCCTGTTTGCCAATCTGCCAGGGTTGTATAATCGGTTGTCCCCTGTCTTCCGATAAATCCATTGGGTGTGTAAATACCATTGTAATTTACAATTCCACTGTGGGAAGCTGTAGGGAAATTATAGCCAAGGGTATTTCCACCTTTATCTACAGAAATAATATTATTGACAAATTCAGTTCCCGTATTGGCGCCGGAAGAATAAATACCCCATGTTATGGTCGAGCTTGTACTGGCATCCATCGAGATGGTATTGTGGTAAAACTTCCAATAGTTTTGGGTCAACACGTAAATACCGTAAGCCGTGCCATCGCCATTAAAGTCGCTCATTATATTATTGGCAAAAACTGAAGGCTGGTTGGCCAACGCTGCGGAACCTGTACCGTAAAGACCATATTGAACACTGGTATTGTTCGTGCAGTTTTGACAAGTATTATAGATTTTATTACCGGTGATTTCACAACCCACATTACTGGTGATCATATAAATACCGTAAAAAGCAACTGATCCGGTTATAGAGCGATTTCCACGGGTAATTTCATTTCCTTTGAAAACCATGTTTTCCTGTGCACGCATGTACAAACCATAAAAGCGGAATTTTGTCAGTTTGTTGTTAATAAACTGATTACCTTCACCCCTGTCGGCGGCATTGTTTCCGTTGACGGTAAGACTGTAATACCCTCCCTCTATGGTGTTGTTGGTAAAGGTATTAAAAGAACCTGCGGTACCGGCGAGGGTCGCGCTTGTGGCTGTATTACTCATAACCACACCGGAATAATTGAGTGAAGTTGATGCAGTATCCACTTGGATATGACAATTTTGAAAGGTATTGTGATCAGCCGAATTGGTCAACCAGATGCCCCAGCCAAATTCCGTTGTCGTGGTTCCTTCACTAATGATGACCAAACTATCAAAGGTCATATAAGATGCTCCGTTTAATCCAAGGGTATGTCTTTCGTTGGTGTTGGAAGAAAGATAGGTCAGGGTATTTCCATTGCCATTAATGGTCACTGTATTGGTGGCTGAAACACCGGAAATAGATCCAAACATAACTTGCTCATTGTATGGGCCAGTGCCGGCCAAAACATTGAAAACTACCGGGCCACAAACACCATAATCATTTAAAGCATCACGGGCTTCTACAAAACTCGAGAAGTTGGAAGCTGAAGGTGTTGCCAATTGGTTTATCGTATAGGTGCCACTGAGTCCTGAACGGTAATCGATAAGACTCATTTGATTGTTGGTCAAATCAATATCATTAGTTGGACCAACATTTACAATGGTTGCTTCAATATTGTAGGCAACACCGGGTGCCAGGGTGAAGCTACCCAAAACAATAGACGACAATGAACCCGGAAGGAACAAGCCACTTTGTACAACCGGGGTTTGAGCCACGGAGTTGATAGACCAGTTTACGGTAAAGGTTGTTGCCGTATCAGAGGCGAAGTTACCTACCTCAATTTCCACATTCACCGTCCCGGGGCATGATGCGTTTGGACTGATGAATTTGGTGATGGCCATGTCGATTCCTTGAGGTGGTTCAAACTGATATGCACCGGGATCAGGTGCAGGGGTTCTTGGCATACCTAAAATGTCAAATGGGACATCAGACAATACATTTGTTCCCAAAAACTTAATGACCGGAGCTGTAGGTTGTAGAGGGTCTGGTCCGGTTCCGCCCTGAAATACAGGATCGGCAAATAAGCCATTGGCGTCTCTACCGGCTGACTGCCAGTCGGCAAAGTTATTTGTATTGGCACCGTTGAAACCGAAAATCACATTAGAGTTTGGCGTATAATAATTGTTGTTGTTGATGTCTGCGGAAGTCAATGCACTGGTTAAATAAATCATGTATTGCGTTCCTCCGGCACCTCTATCCAAATAGAATATGTTGTTTTTAATATTCATGTTGGCCTGATTCCCAGATAACCACAATAGGCGGGTATTTGTGGTTGTTGAAGCCGTTGGATTATCGATGACAATGGTATTGTGGTAGATATTCCAGAAATTATTAGCCGTGCCTAATAGGTACATCCCGTAAAGAAGACCATTGCTATTGATGTTGTAAACCAAGTTATTGGCCATGAGGTTTGGGTTTCCTGCAGTGCCGGTCGCACCCGTCATATAAATGGGATACGCCGCAGCCGTTGAGGCGGTATTTTGATTTGAATTATCGTGAATTCTGTTGTTCAAAATTCTGGCACCTTCAATTCCGGTCGCAAAGTACAATCCGTAAAATGTAGAAAGGCTAGTTCTTCCACTCCGACTTAGGTCATTACCATTGATGGTAATGCTGTCTTGCGAACGAATGTACATACCATAAAAATAGAAATCTTCAAATACACTGTTCAGGATTTTATTTCCCACATTTTTGGAGGCGGCAGAAGGCCCGTTCATGGCGAATCCGTAATAACCACCGATGTGTACGTTGTTTTCAAAAGTATTATAACTTCCGGCATTTCCGGCCGTAGTGGCTCCAGTAGGACTACCACTCATAACCACATTACACACAAAAGTTGAAGCACTGGATGTGGATGTTGAAAGCGAACAATTTTTAAATGTATTGTGATCGGCGCCTTGGTTCATAAACAAAACCCATGCATAGGTAACACCCGCAGCAACAATATTTAAATTATCGATGGTGAGGTAATCCGTGCCGTTAAGGGTAAGCGTAGTTCTGTTGGTCGCATCACCGGCAAAAGACAAGGTATTTCCATTTCCGTTAATGGTAATGGTGTTTACGGAAGATGCTCCTGTAATTTCTTCAAATTGCACCCTTTCATTATAGGGGCCTGAAGATGGCGCCACATTGGCCACAACCGGGCCACAAATTCCATTGATGTTCATGAAATTTGCAAAATCAGTAAAGGACTGGAAATTGGTTCCCGAAGTCGCGAGGCCCGAATTTATGGTAAATGTACCACTGATGGCAGGCGAGACCGAAGCCGTGAGGGTATCGTTGAAATTAATGGTATCAACAACGTTGTTGGGCATGGAAGTCCAGGCGACTATATTATATGTGGTATTGGCCAGGAACATTTGACTGCCCAGGGTTACATTGGTAAAAAAAGGATTTACTCCACCAATGGTATCGATTAATGTTGTCACATTCACCGGGGTTTGAGCGACTCCGTTGAGGGTCCAGTTTACCGTAACAGACGTAATTTGGTTGATACCAAAGTTCTGCACCCTTACGGTGATATTTTCTTGTCCTGGACAAAAAGCAACCGGAGAAACCAAAGAAGAAACGCCTGCATCGTTGGGCGCTGTTGGCGCACTGAAGATTTCGATCTCTCTAAAATTAGGATTAGACAACTGCCCGGTACCAGTCATTTGAAAAGATGTAATTCTAAAACGATTGGTCGTCAATCTCGGAATTACAACCGAGTTGATACACTGCATGGTTAAATTGGAAAACGTATGGTGATTTTGCCAGCTAGAACCATCCCAATATTGGATGGTGGCTCCAGTTAGAAACCTGGCATTGTCTTGGGCGTGATGTATCACGATTTCGTCGAAAGACTCGGCATTTGGCCATTGCCATTCAATCCAGTCTGTTCCTGGAGCAAGTGATGGCGGAGTAGAGGTTGGAATCCACATTTGCTGTGACCCACAAGTTCCAAAGTCCAAATCATTGAGTGTTGAACACGGGCCGGTGTTACATGCACTAGCAGTTACGGTTGCACTGGGGGCAATGTTAATTTGGGCTTGCGCCGTGGAAGGCAAAAATATGCCACCCAAAAACAAGGCATAACCCGAGAGTAAGCTTACCCATTTGGCAAGACTTGGTAATGTTGTCTTCATAGTGTCTTAACTTTTATTAATTTTTAAAGGGTAAATATATCAATACTTTGTTTAATTATTGTAAAAGTATAATTTGTTGCCTAATAATTTTATCCGCAAATACAAATACAACAATGTAATTAATTTATACTGAAAACTAATTTTTTATGAAGCCTTTTAAAATCATAGTCATAATTTTGAATTTTGAAATTTTGATAATTAATCAAACAATATTACTTATGAAATTTATTTTTATTTTTTGAAAGATTATATTTAATAAAAAAAACAAAAATAAAAAATGTTTTCAAACTTTTCTAATCTGTATATTGGATTTAACACTTAAAATCGTCAAGTTAACCCAAAAACAGTTGACATTTTTTATATAAAAAAAGAACACAAGTCACCTATTTTGACTTGTGTTTCTTTTAATAAAATTGGATTCTGTTTTTTCTGATAAAGCCTGAAATTGACCGCAATCAAAATTTTTATAATACGCATGATGGGGGGGGCGCTATGCCCGCATTATTGTGCTTGTTGAATATGGTTAATTCAAACTAAAGTCTGCTCCAAGAAATCCCTTTCTTCCAAAATCTTCCTTGTCGGTAGATTTTTAAAAACTCACTAACAGTTATTTACGTTTCAGAAATCCCCTCGATTTTGATCATTTTTTTTGGATTAGACTCAAACTATAAATGAGATAAGTGACTAAAAAAGTCAAGCAAATAGTAAAATGGTCATAAGCCTTACCTCCATTTCTAAGATGATCAAAACAATTTCGTATTTTTTTACGATAAAAATAATTTGTCCCCTATTTTTGGCGGACTAATTCTAATTATTTTTTTAAACCATACCGATGCGCGTAAAATTACCTC
>JAFIEY010000057.1 GCA_020832345.1 Cryomorphaceae bacterium | reverse complement strand
GTGGAAATATCAATAGAATTATAACTTTTAATCTAAAGCGAAATAATGAATATTTAATTATTAAAGACACCGTTTGGATGCCGGCCTTTGACACAGTTTACCACAAAATTGAATACTAAAAAAATGGGCCGGACTGTTGTTAAAATACGTCCCACCAACCCAGGTTCGCGCCCGGGATAGCAGTGGAAAGCCCACAGTGGGCACCGCCAGCCGGGACGCGAGCGGCGGAGGCTGGCGAGGATACGAGCCAGACCCCGCACGCCGCTGACCCGGCGGGGGTGTCCACGAGGACTTGGAACGGATAGCCCGAATTGGCGCCCATATTTAACCAAAAAATTACTGTGTATAAAAAAACTTGATGGTCTTGTTAAGACCACCCCCTTGTACCCGAAGCGTATAAACTCCGGCGGCGGCGTTTGGCATTTGAAATGTATGCTGGGTGCCATTGCGGAATTGGGCCTTTTCGGCTTGCAATACTTTTCCGTTGAGATCCATGACTTCGATGTTTGCCGGACCGTCAAATGTCGGCTCAAAATATCCAACCCCCTCGTAAATCCACATTTTGAAGGCGTTGTTCTTGCTGTTCAGAGCGTCTTCAAAGGTTTGGTTGCTCACGGTTATGGATTGGAAGTGAATCACAAATCGGTCGTCTAAATTTTCGTCATAGACAAAGCTAAAGTTATCATTGACCAAGTCGTGGAGGGTTTCTGTTTTGAGGTCTTCCAAATACACATGGTAAGGATTCAGCAAATGCCATTTGTCGAGTGAAATGGTATATGAGCGGCCATCTTGATAACCATCAACCGAGAGTGGAAGTGTTTTTATGCCGGTATAATCTGCGTCAAAGTCGATGGCATTTACGGCTAGGACGTAGCCCGTGCTGTCCCGGGTAAAAATGTTGGGGTGCTCAGCTCCGTTTCTCATCTTATGAGCGTCCCATTGCCCATCGAATCCGTCGTTGGTTTCGGGGATAAACGCGACTACGGCATAATCGTTATTGGCCGGGTTTTGCGTTTCTTCTATATGTAATACGACGCGATCATACGCTTTTTTGGGGCGGAGAAATGGCGGTGCATCTGGGGCAACTAAAATTCCGTGCGCATTCATTAAAAGGGGTAAGGTCGCATTTGAAGGAAGATTGTTATTGGTTTGCATCCAGAATGATTGGAAAGGAGCAACGTTGGGTTCACTGCTTTCATCACCGGAAGCGCCGGACCAAAACTTATATTTGTTGGCGGTGGGATCCCAGATATAAAAACTGTTATTTGTGCCGTTGCTTCCCAAGCCTAAGGCATAAAAATCGAGTACACAGGTGAAGGGATTGGCGATGAGATTCCAACCGTCGTCTGCGCCGGCGCCATCACCAACAAACTCTATCGGACTTGATGTGGCACTTTTGGTGGAAAAAAACAAAGAAGGGTTTACTTCGCTTATGGGGTAACCACTAAATCGAATGGTGTATTCTTCATCCAGTGAATCCATGATGCCATTGGTGCCGAAATAGGCAATATACCCATGTCCACCCAATAATGTGTCTTCACCTTTGAGTACTTCAGTATAATTATACGCATTGGAGCCGGTGGCACTTGCGTTCCAGCCAAAAAAGTTACGGGCATTTGGGTGAAAATCGGTGCTTATTCTTCCGGGACCAAAACTATCGGCTACGGTTTCGGTAAAGGGACTACTGATGTTGTGCCATCCGTTACCGGATAATTTCATTTCAAAATCCACCATTCCATTAAGGGAGTCACTATCACTGGATTCGTAAATGTTGAATTTTAGTTGCCCGTAATTATTGAGTGCATCAGATTCTATTACAATTTTTCCCAGGACATCAATTTGCTCTTCTACTTCCAAAACGGCTCCGGGTCTGATGATTAATTCGGCGTTTTTTTCCACAAAAACCCTTTTTACATTACCATCCGAAATATTCAAGCCCATTTTGGCTCCGGGGGCAATGGTAAAGCGAGCTTGCCCATTATTCAAATTTGGAGGACTACCATTTTTCCAATTACTGCTATTATTTATATCATTATTTGCCGTGCCGATCCAAATTAAATCCAAGGTTTGCGTTGCATCTAAATCCTCCCAAAATAAATACGGAAATCCGTCATTTGCCGCACTGTTAATCGCCCAAATACCCTCATCATTGGGTTCCACGAAAAGCCATGCTTGTGCATAAAAATCTCGATTTTTAAGTTGAGCCTCTGTGCGCGCACCTCCATTGTTATTGGTAAATAAGCCCGTATTTGCATTGTAGTAATCTACATTATAATAGGAATTGGATAAAATATCTGCGCCGTCGTAATTGCCAAATTCTGGATCGTCGAAGCCTACTAAGGGGCCAATAAAGCTTGAACAAGAACTGCAATTTGAGAAGTCAAAGGTAGTTGTGTTGTATGAATTCACCACTGCGGCACCTTCTGAAAGACAACCTGAAATACCGCCAATGCGTTCAATTCCCGTGGCGTAGGTTTCATTGTTGAGGTTTATGCTGTCATTTATAATAACCTGACAGTCCAAGGCATAAGAGTTTTCCACCCTGCCCCGCTGGGTACAGCCTACTACTGCGCCAAACTTTTGGTTGGGGTTGGTTTCATTTTGTGCTGCTGACTGCACCGTTCCCCTTACACCTTGAATGGTGCAATTTTTAGCCACGCATTGGCGCATCATGGGTCGGTCGGCAACATTGGCCCTACCGATATACTCACTATTGCTGGCACCTACAACGGCACCCACTGTCCTTGTGCCTTCTACATAACTTTGTAGCACCTTACAGTTTTCCACCGAAGTGCCTAGGAGTCCAAAAACGCGACCTACAACTACCCCGGAAGCGTGCAAGCCTTTTACGGTGCAGTTTTCCATGATGAGATTTTTGACATAAATGGTTTGATCTAATGTTGTCAGTTGCCCAACAGCTCTTGGGCTTTGTTGTGTAGCGCCTACTACCCCGAATAAACCAACACCGTGTCCGCCATCACTTGTGGTTTGGCGTTCAATGTTTAGATTTGAGATGGTATGCCCACCCCCATCATACCTGCCTCTAAAAGCATCGGTATAATTTCCAATAGGCTTCCAGCCTTTACCATTATCCCATTGTTCACAGCCGTCGAGATTGATATCTGAAGTCTGGATAAAATAGGTGTTGACTGACCAGGTAGAAGAATTATCAGCCAGCCACACGAGGTTTTCGATGGTGGCAATTTGGTAAGGGGTGGCGGAAGAGCCATTGCCGCTTGGTTGCACACCTGATGGTCTGGTGGTGGTTTGCCCAAAGGCCATGGACATAAATAAGAAGGAGAGTAAAAAGCTAAGGGATAGTGACTTTTTCATGTGGATGGGGTTATTTTTGAGAAAGGGAAAATGTGAAGCCGCCAGGGACAAAAAGTGTGGCGTTTACATAAATATAAAGCTTGAGGTAAAAATTATTTTTGCTGACGGTATTTTTTCACACCATAAAATGCACCCGCAGCGAGCAGGGCAACCAGTCCGCCATCAATTGGGGAAGGAGCCCCTGGCGGCTGGGGTTGTGCCCAGAGCATTTCTGGAAATAGAAAAACAAGTGAGCCAATGCGGACAAAAAAAGAAGGCTTAAACAACTTTGCCAATTTTTGGGTATAGGATTGTATCATAAAGCAAATACTTTTGGGTTTTATTAAAGAGGCAAGTTACGACATTTATATGAAAAAATAAAAATAGTAAGTAAATAAAAAATTTACCAAATCATACTTATATATGATTACACTACATGGTTTTAACATGCATAAATTTAGTTTTTTCACAAGGCAAAGTATATTAAAATATGACCATTTGGAAATGATTGTTGTCGAATTTTGCCTATCTATAAAGAAAAGTAGAAATTTAGCTACAGAGGATTTTTGAGGGAGATGGTGTTTTAAAATAAGAGGCCAATCCAAAAGGGATGATTTCAATCAAAATCGAGGGGATTTTTGAACCGCAGCTAACCAGCTGTTAGTGAAGATTCAAAAGTCTATCGACTAGGAAGATTTTGGCAGAATGGGACTTTTTAGAGCAGACTCTAAATATAATTGTCGAATATTAAGCATTATCCTTCGCGTCAATTTGTATTGGGACAAGTAGTGAGAAAGTTTTCTCATTCGGATTTCATTTTACAATATTTTGTTTTAATATAGCAATCCAAATAAATGTCCATTTACCATATAAAAATAAGTCCCCTCCAAAAAGGATGATTTCAATCAAAATCGACGCTGTGGGGATTTTTGAACCGCAGCTAACTAACTGTTAGTGAAAATTCAAAAGTCTATCGACAAGGAAGATTTGGCAGAATGGGACTTTTTGGAGCAGACTCAAAAATAAGGCTTTTAACAGTTGCCTATAAATTTGTTTTATTTGGATTCAATTGACACCAACATTGGAACATTTTCCCAAAAAGAATATTTAACTTTTACTTGCAATTTATCTCTGATGTAATTTGCAGAAACTGAACCTAGATTAAATGACTTTAGATATTGTATTGCCTTGCTTTAACCCCACGGTAGGTTGGGAAACAACCGTAATTGACAATTATAAACAATTGTGCGCGACATTACCAGAGGTTGAAATATCTATTATTTTAGTAAATGATGGAGCTAATTATGGTATAGAAAACTATATGGTGAAAAACCTAACCAACAGTATTCCACTATTTATATACCTGGAAAATAACAAAAACATGGGAAAGGGATATACATTAAGAAAAGGGGTTGAACAAGCGAAGGGCGATTATATTATTGTTACCGATATTGATTTCCCATACACAAACAATAGTTTTATCAACCTTTTTAACGAACTAAAAAACAACAACTTGGACATCTGCCTTGGCGTTAGAAGCGAAGCGTATTACAATAATATTCCGGCACAAAGAACAAAACTTTCAAAATCTCTGCGATTAATTACCAAGAAACTCCTCAAACTCCCAGTTGATGATACTCAGTGTGGATTAAAGGGATTTAATAAAATTGGAAAGAAGGTGTTTTTGCAAACTAAAACCAACAGCTACCTATATGATATTGAATTTATCTATTTAGCATCAAGAGATAATTCAATTGCCATTGGTAGTGAGGTCGTGCTTCTAAAAAATGAAACCAAAATTCCCAATGTGAAAATTAGCCTATTATTCCGGGAATTACTAAACTTTTCCAAACTCATTTTAAGTCTCAAGTTAAAACCAAAATTGTAGCAATTACCTGAAAAATCAACACAAAAACAACGGAATTATTTCTATGTATTTATTTTCAGGTATAGGTCTTTGTATTTTTTAGCATTTGGCACAACCTCCAATTCAACGGCATCATTACAGTATTGAAAATCTTTGTTTTTTTCCAGACAGCTTTCCCATAAAATTACTTTTTCCTTAAAATATTGACCATCTGAAATGGCTGGCTTTAGTGGAAGCAGATATACACAAAAAGCAAAAAACCACCATCCAATTTTCACCATAAAGTGGTTTAAGTAAGCGGTGCTGATAAAATAAACACTAATGGGAAGCAACACCATGGTAGAAAAATACCGTTGTGCATGACCTGCACTTTCTATATCGCCGGAGCGCTTGATGCCACTAATAATTACAAACAAAAAGATTGCAACAATCAAGTTTAGCACAGCTATATTTTTCTTTATTGAAAACACCTTAAATAACCTGATTAGCACAAATACCAAAAACACCAACAGGAAAGGGAAAACATAGCTGCCTTTATTTGACCAAGCTGTCCCTGTTGCGTTTTGAAGCATTTGAATAATATAACTTACGGAAAGACCTTCGTCACCATTTGGATTACCTGCCGGATAATTATATAGAAAAATAAACAAACCACCTGTGAACAATAAAACTACTCCCTTAACTAAAATTTCAATCCAAATATCCATCAACTTTTTGCGATCAACAAAATATTTGAAAATATCCATAACCACAAAACCCATTAGAGCAATAAATGCGTAACCACTAAACGCTGCCAAAAACATTAAAATACACTGAAAAATAATTTTAATGTAACCCCATTTAATATACCATGAAAGGGAAAATAAAAGCGTGAAAATCGGTAGCATCAAATGTATATGCGGGAAAAAATAAAAACTCTTTGCCGGTGCAAGGCTCAAGGCAAACAATAAAATAATTACGTCATTTATGCCTATTGGTAAATCAATGTACCGTCGGCGAAAAACCAATAAAAGCGTTACCAATAATGCTGTGGTAAACAATCCGGAATATAAATCGATGAAAGGTGATTTTCCTGCAAGAAATACAAAAAAGCTGGTAATTAAATGTGTGACACCTAAAAAATGGGATCCGTGTTGGTGAAAAAATCCTTGGAGAAAATTTTGGTCTAAATAAATTGGCGCTAAAAGGTTTAATCTATCACCAATAACAAATGGAGGTGCGAACCTGACAATGTAATAAGAGATGACACCTAATAACAATAACGCCAATGAAATTACTGCAAAAGAGTTTAGACTTATAAATGGTTTTGACCAAAATGTTGAATCCTTATTTGTCATAAACAGATAATCTAAATGTTAATTGAATGCCCGGGCAATTTGCCAACATAACTTAGCAGAAGGCTTTTTTCCATCCTTTTTCTTTGATTTTTTTACAAACAATGTATGGCAAATTTACGCACAAGTAGCAATTTGATTTATAAATCATTTTGACCGAAATAGTTGGGCTTTTTGACATTTTGAATAAGCAATCAATATTATTACCAAAAAACTATAATCCACCCAGGTTCGCGCCCGGGATAGCAGTGGAAAGCCCACAGTGGACACCACCTGCCGGGACGCGAGCGGCGGAGGCTGGTGAGGATACGAGCCAGACCCCGCACGCCGCTGACCCGGCGGGGGTGGGCACGAGGACTTGAAACGGATAGCCCGAATTGGCGCCCTAGTGGCTGTTTATAAGGTATCTGATAGCTGCGTTATGCCTGCCCTTACTGAAGGTTTTAGGGTTGGGGTTTGGTAAAAAAAGTTGTTTACTACCGTAAACGCACTATTTTTTCCCGCTATTTACACGGAGTGCAAGCCTTTATCTGAAACTTTCTTGTTCATCCAATTTGACTTTATGGACAGACACTAATTAAAACCCAATTTGCCTCTCACCCTCGCCAAAACAGCCTGGGCAATAGGGCGGGCTTTTTCCGCACCCATTTTAAGTATATCCTCTAAATCATCGGGACGCTCCATCCATCGTGCATAATTTTCCCGCATTTCGCCGTATTTCTCGGTCAACACGCCCAGTAATTCTTTTTTCGCATGTCCGTAACCGTAACCGCCCTTGCGATAGTTGGCCTCCATTTCGGCAATTTGATTTTTGGTGGCCACGAGTTTATATAGGGTAACCACATTGCAGGTGTCGGGATTTTTAGGCGATTCCAATGGGGTGCTATCCGTTATGATGCCCATCACTTGTTTTTTCAAAGTTTTGGCCGGACCAAATATATTAATTGTATTTCCGTATGACTTACTCATTTTTCGGCCATCCGTACCGGGAATGGTCATAACTTCCTCGCGGATGAGAGGTTCCGGCATGACCAAAAGTTCTTCTCCACAACTGTTGTTTAGCGCCTGTGCCATGTCGCGGGTAATTTCCAGGTGCTGTTTTTGGTCTTTTCCCACAGGGACGAAATTTGCATCGTACAGGAGGATATCGGCGGCCATTAAGACGGGGTAATAAAACAATCCGGCATTGACATCGCTGAGACGGTCGGATTTGTCTTTAAACGAGTGAGCATTAGCCAGCATGGGGTATGGGGCAAAACACCCGAGATACCAGGTGAGTTCGTTGACCAGTCCGGCGAGATCGCTCTGGCGGTAAAACGTATTTTTTTGATAATCAAACCCTGCGGATAGCCATGCGGCTGCGGCAGCTCTGGTATTGTGACGTCGCTGTTCACCATCGCGCAGGGTGGTTAGCGAATGAAGATCGGCGATAAAGTAAAAAGCATCGTTGCCGGGTTGTTGAGAAAGTTCGATGGCGGGAGCCAGGGCGCCCAATAAATTTCCGAGGTGCTGTTCTCCTGAGCTTTGAATTCCGGTGAGTAATCGAGCCATTATACTTGAAATTTTGCGGGCAAAGGTAATCAGACCGATGTTACTTTTGCCGGATGTTATCCAAAATTCTTTACCCGTTCCAATTGCTTTGGCGATTGTGGTTTTTTGTGGCGGTTTTTCTGGCCATCGTTGTGGTTTTTCCATTTATTACGCTTTTTTCACTGCGAAAAAAGTGGTATCCCTTATTCTTTGTTTTTGCCAGGGTTTGGGCCTATTTGGTTTTAATTCTTTCTGGTTTTATACCAGTGGTAAAAAACCGGAAATTGATTGATCGAAAAAAAACCTACATTATTGTGGCGAATCATACGTCCATGTTGGACATCATGATGACTTATGTCACCATTCCAAATGTGTTTATGTTTATCGGAAAAAAGGAATTGGAGCGTTTGCCGATTTTCGGATATTTTTATAAACGTACCAATATTTTGGTTGATAGAAAAAGTCTGGCATCGCGCCGGGATGTGTTTTTTGAAGCCCGAAGTCGCTTGCGTGAAAATTTGGGTTTGTGTATTTATCCGGAGGGAGGTGTGCCAACCGATTCAAACATAGATTTATGGCCATTTAAAATTGGCGCCTTTCGGTTGGCGGTAGAGGAGGGGGTGGATATTTTGCCCATTACTTTTCCGGATACCAAGCGGCATCAACCGTATCACATTACTCAAGGCGGTTATCCCGGGCGGGTTCGGGCCATTATACATCCGCCCATTTCGGTGGTCGGAAAGAATGAAAAGGACTTGCGGGACGAGACGCGGGATTTAATTCTTAAAACACTGCTGGGATAGGAGAGGGGTTTGGTAAAAGGAGATTTTTGCCGGGCAATTTTATTTTATCTCCTCTTCGTCCTCTTCGTCCTCTTCGTCCTCTTCACTTATTTCTCCTAATGCCTTTTGTAATTCAAAAAAATAATTGGCCTTTACTACAATGGTAAAGGAGGATATGGTATGAATTAAAACAGAAACACAAAATAACAAAACAGGAGATTCTGGAAGAATAATAAACGGAGAATAAACTAATATCTCAACACCTAAATTTATTAGAAAGACAATAATCACAAACCCGAAAATAGTAAACCACCTGTTATCGACCACATATTCGCTTCTGTCGGTTGGGGTTTCTTCATTTTCGACAAATGCACAATCTAAAAAAGTAAACCTGACCGCTTGGTAAATACCCGGAATGATTAAAAACAGCGTGTACAGCAAGACTTTTAAACCTGCTGATATTGCAATTACTATATATGATGGCCAATTTAAAAGACCATACTTTAAAAAATACGTCCAAGGTTTTTCGGTGTTTTCATTTTTTAAAGTGGAAAAAGTTAGATTGATAATTGCAAGAGAGGCAATGGCGCCAAAAAATACCCGTATGTAGTGATAAAATTGATTCTCGGATTGCAATTCACTTAAATCATTTATATTCTCATAGTTTGGTGAAGCAAGCCAGGACGAAATGAGTTCGATTAAAATATTTATAGGCAAATAAACCGCTATGGAAATCAAAGCAATATATACAAAATGCTTTTGGTAAATCTGAAATGAATCAGTAAAGGTTTTTGAAATTGAAATTTTGATTTGATTTTCCATAAAAAGGATTTGTTTAATTCAACATTCAGCTTAGGGCATTACGTTTTGTTTACAATGGATGTTATAGGCCTGCTAAATTAAAACAAAAATTGAGTTTACTCCAAAAAGTCTCTTTCTGCCAAAATCTTTCTTGTCGATAGACTTTTGAATATTCAATAACAGAAAGTTAGCTCAGGTTCAAAAATCTCCTCGATTTTGATTGAAATCATCATTTTTGGCGTGGACTCAAAATTTAAATACCTGTCTTGTTTTTCATTTTTTGAAAATGTGCTTAATATAATTGCAATGTGTTTTATTTGTAAAGTGGCTGGAAATCCATTTTTTCAAAAGTTGCTTTGTCAAAGTCTAAATCTGCGAAAGCTTTGTGTTCATCAAAATGGTAATTCACCTTCGACTTCTTTAGCAGTCGTCCGTAAAATGCTGCGGGTAATACAAGCGAGAAGTGGTCGCCGTTTTGGAAGCGCCCAATGACTGTGTCTCCGGCAGGTTCTTTTGGATCTAAAACAAAGTTATAATCTAAAACAGGGTCAGTTTTGTGTGCAGAATAGCCAACTGCCGCTACGGATTTATCGACGACTTTTATCCATGCAATTAAATTGTGGTAGATATAAAAATCTATGGCGTCGTGGATTTTCAGGATGATACAATTGTTAGTAAAGCCAATTTTGTAATGGAGTTTTTCATCTTCGTGGTTCCCGAATTTCGCTGTTAGTTCGTTGATGGCTTCGCGTAACTGCGCTTTATCAATGTTATTTACCACATAGTATCTATCGTATAAGCCGGAAACAATTTCGACTGATTCGGAACTTTGATATTTGGTTTCCAAGGCGTTAATATCCTTGGTAAGATATTTTTTCCCCGGGCCAAACCTGAAATAAAAAATAATCACTAACAGCAATAAGGCTAAGACGATTTCAATTGTCTCCATTTGATGTGATGTTTGGTTTTTGTGTAAATTTATGCAAAGGAAGCACTATCTGTAAATTCGCATTAGCCCAAAATCAAAAGGCGTCCAAAGACATGATTTCAGCCCACTTTCTTTAAACCCCGTATTCACCCAACTGTTGCAAGTGTTTGCCAAAGTATAATGCCCTTTTGATTTATAAAAGTCATCCTTTTCAGAATATCCTTGGTTTTCGAGGATAATCTTATTTCCGTTTACATCCTTTTTAAACGATTGTAAAATATAGGAATTTAACTTGTGTAATTCGGTATCACTTACTTTAATTTCAATCCAACTTGTTCTTTTACGCTCATACCGTGTGACATGGATTAAGGTATTGCTTTTTACAAATAGGGCTTTTATTGCGTTGAAGAAAGTCAAATCAGACCACCTCGGGGTGTTCAAATAAAAATTTTCATCGCCCCAACCAAAAGAAAGATATTTTTCGTCTTGTTCGTGGTGAATCCCGTCTAATAGCCGGCTATCTATATTTTTCTTTGGGAAAACAATGTCCAGATGTACGCCGTTTGTGCCCAGGTATATCGAATTTTCAAATGATTGGTTTTTGTCTTTTCGGTCTATCGTGATAAAAGTAAACACAAGAGAAATAACCAAGTATGAAATTGGAATGAGTAAGATGAACAGAAGCCATTTTAAAATTTCCTTCATGCCTCAATCGTATTCTTCTCCATAGGTAAAGACTTGGCACTGATAAGTATATAAACATTAAAGTCACTAAAAGGGACTAATGAAGCCGATAAACTGCGTCTTTGTTTTTTAGTTTTCATAGATGTTCATCTGGCAAATTATAATACGATCTATGTAGATCGACTTACTTTATAGAGTCCAAATTGATGGCGCTTACCACGAAATCTGTACATAATGAATTGATCATCAAAACCATTAATGATTTTTAGCTCTGGGGATAGCATCTTTTTTTCCTTTTTGTTGCGTGAAATAGTTTGATATTTTACCGTACCTGCGGCATCAATATCTGCACGAACAATTTGGGTTCGTTTTGGTGATGCGGTGAAGGTCGCTAAATCATTATACTCCATTGAAAGGTTATGATTATTTTTTGTATGGTCATTAAAAATAAAGGTAAATTTATGACCATTGTGATGGAATAAAAAACTATTATACGTTTTTATGTTTCTAACATGTTGTTTTTGGCCAATATTTTTCACCCAATTCATTTCCATGTTTTCATTTAGGGAAGCTACAAGGATCTGGCTATTAATGTAGTGGTATGTCGTTGTTGTTGTCATATTTCCATTTGCATCTGTAGAGGTGTGCGTATGAACAACAAATTGTGATTTTTCCCCAACTATGGAAATGGAATTGTCATCGTGTAAAATTAAGTGACGCATATTCACATTGCTTATTTCTACATTTTTGCCTTTTTTACTTTTCTTTTTGGCTTTTTTTGCCCTTTTCTCACTCAGGACGGAGGTGATAAAATCTAGGGAGAAATTATTCTCTTGATGTTTGATTATTTTCCCGGTTGAAATATCGATTTGTATGGCATAAATACCCTTGATGCTGAAATGTTTGTTCTCTGAAAAAAATCCGGCACAAATAAGGGTTTCTCCATCGCGGGTGCCGATGGCCATTTCTAACAGGAATAGGCCATCGAGTTCCACCGTGGTTTCTATGGGCTTAGATTTTTCATCTTTGTAGGTAATGACCAAAAAGTTGTAATTGGGTTCCCCCCTTCTTTGTGCTTTGCGTTTTTCCTTGTAGAGTGTGGCGAGCAAATGCACGGCCCCCTTGTTGTCGAGAATGAAATTTTCAACTTCAAAAAGCTTGTCTTCGTATGGAAGTTCAATTTCTCGTTTCCACAATAGATTAAAATCTAAATCATAAACGAATAGGCCAAACTGTTCGTGTTCTCTAGATGAATAGGGAAGTTTATAGTACGCCAACACCTTATCTTCATCTTTGGAATAGACAACTTTAAATTCACCTTTGTTCCAAAAAGAACCACCACTGTATTCAAAAGAAGTCATGAGTTCTCCACTAGGCTCAACAAGCATGGATTTTTTGTTGAAACGGTGGGCGTATAAAAATTGGGTTTTATTTTTCTTTTCGCTGGTAAAAACCAGAATTTCGTCTTTAATCATAAAGACGTTTTCAACGATTCTTTTTCCGTCAAAATCCAGAGGAACCTCACGGATATGTTTTCCATTTAGGTCGAGTTGCTCAATGAGGTAGTCTGGATTTTTTGAGGGTATTAACTTGTTTTTTCGTCTTAGGACATAAATGTTCTCTCCGTCTTGCCCCAATATATCTATGGCAATTGTTTTGGTTTTATATTCTTTGCTCCAAGCAATTTGATCTTTAATGACCTGTGCATGAGATGGAAATTTAAAAATTCCGGCAAAAAGTAAAATGATGACACCTACTTTAAAATAGTTTTTAAATATCATATTGCTGGTTTTTATGGTTTTGATGATAAAAAAAATGTAGGGCAAAATACTTAATAAAAATGAAAAACCTTATTTTTTGAAATTAAATTTCGGTATTTTTTAATTAAGATATGATTTGCATCGTTTTTTTAATTAAAACGACGACAACCATAACGTCTGCCTATTAAAGCGATGCCTTATTGGAAATGCGATTAATCGCGCCTTAATGACTGTGCCCCTCGTGCAAAATCAATTTTTTGGCAAAACGAACATCACCTGCACTTACCTCTACAAAGAATAATCCTGTGGTGTTATTGCCGAGATCAAGATTTATTTGCTCCCCTGCGCGGACGCGAATTTTTTGGTTGAGAATGCGTTTTCCACCGATGGCCGTTACGGTTATTTCTACCGTTTCGTTTATGGTTTCGGGAAAACGCACAAATACTTGTCCGCCACTTGGATTTGGGAAGACTTCAAATTGCGCCAACGGGTGATGGTGCGCTACCGAAATATCGAGGTTTTGCGCGAGTTGAAAGCTTTGTGAAACGGCAACCCCGGCATAAGTAGGTTCAGCCAATGCCGCCACTGTCGCCACTAGGGCTTTGATATTTTTGACGAGAAATGGAAAGTCTATGGTGCTCAAATTGTCAGTGGGTTGGTGGTAATGCGGATTTCGCGTGTCAGCGCCATCGGTTAACATCAATGCCGGAATGCCGGCATCCCAAAATACGGCGTGGTCGCTGCGACGCAAATCCGGTGTTAATGCGCCGGTACCTGGGGCATTTAAAACCAAAGACCTGACGCCGGGGACATAAGTCCTAGCTACAGAATCAAAATAGCTGCTGAGTGCAGAACTGTTTTGGGTGTTGCCAATGACAAATAGAAACAAGCCCCTCCGGTTTTCAGAATTAATGGAGTCAACGGCTTCGGGGAAGACCATGTCAAAACCAAAAGGTATTTGTTGGGAATTCGGGGTGGTGTCTCTATATCCAAGCATTTCCCCATTGATTACGGCTTCTATATCCTCGTAGGATTCAATGCTGTTTCCCACGTAGTGAATTGCGCCCAACAGTCCCTGCTCCTCTTTGTCAAAACCCAAAAAATTGATGCTTTTGTTGAATTGATATTGTTGAAAAACCCGCGCTGCTGCCAAAACTGCCGCAACGGCTGAGGCATTATCATCGGCACCGGGGGTGTTGGAAACGGCGTCAAAATGGCCGTCAATAATGATGACTTTACCCTCTTGTGAAACGCCTGCTTTACGACCTTTTATGTTTTCGGCCTGTACATTTCCCATAGAAAATGGTAATCTTGTGGTTTGTAAACCACTCTGCGAAAAGACGGAAACCATAGAATCTTTCACTACTTCCAAGCCAGTCGGTGCACTCGTATGATGCCGCGGTATGGAAAGAAACTGCATATCGGCATATACGCTTGCGCTGTCGATGGGTGCAATTATATCGGATATATCCGGTGTTTTACGGTCGGTTGCTACAATTTTTATAGTGCTCCACGGCGCACTTTGGTTGGCCGCAGCGGCTAAATCGCTTTTCGTGTAGGTGAGCACCAACGATTTATTATTGCCCGGCGTAATGGGGAATCCGACATCACCCGTTACAGAGATGCCACCTACAACGTGAGCTACGCCGCTGTCTGCCGAGAGAAACGCGCTAACTTCAAGCGGATCGTTATCGGCATCCGCCAGGTCAAAATCTACTGTGATGGTTCGGTTGGCTGTATCGGTTACTACGTTGTTAATGGTAACCGTTGGGGCACTGTTTTGTGAAAAAACAGATGAACTGAAGAAAATACAGAGCGTGGTTAAAAGAAGGTAGTTTTTTGTCATAACACGATTTTTTTGACAAATATAGTAATTATTTGGCAATGATTCTTGGGGATCAAATATGTGTGTTTTTGTCTTTTCATTTTTCGTATTTTCGCTAAAAAATAGACATGGCAAAAAATAAAACGATGCCCACTGAGGTTTCAGTATCTTCATTTATTGAATCGGTGGAAAATGAACAGAAAAAAGCCGATAGCTATAGGATTATTGAACTGATGAGTGAGGTTTCTGGTTTTCAGCCTAAAATGTGGGGGCCATCAATAATCGGTTTTGGAGAATATCATTATACCTACAAAAGCGGGCATAGTGGAAGCGCACCCTTGCTCGGATTTTCTCCACGAAAAGCAGCCATTTCGCTTTATGTGTTTACCGGATTGGAGTCACATAAATACTTGCTAAAAGATTTGGGGAAATTTAAAATGGGAAAAGCGTGCATTTATATCAAAAAGCTATCGGATATCGACGAACAGGCGCTTCGGTCAGTTATGGAGTCAACCATTGGGTTTTTAAAGAAAACCTGGGGCTAAATTTGGTGAATATGATTTCTTTTACTTTATGCAAAAAATGCATTCCTGCCTTTGCTCTAATGGTATTTATGGGGTGTCAAAACCGGAATATTGAAAGTGTGGGTCTGCTCCAAACAGTCCCTTTCTGCCAAAATATTCATTGTCGGTAGATCTTTGAATCCTCACTAACAAAAAGTTAGCTCCGATTTATAATTCCCTCCCGGTCGATTTTGATTGAAACCATCCTTTCTGGTGTGGACTGATACTTACTTTTAAAACAATCCATACCCTTTTCTTTTTTGAATTTTATCAGGCTTACTGACAATGCTTTAAGGTTGATCTTGAATACAATCGCATTTAAATCAATGTGTCAATGTTTTACAACTACGTTGCGAAATGTTTGCTAAAACACTCTAAGTTTCTTTTGAACAATGATTCCTGAGCTTAAATGTATTTGCACAATGTAAAGCCCAGAAGTAAAATTATCAGTTGTGTATTCGTGGATGCTCTTTGAGTTTGGCGTCAATTGGATTTTACGCCCATCGAGTGTGACCAATTCGACGCGCTTTATTTGCTCTGCGGTTATTTCATTCAATTCAACTCTAAACCATGAATTAGCCGGATTTGGGTAAATTCGAATCTTATTTTCAGCAAACCCTTGCAAAGACAGCAAACTCGTTGGAATCAACTTGCAGGTATCACCGTTGTTGCAGTTTCCAAATACTGTCATGCAAACCTGCACGGAATCAGGATCTGAGAAAGTGAAGTTTACGGTGTCGCCGAGGAGGCTAACACCTCCAATATCCCAAACTGTGGAGTCTGCTAAACGTTGATTTGAACGAAATTCAAGCTGGAGGTTGCCCAAATAGATGATATCAAAATCAATTGGTGATACAGAGGGAAGCCCAATACTTGAAATGTTGGAAGTGTCATTGTCGGGAAATTGATCGCCCGATACGGAAAGCGTAGCAGAAATGGAAATAACACCTCCATTTTCGGAATTAAATGAACTAATGCTTATGGTATCACTGGCAAAAGGCAAAATGCCACCAGTATAAGTCATGTTAAGGGTGTCCGTAATATCACCCGAAATAATAACGGATATTGGAATATTTGCCAGCGGGGTGATTCCGTTATTCCGAACAACAATATCAACATGCGTATTTGAACTTCCACATTGACCATCGATGGGGGATAAAATTTCCACCAATTGAGCATCTATATCATACGGGTTGCAAATTTCTAAAGAATCACTCCAAGGACTATAAATTGAGTCGCAGTGTTCGCGCACAAATACACATCCACATGAACCTTTGGTTAGGCCTGGAATTGCAAAACCACTCGGGGAAGTAATATTTGAATCTATAAAAGTTGCTTGTCCTGTTCCCGGTGTAAAGCCACATGGGCCAAATTCCAATTCCCATTTATCACCCTGACTAGTCCATGAAACAAAGCCATCATCGTTGGCATTAACAGAGTCGAGCGCCACGGCAGAAGGCGTTGAGGCGCACGGTAAAGGCATTAGATCAAACCCAACATGGGCCACAAGCGCTTGGGTCTGCGCTGTTGCCGCGTTTCTTGGTCCGTATAATGTTCGATTGGCAAGGCTTCCGTTTACAATAGCAAATCCGGGATTATGCCCTTCTTGGGAAAAATCCATCACAATATTACTGGTTCCATCGTAGAAAATAGGGTTTGTTAAAGTAAACTCAACCCAACTTCCACCTGATGTGATTGTGGTTCGCGGTGGGGTTGAAGGTGCAGCATAATATACCGTATCTACGGGAGAGAAGTACGGTCCGGCAGTCAATGTGGTTGAAGTTGTAAAGCCTACCTGAATTAGAACATTGCTAAAGTTTGGAAAAACCTGACTGGATGATTTTACATAAATCTTAGAAATTGTACCGGCAGGTGCGTTAAAATCCGAAGCCAAATACAATACTTGTCTGCGGTTATTTCCCAGCGTGTTAAAAGGGAAGGAATTATTGGGGAATGCGGGAGTTGCTGGTTCGAAAGGAAATTGAGGTTGGGCAAACAAGTCGGTAAAGCCCAACATAAAAATCATAATGATTGAGAAAGTAGAATTCTTCATTTTTATCATGTGTTTTAGGTTAGCAAAAGCGCGGAAAAAAATTCCGGCATTTATCATTCTGCATATTGAAAATGTACACCGTCAATTATGATGACAAATATATGAGCCGTTGATTTAGCCTGAGCTTGTGAAAGATTTAAAAATTTCGTAACAAGTTAAATAGATAAAATAATTTCGTATTAACCTTGCTTTATAGACCTTAAGATTAGTGTTGTTTTAATTTTTTTGTGTTCATTCAAGGATTGATTTTCAAAGTTCTTCACCAAAAAAAGTTTTTGCTGCTTTGGTTTTGCCCCACACAAACAAAAGTAATAGAAAATACTAATCGTCATATTTGCTGTTCCACAAAACCGAACTGAAATTCTTTAATCGGGAAAATCCATAGAGCGAGGTCAGTCCGCATAGGGCAATGAGCATGTAAAAAAAGAAGATCACCCGAATGGGGAAAACGTATTTGTCATAGGGCCCGGCCATAATGGATGACGGCATTAAAATCGCCGTTGCCAAAGAAATGCCGCAAATGGTTCCGAATAGGGTGGTGAAATTCCGAAAGGGGTACATCAATATGCCCCGAAGCGGATGTAAATCGTTGCCCCACTTGTGAATGAGGTAGTGATAACCTTTTCCCAAATCGAGAAACAACAAGGGATCTTTGTCCTTGAACTTAAGTTTAAACAGTCCCGCAGGTGCAACTATTTTAAAGTTCTTGAGCGCAATGCCCTCGGATTTCTGAATGGATTTGATCTTGGAAATGGCCTCGTAAGGAATGTCGCCTTTAAACAACCCGGCATCGAGAAACCTCAAGCGATATTTGATGCAAATGGCCTGAATTTCTTGTTCGGTAAAAATATTTGCGACCTCGAGATTTTCGGTTTTTAATTTGGGTGTTTCGCCATCACCTCCGTTGATTATTGCTTTGTGGATCTCGGCATCAAGGCGGTTGTCATCCGCGATAATTTGCTTAAATGCGGCCAAAATCTCTTCTTCATTCGCGCGCTTGCTACGCTCGTCCTGCAACGCTTTCACTAAATTCAAACCCATGATTTCAAAATTTTATTCAAAATTACAAAAAGTAAACGGATTTTGAATTTAAATAGTTCGAGATTGGCCTAAAAATTTTATCGACTTTGGTGATGATAAATGATGTTTTCACACACATCACTACTAACAAAAAGCCCTTAATAAAATCTTTTATTAAATATGATAAGGATACCCCAAGGCGTTATATTTGACAAATGATATTCTATCCATGAACAAGCATTTTTTATTGTACATTTTCTTTGGGTTGCTACTTCCATGGGGTGTGGTTGGGCAAATTACTGAAACGCAACGCCAAGCAGATCAGAAGTTTCGCATGGCAATGACCGCTTTTGACCAAAAGGTGTTTGCCAATGCAAGGGAAAATTTTGAGCAAGCTTTAGCAACCGAAGCTTTGCCTTTGGAGCGGAAAATTGAGGCGTTATATTTTCGGGCCATAGCAGCCCTCGAGCTTTTTCATGCCGATGCCGAAGCCCTCATGCAATCTTTCATTGAGGAATACCCCACGTCTTCTTTTGTCAACCAGGCCCGATTATATCTCGGACAGTTTTTCTTCAGAAATAGAAATTACCGCAAAAGCGAAAAGTACCTCACTGAGGTCAACCCCAGATTTGTAGATCAGAATGAACGACTGGAACTTCGATTTCAAATTGGTTACTCATATTTCTCAAATGAAAAATACGATGAGGCCAAAGATATTTTTTCCACCCTTAAGCAAAAAGAAGGTCCCTTTGCGGCTTCTGCACGATACTATTACGCCCACATAGTTTATGCCGATGAGAATTTTACCGAAGCGCTAATCAATTTTGAAGCCCTAAGAAACGATCAGGCCTTTGGTCGGATGGTGCCTTTTTATCTCGCCCATGTGTATTACCAAATGCGGGCTTTTGATAGCCTTTTTGTCTATGGTGCCGAGATTCTTAGCGATGATGAAGCTCCTAGACGAGCCGAAATAGCCAAGTTGGTGGGTGATGCCCATTATCGAGAGGAGAATTTTAAAAAGGCGGTTGAATACTTTACCATCTTTAGGGAAGAGGGCGGTAAACCCACCCGAAACGATCACTTTGAAATGGGATTTTGCTATTATCGGTTGGAGGATTACGACAAAGCCATTGAGCACTTTAGTCGGGTATCGATGGGCAAGGATGAACTCGCACAAACGACTTATTATCATCTGGGCGATTGCCATCTTCAAAAGGAGGACAAACAATCTGCACTTACGGCCTTTTTAGCCGCCGCAGAAATCAATGCCAATCCCGAAGTTAAAGAGGATGCGTATTTCCAGTTTGTGAAACTCAACTACGAAATGGGTGGTGTCTTTCGGGACGTGGTTACCGCCCTAAACGATTTCCGGAGATTGTATCCAAATAGCGAACATCGCCCTAAAATTAATACTCTGCTGGCCAATGCTTACCTAAGGTCAAAAAATTATGCACGGGCTGCACAAGCCCTACAGGATGCCGGATTGCGCACCATGGAGCAAAGGGGAATTTACCAAAAGGTTGCCTATTTTCAGGGTGTCGAGGCATACCAAAAAGAACAATACGCCTCATCAATTGTACACTTTGGCGAATCCAGAAAATATCCCGTTGACCAGTTTTATGTGAGTTTGGCACTGTATTGGGCAGCCGAATCGTTTTTTCAGCTGATGGAATACGAGGCGGCCATATCGGCATATCTGGAGTTTCAACAATCTCCACAAGCTTATTCAACCGAATATTTTCCCTATTCTCATTATGGTTTGGGTTACGCATATTACCTAAACAATCAACTTGAAAATGCCGCAATTTCCCTGAGAAGGTTTAGCCGTGAAAAGGATATTTCTCCCGGACGAATGCGCGATGGATTACTCAGATTGGCGGATGTGTATTTCTTGCTTCGCCAATATCCACAAGCACTGGATTTTTATGATCGGGTAAATAATCGTTTTGAGGGAACCAACAACTACGCGAGCTTCCAAAAAGCCATTTGTCTGGGGTTAACGGGTGAGGACAGGCAAAAAATTGCGGAATTGGATGCGCTGGTCAAAAGGGCGCCATCCTCTCAGTTGGCTTTTGATGCGCGTTTTGAAAAAGCAGCCACCTATATCAAAATTTCTGACTACTCAGGCGCCATTCAAATTTACCAGACATTTATTCGCGAGCATCCCAATCACCCCAATGTGCCGCGTGCCAAGCTAAATATGAGTCTGGCCTATCGAAATTCGGGTAATTACAACGAAGCCATTCGTTTGCTCAAAGAAGTGGTTAAGCTTTTTCCCAACACCAATGAAGCCAACGAAGCCATTGCCTTTGGGCAGAATGTATTTAGCGAAGCCGATAGAATGGGCGAATACGTCAGTTGGGTACAAGAAAGCGGCGGGGGAAATGTGGAGCAGGGCAAATTGGATTCAGCTTTGTATTTCTCTGCTTATGACCAGTATTCCTTGAGTAATTACGAAGCTTCAATAAAAAATTTCAAAGAGTATTTAGAGCGATTCCCCGTTGGGCTTTTTGCCAATTCTGCTTCATATTATCTTGGCGATGCATATTATCGATTGGAGAATGACAAGGAGGCTTTAAAGTACTTTGAAGCGGTTTTGGCTAACGATCGCTCACCTTTTTATGATCGGGCTTTGGAGCGTGCGGCATCGCTGCGATATTTTGAAAAGGATTACCTTCAGGCTGGAAATTATTATCGTCAAATTCTCGACCGAAAACCGATGGAAGAGCTTACCCAATTGGCTTATGATCGAATGATGCGCATAGCTTATTTTACCGCCGATTGGCCAAAATTGGAAGATTGGAGTGAAAAGGTTTTATCCACCAACCCGGAGGAAGCGCGATTGCGAAGAGATGCGAATTGGTTTCAGGCATTGGCACTATACCGACAACACCGAAGACCTCAGGCCGACACCGCATTGAAGTTTGTGGTTGATCATTATCAGGGAAATATTGCTGCACGGGCCAGTTACTATCTTGCTGAGTTTGCTTTTGAAGATGTGCGCTATGAAGAAACAAAAGCTGCTGTTTATGGTCTAATAGAGAAATTTCCCGGTGAGTTGGAACTGCGCGATAAAGGACTGTTGCTTTTGGCCAAAGTGTTTATGGATGAAGAAGACTATTTTCAGGCCGAGTATTCACTGGATTTTGTAATCCAATCGGATTTGGACAAAGAAACCACCGACCAAGCCAGGCAGCTGATGGGCGCTTTGCGAACGTTACAAGAATCCGGTTCAAACGACAAGGAAGATGACAGTTGGGAAATAGATCCGCGGTCTAAGCAATCAGGGAACAAGGACGATGAAGCTGATTCCGAACAAAATTCGACAGAGGAAACGGAAGGAGATACTGAGGATACCAATGAAAATACCGAAAACCGTGATGAATAAGTCAACAAATACAATTTTGCGCACGCTTGCAGTGCTTGTTGGCGTTTGCAATTTACCCCTTATTGCTCAGGATGATGGTCGCACCGGAGGAGGTGGATTGGGTAATATTCAACTCGAAGTTACCCGTGCCTTTGAAGGGCAGGTACAGCAGCCGCGAAAGCTCAATGACATGCCGCGAATTGATGATACTTTGCGTTCCGATGTATCGCTGGACTATAAAATTAGATCCCGACCCGTTTTCACCGATTTCACACCCGAACCGCTATCCCCGGCGCGAATCCGACGTGTTCCTGTGGATAAATTGCCCAAGATGATGGTTCGATTGGGGCTGGGAAATCACACCACACCTTTGGCGGAATTTGCATTCAACAACGAGCGATCGCGCAATCAGTCCTGGGGTTTTCACGGTCGTCATTTTTCCACACAACAAGGGGTGTCAAACCTACACTCAGATTATGCGAGAAATAACTTTTTGAGCGAAAATAAACTCGGAGGACACTACAGGAGGTTTTTTAGAAACTACACCCTGAGTACTCAGGCAGAAGGTTTTTACTATGCCAACGATTATTACGGCATGCCAGAAATGGACTTTAACAGGGAATTGTCCTTCGGCGATCCTTTGCGACAAAGTTATTTGGGCGCCAAGGCAAGTGTGGCGTTATTTAGTTCGAAAAATAAACAAGATCAATTGTTCGACAATGGACGCCTCGGATACCATTATATACAGGATCGTTTTGGTATGGCTGAGCACTACGCCTTTTTTCCAACCAAATGGTCATTTCCCGTGATGGATCAATTGGTGAAAGTGGATTTTAACACCATCTTGCAAAACACCGTTTCCGACACCAACGGACTCAGTGCGGAGTATCTCAATTTTTCCCTTTTTCCACACATCACCCATGTTAAGGATAACTTGTCGGTGCTTGTGGGTCTGCATTTTATTTATAATTACAACGACGTTACCTTCCTCGGTGAAATTCAGGATCAAAGGGACTATTTCCTTTCTCCGGAAGTTATTGCAACATACAAGATTTTCCCAAATGTGATGGAAGTTTACGGTGGAATTGATTACGATTTTTCCATGAACAATATGGCCGATATGACCCGATTAACACCATGGTTAAATCCCGGGGTATTGGTTCAACCGACTCGGAAAACCGATTTTTATGGAGGCACCAACTTTCTCATCATGCCGGGGTTGAGTTTAGACCTTCGCGCCAGTTATACTGATTGGCGCAACAAGGCCTTGCTTTACAGGGATCCATTTTCAATGCGCGATCCTGCACGACTGCAAGGTTTGGATTTGCGCTACGTAAGTGGTTCGGAATTAGGAGTTTCCGCCAATTTACAATATCAGTTTAGCGACGATTTGCGGTTTGGCACCAAAATCGCCTTTTCCGAATACCAATTTACTTTTCAGGATGAATTTACCGTACCCTATCACCTCGCACCGTGGCGTGGAGGTTTTAACCTCAATTACAAATACCTCAATAAAATCGTTGCAAATGTGGAGCTTACCTACATCGGACAGCGGGAGGCATTTTATGTAAATGAACAGCCCTTTGACGGTAATTTGCCGGCGGTTGGTTTTCCCGAAGGTTTCGATATTCTGCCCGGTTTTTGGGATCTCGATTTGAAGTTTGATTATAATTTTAATCCAAACCTGACCGTGTTTTTAAAGGTTCACAATGCACTGGCTTCTAATTACGACATGTTTTTAGGTTATGGTGCACAGCGGTTTTTGGGTATCATCGGATTATCTTTCAGGCTCTAGCGTATAAATGCCAATCCTTTATAAGCCCAAAATTTAACCCACATTTTTGACTACCTTTGCCCCATGTCAAACGAAAACCCACCCAAATCGCTGCCACTTCTAAAAATGGAACACGCCTACATTGCACAGGTTGATAATCTGGTATTGTCGGATGTGAATTTTACCATTTACCCCGGTGATTTTGTTTATCTTATCGGGCCTACGGGAAGTGGTAAATCGTCTTTGCTTAAAACCATTTATGCAGATCTTCCGTTAAAAGAAGGTAGTGGCGAGGTTACGGGATATTCATTGACCGAACTAAAAGAAAAAGACATTCCCTTTTTGCGCAGAAAAATCGGCATTGTTTTTCAGGATTTTCAGTTGCTACCCGATCGAAGTGTGCGGGACAATTTGCTGTTTGTGCTCAAAGCAACCGGATGGAAGGATAAAGACAAAATTGAGGAAAGAATGCGCTATGTTCTCAAGCGCGTAGATATGGAAACCAAACACTATAAAATGCCACATCAGCTTTCGGGGGGCGAACAGCAGCGGGTGGCCATTGCACGTGCTTTGCTCAACGATCCCGAACTGATTATTGCCGATGAACCAACTGGTAATTTAGATCCCGGCACAAGTGAGGAAATTATGTTGTTGATGAAGGAAATTTGCCATAGTGGTCGAGCTATTTTTATGGCGACCCACGATTATTCCTTGATTTTGAAATTTCCCTCACGTACACTGAAATGCGAAAACGGGAAAGTTTTTGAAACCCTGCAAACACGTCTGTAAAATGGTTTCGGTACTTATTCCCACCTTGCGTTATTTGCCCGAGGAATTGGTGACCAACTTGGTTCGACAATTTCAAAGTTTAAATATTCGATTCGAAATCCGGATTGCAGATGACGACCCTGATTCGGACCTTGACTACGGACGAATAACCCGTCACGAACAAGTAAATGTCGTTATAAGAACTAATAATCTCGGCAGGTTTAGCAACCGTATGGCTTTAGCCAAATCATCTCAATACAAAACCCTAGTTTTTTTAGATGAGGATGCCCAAATTGATGATCATTTTGTTTCCCGTTATGCGCCATTTTTTTCCGATACAAATAAAAATGTGGTATTTGGTGGCGTAAAGTACGACGAAGTCATGCCTAAGCCAACGTATCATCTGCGCTGGAAAGTGGGCGTAAAACGAGAAATGGCTTCCGCATCAATACGAAATAAAACACCCTACGCACGGCTCATGACCTGTAATTTTCTCGTGCCAAAAGATGTGTTTTTGAAATTGCCGAACCATCCGGAATTGAAAGGTTACGGACACGAAGATACCATGATGGGCTACGATTTGCGATACGCATTTGCCGATGTTAAACACATAGACAACCCCATTCGTCATGCGCAGCTCGACGACGCAGAAACTTTTCTCAGAAAAACCGGTGAGGCCGTTGCCAATATTCAACGATTAATTGCCGTGGGAAAAATTGATGAGGAAGTCCGATTGTACCGGGTGTACGCAAAACTCAGAAAAGGCGGAATGGCTTCTGTGGTTGGTAAGTATGTGCATCAAAACAGCGACAGAATGTTGCGGAAATTGCTGCGTCCAAATCCGCCCTTGCGCCTATTGGATTTATACAAGTTGGGGTTGTTGTGTCATTTAGATAAAGACCGAAAGTGAATTTTCCAATTTTTGCTTTTTTTTCAGTAAATTTACACCTTCGCTTCTTCTCGTAAATTTTAAAACAAATGGTTATGAGAAAACAATATTTTGCACTGGTATTGGTATTTGTATTGTTCCATGTTTCATTTGGACAGATTCAAGTATTTTTTGAGGATTTTCAAAGTGGGTTATTCCACCTGATTTTACCGTGATCAATGTCTATGGACAAAAGATATTATTCACAAGCAATTTATTAAGCAATAATGAGTCCACTCAAAAAAGGATGATTTCAATCAAAATCGAGGGGATTTTTGAACCGGAGCAAGTGAGAATTCAAAAGTCTATCGACAAGGAAGATTTTGGCAGAAAGGGACTTTTTAGAGCAGACTCAATAATTTTTTACCAATATGATGGAACTTGAAAGTGAACGCGTAAGTTGTTCCCAATCACCCGAAGAAATTTTTACCTTTCTCAACGGAAAATTTGATAATTACAAAGAAATTATGCCGGAAGAGGTTGAGCATTTCGAGTCTGACGGCACCTCATTCGTTTTCGGATTAAAGGGACTTCCCCACATCCGCTTGATTGCCAAGGAAAGTGAACCCAACCGAAATATTGTGTTGACCTCGGCCAGTTCAAAGCTCAATTTTGACCTTACCCTGCACCTCGAACCATTGGGAAGTGGCACGGAAGCGCGGTTTAGCTTTTCAGGCGAATTTAACGCCATGATGCAAATGATGGTAAAGAAGCCATTGCAGCAATTTATCAATAAACTGGTTGCTCAGTTGGGGTCGAGATTTTCCTCGTAGCACCAAGCTACTTCTTTATTTCGGTATCGCTCAACTTTTCCCGAAGCTTTCCATTTTAAATGCAAGCTGCCCGCTTCGTCCACACGGATGATACGGGCTTTTTCGGGTTGTGCATTTGGCAATTTGAAATACCACCATCCACTGGTGCCGAGCAATATTTTGTGATAATCGGCTTCTACCTTTTCGGTGGGAATCTTTTTGAATTGCGATAAGGCGTTTTGCAATTGACCCGCCACGTCAAAAATCAGTTCGTCAATTTCGATGACGTGTCCATCTTTGTGTTTGAGGACATCTGTATGTGGGAGGGTTTCCGGGGCATAATTCAAATTGATGCCAATGCCCATGATAAGATGTTTGACAAATCCGCCCAAAATACTGGTTTCGATAAGAATGCCGCCAATTTTTTTTTTGTTGAACATCAAGTCATTTGGCCATTTAATTGCGATTTTTTGACCGGATAATTTCGATAGCGTTTTACAAAGGGTTGCGCTCAAAAACATATTGAAATGAGGAAGCTGCCTTAATGGCATAGCGTCAACGGGCAATATGACCGAAAAAAGCGCATTGGTGTTTGGTTTGTCGTACCAAATGGCATCCGCCTGACCACGGCCTAAACTTTGATGCGAAGAAATGAAAACTCTAAAGTCTTCACAACTGTTAGACATGATGTATTTTTGCGCCTCGGCATTGGTGCTTTCACATTCGGAAAACCGATGTGTTGGAATGTTAGGGGACTTATGCATGTGAAAGTTTAAACAGCGTTTTAGCAACAACAAAAAAACAACAAAAAAACTACGTGAAAGAATTCAATAGCGCACCTTTATTACAAGAATGTATCGAGGGCATCATGGATGCCAAAGGTCTTGAGATTGTCAGCTTAGATTTAACCGAAATTGATACTGCTGTTTGTGATTATTTTTTAATTTGTGAAGGAACATCAAACACCCATGTTTCTGCCATTGCTGATGCAGTGGAGAAACGCGTGCGCGAAAAGTTGCAGGACAAACCATGGCATATCGAAGGCAAAGATCGCTCTGAATGGGTGTTGTTGGATTACGTAGCAGTTGTGGTGCATGTTTTTCAACGCGATACGCGAACATTTTATGACCTTGAAGGCTTATGGGGAGACGCCGAGGTTGCAAAAATTGAAGCCAAATACTAAACGCCCCACCAAACACGTCCCCCAAGAATTACGATATCAGCAATGAGTAAAAACGAAAAAACATCCAGGGAAAAAGAGCAAATCGATAGATTGAAAAAGCAATTTTCCGGAAATAAGAAAAATGACAAAAAGGGTGGTGAAAACCCCAAACCTAAGTTTAATTTATACTGGGTATATGGGGCACTATTTATTTTGTTCATTGGGTTACAAATCATGGGCAGCATGCAGGGAGGAACGGAAACGACCTCCTTTCGCGACTTTACCGGAATGCTGGAAGAACGCGATGTAGATCGCATTGTTGTGGTCAATGAAAAAGTAATACAGGTTTACATTAAGAAGGACGCTCTCAAGGATAAAGATCGCTACAGTGATGTAGCTGAACGATCCTTTGGTGGAGGTATAAATCCCGGGCCGCACTATTCGTTTGAAATGCCCAATCAGGCATTTCGCGATGAATTTGAGCGTTTCTTTGAACGCAATACCGCCCTTGAACGCGATGATGTGCCCGTTGAATACGAAGAACAACACAATTACTGGGGTGATATTCTCGCATGGGTTTTACCCATTTTTCTCATTATGGCCTTGTGGTTATTCATCATGCGACGAATGAGCATGGGTGGAGGTGGTCCCGGTGGTGGCGGCCAAATTTTCAACATCGGAAAATCACGCGCCAAACTTTTTGAAAAAGATGAAAATGTAAAGGTCACTTTTAAAGATGTCGCCGGAATGGAAGGCGCAAAAGAGGAAGTTGAAGAGGTTGTGAACTTTCTGAAAAATCCGGAAAAATACACCAATCTGGGTGGGAAAATTCCCCGTGGAGCACTACTTGCAGGCCCTCCGGGAACTGGTAAAACCCTTTTGGCGAAAGCTGTCGCCGGAGAATCTCAAGTGCCGTTTTTCTCCTTGAGTGGTAGTGACTTTGTGGAAATGTTTGTGGGCGTTGGTGCCTCTAGGGTACGCGACCTTTTCAAACAAGCCAAAGAGAAAAGTCCGGCCATTATTTTTATCGACGAAATTGACGCCATAGGTAGGGCAAGGGGAAAATCAAATTTCTCCGGCGGAAACGACGAGCGGGAAAATACGCTCAACCAGTTGCTCACCGAAATGGATGGTTTCGATAGTAATGAACATGTTATCATTCTGGCAGCGACTAACCGCCCGGACATCCTCGATAAAGCACTCACTCGTGCAGGTCGCTTCGACCGATTGATTTACATCGACCTCCCGGATCTCAACGAAAGAGAGGCAATTTTCAATATCCACCTGAAGAAAATCAAATTGTCCGAAGGGATGGATGTAAAGTTTTTGGCCAAACAAACGCCTGGTTTTAGTGGCGCGGATATAGCAAACGTGTGTAACGAGGCGGCCCTTATCGCAGCTCGAAAAGACAAAAAAGCTGTTGATAAGCAGGACTTCCTAGATGCGGTAGATCGTATAGTGGCCGGCTTGGAGCGCAAAAGCAAGCTGATTACACCCGAAGAGAAAAAGGTGATCGCCTTCCACGAGGCCGGACATGCAACTGTCAGTTGGATGCTCGAACACGCCGCGCCATTGGTTAAGGTGACCATTGTGCCGAGAGGTCGGTCGCTGGGTGCTGCTTGGTACTTACCCGAAGAGCGCCAAATCACCAACACGGATCAAATCTTAGACGAAATGTGTGCCGCCCTCGGAGGTAGAGCTGCCGAAAGGGTAATTTTTGATAAAGTTTCTACCGGCGCGTTAAGTGACTTAGAAAAGGTGACCAAACAAGCACAATCCATAGTGACCATTTATGGACTCAACGAAAAAATTGGTAATCTAACCTATTACGATAGTTCGGGGCAAAACGAGTACGGTTTTAGCAAACCCTACAGCGAGCGCACGGCTCAGATTATTGATGAAGAGGTTAGAGAAATCATTGAAAAGCAATACCAAAGAGCGGTAGAATTGTTAACAACCCACAAGGAAAAACTTTCTCAACTCGCTCAAATGTTGCTCGAAAAAGAAGTTATCTTTAAGTCCGATTTGGAAACTGTTTTTGGTAAGCGTCCTTACGACAAGGAAACTGACGATGAGGTTGATGAAAGTACCTCAGTAGTTGACGAAGTTGTTGAGAAAACGACGGAAAAAACCGAAGAGAAAACAGAAAATCCATCTGCGGAAAAAGACGATAAGTAACCACCACATCCTTCGATAATCTGCCAGTGAAAGGGATTTTTAAAAAGTTGTTTAACCTCGGCAGCGAAGACCCATCATCTTCGTCTAAAGATAAACCCAGCTCTAAAAACACAGCGAAGTCGCCTAAAGAAAATTCCCCGGAACTCGAATTTGCCGAAAATTTTACCAGTTCCGGGGGTAAGTTTTTGTATTGCGAAAATGTGGAAGACGCCATCGCTAATTTGCAAAATATCGCCATGGAAACCGGATTAAAAGCCGTTTATAGTCCGGACGATAATTTAAAGTCGCTCATTGCAAAAGCGGGATTTCGAAACTTTGTAGATGACTGTAAAAACGCAGATGTTTTCTGTTCCTCATGTGAATACTTGGTTGCTTACAATGGCGGGATTATGGTCAACGCCAAGCACACCCGCGGTAAAAAACTGCGTGAACTCCCCGATGTTTTTATTATTTTGGCTTATACAGATCAACTGGTAAATCGCTTAAACGATGCGCTGGCCGGAATCCGTGCCCGTTACGCAGGTTCTGAAATTCCCTCTGAAATCACCACCCTACACGGTCCCAAAAAAAGCGGTCTTGACGACCCGGGCGCAGTTGCCGCCGCCAAAGAGATTTATCTTCTATACGTAGATCGTTCCGAATGAATGAATTGTTTACCCGTGCAATCTTCGGCGGCATTTACGTTGCCATTATCATTGCTGTTTTGCGATTTGGAGAGGCTTTTGCCCCCATTTTATTTTTCCTTTTCAGCGCCCTTTGTTTTGGGGAAGTCATTCGCTTATCAGGCTTCACCGTTCGACAGGGAGCGCCTTGGTTATTCCTTATATTTTTGTCTATTTGGTTTTCAGCCATTTTCCCCAATTTGGGTTTGTATGGATTGGGCATTGCATTCCTTTCCGCAACTTTATGGGGAAGGGCGTCAAAAAAGCATCGGAAAGCATTGCTGCGGGTTTTATATGTTTTGCAACCATTTGTTATTGCCACGGTGGGTATTCAACACGCTATTATTTCCGCTGAATTTGTGCTTTTTGTTTTTGCGGTGATTTGGCTAAATGACACTGGCGCCTATTTATCCGGAAAGAATTTTGGCAAAACACCTTTAGCACCTGCCATTTCACCAAAAAAAACCTGGGAGGGATTTTTGGGCGGCATATTGCTCGCCGTGTTGGGTCAATGGATTTTATTTCCATTTTTGTTTGCAAATCATGCCCCGCTTAAGGCCTCGCTTTTGGCGATTTTTATTGGCACAGCAGCCACCATGGGCGACCTGATTCAGTCGCGAATGAAAAGAAAAGCCGGGGTAAAAGACTCCGGAAATATCCTTCCGGGACATGGGGGTGCTTTTGATAGGTTAGATAGCTTTATCTTTGCCCTACCGGTTTCGTTGTTTTTACACATCGCAATCCCGGGTTTGCAGTGAGTTTTTTTTGTTGGATGTTATCGCGATTTTTTATTAATCGGATATTTCCAAGACTGAGTCCACTACAAAAAGGATGATTTCAATCAAAATCGAGGGGATTTTTGAGCCGTAGCTAACTAGTCGTTAGTGAGGATTCAAAAATCTATCGACAAGGAAGATTTTGGCAGAAAGGGACTTTTTGGAGCAGACTCAAGACTTAAGCGACTAAATTATTTACCCTTAATCATTCGTTATCATGATCCGTATTCATCCTGAAGGAAAACGCATTCTCGCCACAACCTTCTTTTCCCTGGTCATCATCAATATTTTAGTTTACCAGTTTTTGGGCAGACACTGGCTCACCTTCTCCCTGATGATTATCTCTATTGTCATTTATGTTTTGGTTTTACAATTTTTCAGAAACCCCAAACGCAATATCCAACCGGATCCCGATGTGGTTATTGCACCTGCGGATGGAAAAGTGGTGGTCATCGAAAACACACAAGAGGATGAATACTTTAAAGGTGCCAGATTGCAGGTTTCCATCTTTATGTCTCCCCTCAATGTACACGTGAATCGTTATCCTATTGGGGGTACTATTGATTTTGCCAAATATCACCCTGGAAAATACCTCGTGGCCTGGCATCCGAAGGCGAGTACGCTAAACGAACGGACGACCGTGGTGGTGGAAAACGAAACCTGGGGCAAGGTACTCTACCGGCAAATTGCGGGGGCAGTTGCTCGGAGAATTGTGATGTACCCCAAAGAAGGCATGCAGGTAATGCAGGGCGCCGATAGTGGATTTATCAAATTTGGATCGCGTCTGGATATTTTTTTGCCCCCGGATACCCCTGTAGATGTGAAAATTGGTGATGTGGTGAAGGGTGGAGAAACCATTATATGCCGTAGGGTGTAGTCATTTAGTTAAACTAAAAAGACGGATGGTTTATACGGGAACATCTCGTTTCAAACCTTGTTATTTTTGAAAGCAAACAATTATGAAAGCAGCGCAAATACGCCGCGATTTTCCCATATTGCACAGAACAATTCACGGAAAGCCCTTGATTTATCTCGACAATGCGGCCAGTACGCAAAAGCCGCAAGTGGTAATTGATGCGGTTTCGAATTATTACAGTGAGATAAATGCCAATGTTCACCGTGGGAATCACCTGTTGAGCCAATTGGCTACGGATGCCGTTGAGTCCGCCCGCGATAAAACCCGTGCGTTTATCAATGCCGGGGAGCGGGAGGAAATTATTTTCACCAAAGGCACCACCGACGGTATTAATACGGTGGCGTCTTCAATGTCCGGGTTTGTCAATCATCTGCACAACATTGTCATTTCGGCTTCCGAGCACCACGCCAATATTGTGCCCTGGCAAATGCTTTGCGAGCGAACCGGTGCAGAACTGCGCGTTATTCCCATGGACAAAAAAGGCGTGTGGATTTTGGATGAAGCCCGAGAGAAAATAGATCAAAACACTATGGTGGTGGCGGTTGGACATATTTCAAATGCCTTGGGAACCATCAACCCGGTAGAGGAGATTGTTGCCATGGCGAGAAAATTTGACGCTGCCGTTTTGATAGATGGTGCGCAGTCGGCGCCACATATTCCGGTGGATGTGCAGCATTTGGACGCAGATTTTTACTGTTTTTCGGGACATAAGATTTGCGCACCCACAGGTATTGGTGTGCTATATGGCAAGCGAGCGTGGTTGGAAAAATTACCGCCTTACCAGGGTGGGGGTGAAATGATAAAAACCGTGACATTCCAAAAAACCACCTATGCGGATATTCCGTTTAAGTTTGAAGCAGGCACGCCCAATATGGCCGGGATGGTAGGAATGGGCGCGGCTATTGATTACTTGATGCATCACGGGATGGTAAACCTCGCCGCGATAGAAGATGATTTACTTGAATACGCAACTTCGCAATTGAAAACCATCGAAGGAATGCGATTTTTCGGAACCGCTGAAAAGAAAGCCGGCGTGATTTCCTTCCTCATCGACGATATTCATCCTTATGATTTGGGAACACTGATGGATAAGTTTGGGATTGCCGTCCGCACGGGACATCACTGCGCCCAACCCATTATGGATTTTTTCGGTATCCCCGGTACAGTCCGTGCTTCTTTTGCCTTTTACAATACCCGAGAAGACGTAGATGCCATGATGGCGGCTATCAAAAAGTCGGTGCAAATGTTGCGATAGGAAATATCAATTGGGCAAATGGAAAATCTCAACGCTAAAATCTTTAAAATACACATCTCCTCGTGAGAAATTGTATAAAAACACCTTCAGGGTAGAATTGGGGCGAATAGTTTCCCCGGAAATAATTGTATTCATGTGTGTGGGCCACCAATGTCCGATAGATTCAATATTTTGATTTACAGGAAGGTCGTTCCATAAATAAATGCCCGTAGAATCCTCCACCAAAATCACCAATTTAGCATCCACATCAACTGAAAAATAACACTGCATTTCAGTAGTTATATACAATGCATCCGAACCCAATGGTAGAATTGAATCGAGTGGAAAATTAAAACTTGACGAATACATTCCGGTTTTTAAACAATCATATCCGTCAATTGATTCAATGTTTTGCCCAGGTGGATTATTCCAGAAATCATTCGCCACTGTAAGAGAATTGGTTGAATGAAAAAGACTTTTGCCGCGCTCATCAGGTCCGGAAAAATCACGCATTCGATACAATTTCATCCCCAGTCGTTCATCGTACGCAATCAATTTATTTTCATCCGACATAAAACGAACATAAAAAGGAACATCCATGGGGTGTAATTTGGAAAGGTATTGCGTATGTGGATTTATTAACACATAAACATCGGTTTCCATATCAATATTATCATCGGAAAAAAACTCAAAGCGAATAAACTTCAAAGAATCATCAGTATTAAATCCGCCGTAATATTCAGCAAAATGTGCTTGAGCTCTGTCGGTAACAACTATTCCCTTGTTGATAGAAAGGACTTCGTCTTTCAGCCAAATACCTTGTTTGCGAAACTTAATGTCGTGGGCGTAACGCACATCCTTATAGTGGCTGGCCCCCAAAATGAAAATGAAAATAAGCAAGAAAAATCGCTTTTTTTGAACGGATGAATTAAACCACCAGCCAAAGCTTAGTAACAGAGCCAAAGGAAAATAAATAAAATTCCAACCCCGTGTTTGTAGAAAGTACGCAATTCCGCAAAGCAATGCCAACAAAGCAAAAACGAAGGCATTTTTCTTTTTGGCAAAAATTCCTTTTTTCATCACCATGCCTGCAGCGATTGCACTTACCGGGATTAAATACAGATAGTGTCGGGGGTCAATACACATCGGAACATAGGAAGTCAGCGATATGGACATGAAATTGGCTGTAAGGGTCAAAATCCATGTGCTGGAAATGAAAAAAGACATTCGGTTTTCGATTGAAAACAGTCCTTTTGCCCTAGTTATAACGGCATGTCCGATTAAAAACACAAAGGAAACCGCCATTCCATAATGAATGATCATGCTAAAAAAATCAATGGCAATTCTTCGAATTAAAACAATGGTAGGTTGTTGGTCATAGCTACAAGCATTCAAGTAGCTGTTGCCTTCAATTGCGGTAAAGCGATGAAGCGGATTTCCGGTAATCATTCCGATAGCCGCAAAATATCCGCCCAGAAGAAGAGCGCCAAAAAAGAAAGCCCAGACCCAAAATGATAAAAACTGCCGCCTAATGAGATCGAGAATAAAGAAAAAGCCAAAAAGTGGTGCGGAAAGCACAATGGTTTCTTTCGACATAAAACCAAATAGTAGGGCAAAAGCAAAAAGGGCAGCTAGGAATATATGGGACTTTTTGCGATTAGAAAATCGAAGTTGATATATCACGAATATTGCGGCCATGATCGACAGGGCGACATAAATATCCGGCATCAATTTATCTGTAAAATATAAAAAGCTCGACGAAAGAGTAGTCATTGCCAAACCAAAGGTGAGTGCGCTTTTTCCGAATGGAAGCAAAGCCCTATATACGATCAGCAATATGAGAATTGATATGAGGATTGCCGGTATTGAAGAAGCAAAATCAGATATTCCAAAACAAAAATATGAAAATGACGTCAGCAGTATGACGGATAAGCGATACGAAAAATGATCGTTAAAATCGATTTTACCGCTTAAAAGACGTTCCGAGATTCGAGCATAATGCATATCGTCAAATCCAAAATGCCCCGCATACGCAAAAAAATGATGAGCAAACATCAACGTGGTAAAGAATATTAAAATACTTTGGGGGGGGATACGTGAAATAGATGGAATGACGAATTTGTTCATTTGCTCAAAGTTATGGTCAAAAGTAGCCAATAAAAACCATTTTGAAAAAAGTAATTTAGGCAGATGATGTATTGTAGAATGCTTATTTGTAAAATATTACACAAGATTAATTTTCCTTATCAACAACATCTCTCAAAATCTATTGCGTCCCCACGAAATCCACCATATCTTTACGGCTTATAACTGAAGACACACTAAAATTATGATACGAAAAGTGGTGAAAGACGCCAAGGAGGCGATTGTTGGAATCGAGAATGCAATGACTTGTATGTTCGGCGGGTTTGGTTTGTCGGGAATTCCGGAAAACAGTATTCAAGCCATTCGTGATAATGGAGTGAAAAACCTCACTTGTATTTCCAATAACGCCGGCGTTGACGATTTTGGTTTGGGCCTGCTTTTGCAAACGCGACAAATTAAGAAAATGATTTCCTCTTATGTTGGGGAAAACGACCTTTTTGAAAAACTTATGTTGTCGGGGGAACTCGAAGTTGAGTTGGTTCCTCAGGGTACTTTGGCCGAAAGATGCCGGGCAGCCGGTGCAGGAATTCCCGCATTCTTTACCCCTGCCGGATACGGAACGGAAGTAGCAGAAGGTAAAGAAGTCCGATGGTTTAACGGCAAACCCCATATTCTCGAAAACGCTTTTGAGGCCGATTTTGCATTTGTAAAAGCATGGAAGGGGGATGAAGCTGGAAATTTAATTTTTAAAGGAACTGCGCGGAACTTCAATCCACTGATGGCCATGGCAGGAAAAATTACGGTTGCCGAAGTGGAAGAACTTTTGCCCGCCGGAAGTCTTGATCCGAATCAAATTCACACCCCGGGCATTTTTGTTCAGCGGATTTTCGAGGGAGTAAATTACGAAAAACGCATTGAAAACCGGACGGTTCGCCCCAAAGCATAAACGCTCATGTATCGGTTAAATCGTATATCGCCATGCGTATTCCCATGCTGGATAAACGATTTGGATATAAACCTAAAAACTAATTGATTATGGCACTCGATAAAACAGGCATTGCCCGCCGAATTGCGCAAGAAATGAAAGATGGATTCTATGTCAATCTCGGTATTGGAATTCCCACCCTCGTGGCCAATTACATCCCGGAAGGTATTTCTATCGAATTTCAAAGTGAAAACGGAATTCTGGGTATGGGGCCTTTTCCTATTGAAGGAACTGAAGACCCGGATCTAATTAATGCCGGAAAACAAACCATTACCGCACTGCCCGGTGCAGCTTTTTTTGATTCTGCCATGAGCTTTGGTATGATTCGCGGACAGCACGTTCACATGACCGTTTTAGGCGCCATGGAAGTAGCGCAAAATGGAGATATCGCCAACTGGAAAATCCCCGGAAAAATGGTGAAGGGAATGGGCGGCGCCATGGACTTAGTTGCCTCAGCAGATAATATAATTGTCGCCATGATGCACACCAATCGCGCAGGTGAATCTAAATTGCTCACCAAATGCACTTTGCCCATTACAGGTGTAAGTTGCGTTCGTAAAGTAGTCACCGATTTGGCGGTTTTAGATATAACCCCGCAAGGTTTTGAACTCCGTGAGGTTGCACCCGGAATTAGCGTGGAGGATGTGCGCAATGCGACCGAGGGCAAGCTCATTGTTGGGGATAATGTGAGAGAGATGGAAATTTAGTGAAGCAAGAATATTCTAAACCTTATTTTTGGCGATTCTTGAGGCAGTCAACTACATAAAATGAATTTATTAGTTTTGCCTTTAATAATTTTGGGCTAAGCAAATAAATGGCTTTTGTTTTTTCAGCGGATATATGGTGATTCTGATGAGAACGAAATCACTTTTTATTTTGGACTTCAAGTCATTAAAAATGAATTTTTTCATAATTAAGATTAATTACCTTTGAAGCGTACAAGTCCATAAAAAAATAATGATAATAGAAATATTTTAATTCATGTCATTGGCAGTTAACATTAATGAACTTATTAATGGTAAAACCATCGAGTGGGAGCGCCTTGAATTCAAGCAAGGCTGGAACCCTGAAGATGTATTGCATACGCTATGTTCATTTGCCAATGATATAAATAATTGGGGTGGAGGATATATTATAATTGGAATAGCTGAAAAAAACGGCAGGCCGCAACTTCCTCCAAGCGGGTTAAATCCAGATATCATAGATCGCATTCAAGGTGAACTCACACAACTTTGTCATCGCTTGCAGCCCAATTATATACCTGTTATTCAGCCCTATATTTTTATGGATAAGCATATTTTGGTGATTTATGCACCAGCTGGAGATATGCGTCCCTATACTGCTCCAAGCGGAATTGGAAGACAAGGATTAAAGAACAGATTTAGTTACGTACGCATTGGTTCAAGAACCATCAAAGCGCAAGGGGAAAACCTTCGAAGACTTCAAGAACTTACAGCTCGCATCCCTTTTGATGACCGAATTCATCAATCTGCACAACTTCATGATTTAAACCTTGGGCTTATCAGAAGCTTTCTTCAAGAAATCAAAAGTGATTTAGCTGAAGAAAGTGCCACTATGCCCTTTCCAGAACTATGCAGGCAAATGCAATTGGCAAGAGGACCAAAAGAAGGAATAAGGCCAGTAAATGTTGGTTTGCTGTTTTTCAGTAATGAGCCCCATCGCTTCTTTGACCGTGCATGGATAGAAGTGGTTCTTAGAATGGATGAGGCGGGAAAAGATTTTTCTGAAAAATATTTTAAAGGACCTCTCCATCTTCAATTACGCGATGCATTAAGATATATTAAAAATCAGGTAATTGAAGAAGGGGTTAGAAAGGTGAAAGGTAAAGCTGAGTCCTTGAGATTTTTTAATTTCCCTTATGAAGCAGTGGAGGAGTCCTTGGCAAATGCCGTATATCATAAGAGTTATGAAATTGGCAAACCCATTGAAGTTCAAGTTTGGCCAGATAAAATTGAAATATTAAGTTTTCCCGGTCCGGTTCCACCCATAACTGCCAAAATATTAGCCGAAAACAAAAGAATTGCTGCCAGAGATTACCGAAATCGAAGAGTAGGAGATTTTTTAAAAGAACTTCACTTGACTGAAGGTCGGGGTACTGGTATTCCAACAATTAAACGTAGCCTTGAAAGGAATCAATCACCGAAACCAATCTTTGAAACAGATGAACAGTGCTTCTACTTCCTAACAATATTGCCTGTAAATCAAGAATTTTTAAACGTTAAAGAAAGTAACCAAGAAAGTAACCAAGAAAGCTACAGTGATGACAAATTACAAGTTGTGCGGGACGGTGCACAAGAAAAAAGTGTGCAAGTTGATGACCAAGAAAGGCAGATTCTTTTATTTTGTAAAAAAGCAAAATCAAAAGCTGAAATTCTTGAATTAATAGGAATCAGTAATCAATTTAAAAATTACCAAAAGCATATTACTCCGTTATTAGAAAAGGGTTGGTTAGCATTAACCCATCCAGAAAATCCACGCCATAGAAATCAGAAATACATAACTACTCAAATGGGTAGAATAGTAATTAATGATGTTGTTTTGTATTGAATATAAGGTGTTGTGATCTGTCTTATAATATTTCGACAAAGCTATTCAGATTATTTTTTCCTAATGACCATTAGCCCATCACGAATGGGAAAAAGGACGTTTTCAACGCGTTCGTCACGATGAACAAAAGTGTTGAATTCGTGAAGTGCACGCGTGTCTTTGTCTTTGCTCAATGCTTTTTCATCCAATACTTTACCCGACCAAAGTACATTGTCGGCAATAATCACCCCGCCTGATGGCATTAGGGGTAATACCATTTTGTAATAGGTTAAATAACCCTCCTTATCCGCATCTAAAAAGACCAAATCCCAAGGATGATTTAAAGTCGTGATGATTTGTCGCGCATCACCGATATGGAAGTGAATACGATCTTTGTGGTCGGATTTATTAAAATATCCCCGAACACGGTCTTCGAGTTCTTCATTGATGTCTATGGTGTGCAATGCTCCGCCTTCTTGCAGTCCGTCGGCCAAACAAAGCGCAGAATATCCGGTGTAAGTACCTACTTCCAAAATATACTTTGGGCGAATAAACAAACTCAGCATCCGCAAAACCTGACCTTGAAGGTGGCCACTTAACATACGGGGAACCAAAACTTCCGCATGCGTGTCTCGATTGATTCCAGCCAAAAATTCAGATTCAGGACGGGTGTGATTTTCCGTGTACCGGCTAATTTCTTTGGGTAAAAACTCCATGGTATTTTGATTTTATTGTAAGACCTCAAATCTACAAAACGCCGCTTTTGTTTTCGGTCTTTATGTCCTAATTTTACCCTTTTATTTTAATAACGAAAAAATAGAGAACCACAGCCATTGGATGTTTTTTTTTGCGCCATTTTGCCCGAATAAAAATCCATTGTTTCCACATCATTGAAAAGTTAGCCAAAAAAAGAATTCGGCTTTCGGAGTATTTGTGGTTTTCTTGCAAAGACCATATATGACCAAGCAAGAACGATATGACCGTGCCTATTTGCGCATGGCCAAAGAATGGGCTAAGCTTTCTCATTGCAACAGAAAAAAGGTGGGTGCGCTAATCGTCAAAGATCGCATGATTATAAGTGATGGTTACAACGGAACGCCTTCGGGTTTTGAAAATGATTGTGAGGACGAAGAAGGACTCACAAAATGGTATGTGTTACACGCAGAGGCCAATGCTATTTTAAAGGTAGCCGGTTCGACCCATTCGTGTAGGGGAGCAACCCTGTATTTAACCCATTCTCCCTGTAAAGATTGCGCGAAGTTAATTCATCAAGCAGGCGTTATTCGCTTGGTTTATTTAGAACAATACAAGGATAATTCGGGTTTATCGTTCTTGAAGAAGGCCGGTGTGGAATTGTTGCAAATTCACAATCTGCAAGAAGAATGCACCCAGTAAAAAATCAACATGAAGGCTAATACACGAAAAATTGTCCCCCTGCTTTTGGGTCTTTGCATTGCATTGGGCTTTTATATTGGCGTAAACAGTGGGGGCGGATTGCAACCGGAAGACAGATCGCTTCGGGTAAAAAAAATTGCCTATTTGTTGCAGCTTATCGAGGAGCACCATTTAGATGCCCGCAGTGTGGATAGCCTGCTTGAGGGAACCATTTCCGATTTGCTTCACAATCTTGATCCGCATTCTGCCTATCTCAACGCCGATGATGTTATACGGTCGAGGGAGTCGGTTTCGGGTAAGTTTTTTGGGGTTGGTATCGAATTTAGTCTGATAGAAGATAGTGTTCGGGTGCTTTCGGTGGTGCCCAATGGTCCTGCAGAAAAAGCCGGATTGCGCGGAGGGGATGTCATTTTGCGGGCAGATTCCACCGTGCTAAGTGGTGGTGGGGTGCGCAACGAAACCATTATCCGTTCGTTAAAAGGCCCAAAAGGCGTGGAAGTAGAGGTGGAAATCTATCGCTATTCCGATCCATTTCCGGTAAAGATTTCCCGCAATGAAGTGGGGATACCCAGTGTGGACGTTTCTTTTGTCTCTGACGATGGTGTGGGATATATACGTTTGCGCCGATTTTCCGAAAACACCCTTTCCGAATTTAAAAGTGCCTACCGGGATTTTCGCGGGAAAATATCGAAGGGTTTGATTATTGACCTGCGCGACAACCCCGGTGGTTTGTTGAATCAGGCGGTGGAGTTGGCGAGTTTGTTTCTCCAAACAGGCGATACTATAGTTTATATTGAAGATAACAAAGGTCGCCGCGATTATTTTGTCAATAAAAACCGGAATCCGGATACGTCCATACCGCTGGTGGTTTTGATCAATGAGGGGTCGGCTTCGGCTTCCGAAATCCTGGCCGGAGCATTTCAGGACAATGATCGTGGTTTAATCATTGGCCGGAGGAGTTTTGGAAAAGGCTTGGTACAGGAAGAAATAGCGCTACCCGATGGCAGCAAAGTCAGACTCACGACCTCGCGGTATTTCACGCCATCGGGAAGGGTCATTCAAAAATCTTACGAAAATGGTTTCGATGCATACCAGGACGAAATCATATCGCGGTACCACAGCGGACAAAATTTAACGGATCAAGATGATCAGGACATACCCATGTACCGAACCCGCAATGAGCGGATAGTTTACGGCGGAGGAGGTGTCCGACCGGATATTGAAAAGCCGAGGGACACCGCACATTATAGCGCCGGGGCTTTTCAGTTTTTAGGAGCTGAAGCGCATTTGCAAACCCTGTATAGGTTTGTCGCAATTCATTATGATAGTTTGGCCCGACAAAGCCCGGAAGAAATTTGGCATGCCGACCACAAGCACATCGTAACATCAGTATTTGGCGATGGATTTTCCGAAAAAGATATGGCGCCTATTTCCAGGTACATCAAACAACAAATACTGCTAATGGTTTTTGACCGAACCACCATGACAAGGTTGAGTTTGCACAATGAATCCTATATCGACGCGGCGATTCAAGCTTTAAAAAGTGAGACGACCTATCACCGAATTTTGCGAACAAATTAGTGGTTTTGGGGAAATTTCTTAACATCTATTGATTACGGAGAAATCTAAAAATTGAAAGGGATGATAGATTTTTGAGTCCTCACTAACAGCTATTTAGCTCCTGCCCGAAAATCCCCTCCGCGTCAATTTTGATTGAAATCATCCTTTTTGGCGTGGACTCAAGAATTAATTCTGGTACTGGAGACAAATTTAGATTTAGTAATGCCGGTGAGTTATTTATTGGTAGAGACCTCAATGGTAGCAATCCCGGAGGATATAAACTTTATGTTGAAGACGGCATCCGCACCGAAAAAGTTCGGGTTGACATTGCTGCCTCCAACGGCTGGGCAGATTTTGTATTCGAAGACGACTACCAGCTAATGACCATTGAGGAGTTGGAGGCATACATCACAGAACACAAGCACTTACCCAACGTACCTTTCGAAGCAGAAGTAGCGGAAGACGGCATGGATCTGGCTGAAATGAATGCCATTTTGCTACGTCAAATTGAAGAACTAACTTTGAGGGTGATTGAGATGCAAAAAGAACTCAACAATATCAAATCTTCAAAATAGACTTTAGCATGCGCCAAGCCCTACTACTTATTGGTTTTTGTGTCATTTTCATTTCCGGTTGCCGCAAATGCGACGACCCGTGTAATAAGGAATGTGATAATTATGATCCGTGTTGTGGAATTGAAGATTTATCTGCCGAGTTTTCATATTATGAAAATGTGTCTTTTGGGCCGTGGCTTGAAGGTATAGAAAGGCGTATCATCAAAGCAGATACCGTATTGGATACTTCCCCTGTTTTATTTCGGGCAGATTTTGATGAAGCCGATGAATATATTTGGACAGTTGGAAACGATCCCCGAGAATGGCGCGAAAGAGAATTTGCCTTACGATTTCGAGACGTGCCCAGCGGAACATCAGTTCCTGTAACACTTACTGTGCGAAAAAAAACAGATCGCATCTGTGACCCCGATGCGCAGGATGAGGTGAGCTTTTCAAAAAATGTTGTGGTCGTGCGCCCCAAACACTCACCTTTCTCAGGAAAATACCAGGGTCGGAAAAGAAATTATCCCGATGAGTTAATTACTGTAGAGTTTAAACTTTATAATTTTCACCCAAATGACCCTACTCCAATTGATTCAAACAAAAGGCCTCAAATCGATAATCTCTTTCCAAATTGTGGCGGGAAGTATATAAGTGTAGCGCGAACAAATGGTTATAACTTTATGTATTTCAACTTTTACCATGACTATTATTGTTGCTTTGAGGCGCGTGGATTTGCGTGGGTAAATCAGTTTGGTGAGTTGGAAATAGAGTTTGAACACTACCCATTCACAGGGAATTCTTCTGCTGATTCATGTAGTTGGAATAAAAGTGACGAAATGGTGAAGGATTACTTTAAAGGAAAACGGGTTTTATAAATCTAAAACACATAAGAAATCAAGCAATTAATCAAATTTGAATTATGATAAAAAAGTATTTATTGAGCTCATTAA
>JAFIEY010000013.1 GCA_020832345.1 Cryomorphaceae bacterium | reverse complement strand
AAAAAAAAAATAAATTTGGAAAAAACACCCATCGGTTTTCTGTTTAGTGTTGTTTTCTCTTTTTCATTTTCGCCCAACTCCTCCATAAAACACGACTCCAATAAATTAGCCCCCGATTCAAGTGAAATCAATGGCACTCGCCTAGCTATTGTAACCTCAACAATCGGCACTTTTTACATTGGCGGGATGTATTACTTATCTGAGGTTTGGTATCGGGATCACCAAAGAGTGCCTTTTACTTTTTACAATGACAATGCCGGTTGGAAACAAATGGACAAATGGGCGCATGGTTATGTTGCCTATCACCAAAGTAGGGCGGGATACCATGCCCTAAGGTGGAGTGGTGTTTCTAAAAAGAAAGCCCTGTGGTATGGGGGAACGCTCGGATTCTTTCTGCAACTCCCCATCGAAATATTTGACGGAATTTATGAGGGGTACGGATTCTCATGGGGTGATGTTTGGGCCAACACAGCTGGTTCGGTACTCTTTATGACGCAGGAACACTTTTTTGACGAACAACCCATTAAATTTAAATTTTCCTTTGCCCCCTCGGAATATGCACCGATGCGACCACGTGCTTTGGGTGAGAATGTTGTAGAGAATTTGTTTATGGATTACAATGCGCAAAGTTATTGGCTCAGCATAAATGTAAATCGAATATGGAGAAATGAAGCCATCCCAGACTGGTTGAGCATCGCCTTTGGATATGGCGCAGGCGGTATGTTGGGAGAATTTGAAAACCCGCGTTTCATCTACGGACAGCCGGCACCGGAATTAACCCGCTATCGTCAGTTTTTTATTTCACCGGATATAGACTTCGCTGCTCTTCCCATCAAAAGTCGTTGGCTTAAAGGATTTTTAGAAGGGTTGAATTTGCTAAAAATGCCCGCGCCGGCAGTTGAATACAACACCCTATACGGCTGGCAATTTCACCTTATTTTTCTATAACCTCCCGAATATCGACCGGCTCTCCATCGCGGATGGCTTGAACAAAGGCATCTTTTAAACCCAATCGAATCAACTCACTGCGAAAGGCGTGCGCCTGTTCATAGGTGGAGAAAATTCCCAGTGTGTATTTGTAAAGATCATCCCGTAGATGGTAACGGAAAAAAGTGTATTTTTCGGAATAAAGCGATAAGTCCACTTTTTTGTAAGCTCCAATTTGCACACAAAAATACACACCCTTACTCCATGGAGATCCTGCCTCTGCAGGCACTTGTACCTCGACCGTATCTACCACCTCCACGATGCTGGGCTGACTGCCTTCAGCTCCGAACAACTGACCCTTATCGTACCACAAATACCCGATAAAACCAAAGGCCAGAAACAAAAGAATGCCCAACAACCAAGCGGTGACTTTCACACCGTATAAACGGGATTTGTGTTCAGCTTCTGCCCTTTTGAGCTTTTTTATTTCAATTTCGTATTTCTGAATGGTGCTTTGTTGATCTTGAGAACCGGATATTGCCATGGTTGGGTAATTAATGATTAGGTTGAACTGAAAGCCTTGCGAAATTACAATGAAAAAAGATATTACGCATTAAAAAAGCCGAACCCTTGATTTAAGAGTTCGGCTTTATATAAAAATGATGCAAAAAAAAAAAAAATTTGAGTCCACTCTAAAAAGGATGATTTCAATCAAAATAGAGGAGATTTTTGAACCGCAGCTAACCAGCTGTTAGTGAGGATTCAAAAGACTATCGACAAGGAAGATTTTGGCAGAAAGGGACTTTTTAGAGCAGACTCTTATTTTAAAACCTCTGCCATTTTAGTTCCAATATCGGCAGGTGAATCAACGACGTGAATACCGCATTCTCGCATGATGGTCTTTTTAGCTTGGGCAGTATCCTCTGCGCCTCCAACAATTGCTCCGGCATGTCCCATGGTACGTCCGGCAGGTGCAGTTTCCCCGGCGATAAATCCGACAACGGGTTTTGTGCCGTTTTCTTTAATCCACTTCGCCGCTAAGGCTTCAAGATTTCCACCAATTTCACCAATCATAACAATCCCTTTGGTTTCCTCATCTTCCATAAGCATTTTCACAGCTTCAAGTGTAGGTGTACCGATGATTGGATCTCCACCAATTCCAATGGCGGTGGTAATACCAAGACCCGCTTTTACAACCTGATCGGCTGCTTCGTAGGTAAGTGTGCCCGATTTGGATACAATTCCAACATTGCCTTTTTTGAAAACAAAGCCCGGCATGATACCTACTTTGGCTTCATCCGCAGTAATTACACCCGGACAATTAGGACCAATAAGTGTACAGTCAAATGCCTTGAGATACTCTTTTACCTTAATCATGTCCTTAACGGGGATGCCTTCGGTGATACAAACGATCACTTTAATTCCAGCATTGGCCGCTTCCATAATTCCGTCTGCTGCAAATGCAGGTGGAATAAAAATGATGGAAACATCGGCACCGGTTTCTTTAACGGCCTCATCAACGGTATTAAAAACCGGACGATCGAGATGGGTTTGTCCGCCTTTTCCGGGGGTAACTCCACCAACAACATTGGTTCCGTATTCTATCATTTGTGAAGCGTGAAAGCTTCCTTCCTTTCCGGTAAATCCCTGAACGATGATTTTTGAATCTTTATTTACGAGTACACTCATGTGAAGAAAATTATTGTTTTATAGGCCTGCAAAAATAGGTGGCAGGTCTTAAGCGCACAAGGGATTTATGTGCTTATCTCAGCAGCTCTGGAAAGTCGTCTTCAGTAAACTCCTTTTGTGTTCGTTCCTTGAGTTGACCTTCTATAAATGCCTTACGGAGAATCATTTCTATCAATTTATCCTCCTCATTATCTTCCGGGGCATAAGGTCGTTTCAAACTAATTTCATAAAAATTGGCCATGGTATTATACCAAAATGCCTTCAAAAAACTTCGATTATCTTTGATCAAATCGTAGGTAGTCATGTTGGTTTCCCGAAAAATCAGTTTACTCAAAATTTGCCCTTCCGAGCGCGTAAGCTTCTTCAATTGATCTGCAAATTCATTTTCCAGATAAGTTTGAAATTCTTTGACGTACTTTTTCTTTTGTCGCTTCTTTTTAATTAATGACAAGGCAAAATTCAGGGAGTCAACTTTATTTCCCGCAATGACCGCATAGGGATAAACCTTGATTACTTTCCTGCGGAGAAGATTGTACCTGCGACGCGCTTCATCACTGTCAAAGGTAGGGGTTTCCAGCAGCAATACTTCGTCGAGCACATATAGAGAAATGGTGTCCCCGTCAATTATTAAACCACGGGACATATCGCGTTTGTTTTTTTCCTGATAAGAAAAAATAGAATCTGGTTGCTGTGTCTGGGCGGACACATCAACCAAGAGAAATAGCGACATGATCCACAACCAAAAGGTAGCGGACCATGGCCTTGAGATTTGAGGTTTATTGTTTGCGGTTGGTTTTCCAGGCCGAAACATGCTGATTTTGTTCATGATTTACGGGCGAGTTTTGCTTTTGATTTTTCAACAAATGTGCCACGATCAATGACGCATCTTCCGCCACGTCTTCGTCAATTTGCATCAGGTCTTCGGGATTGAACAAGTCTTTCACAAAGTTGGTGTCAAACGCTCCGCTTCTAAAAGCTTCGTGTTGCATCACGTAACGCACAAAGGGCAAGGTGTGTTGAATCCCCTGAATTTCATATTCCATACAAGCGCGAATCATTCTGTCCATTGCCTGTTCGCGATTTTGCGCATATACAATGAGTTTGCTCAACATGGGATCATAAAAAATGGGCACTTGCATACCTTCTTCAAAACCGTCATCCACGCGAATACCGGGGCCACTTGGAAGGCGATAAACCTCAAGTTTTCCGGTTGAAGGCATGAAATTCTCAGTTGGGTCTTCGGCGTAAACTCTGGCCTCGATCGCGTGTCCAAAAATGCGTAAATCATTCTGGGCATATCCCAATTCCTCTCCTCTGGCAACCCTTATTTGCTCCCTTACAAGGTCCAATCCCGTGATGAGTTCGGTCACCGGATGTTCAACTTGCAATCGGGTATTCATTTCCAAAAAGTAAAATTTTAAATCCTTATCGATTAAAAACTCTACAGTTCCCGCCCCGACATAATCACAGGCTTTGGCAACTTTTACCGCGGCCTCGCCCATTGCATTGCGCAATTCTGGGGTCAAAACGGATGACGGCGCCTCCTCTATTACTTTTTGATGACGGCGCTGAATGCTACACTCCCGCTCAAATAAATGCACAACATGGCCGTGTTTGTCAGCAAGTACTTGTATTTCAATGTGTCGGGGTTTTTCAACAAATTTTTCTATGAAAACGGCTCCATTTCCAAATGCAGATTTTGCCTCATTTATCGCCAATTGCATTTGCTCTTCAAAATCCGCATCTTCATATACTATGCGCATACCTTTTCCACCACCACCGGCAGATGCTTTGATTAAAACCGGGTATCCAATACCCATGGCAATTTCTCTACCCAGCTTTGGGTCTAAAACCTCCCCATCAGAACCAGGAACCAAGGGAATACCGTATTTTGCCACAGCTTCTTTGGCTGATAACTTGTCGCCCATGGTTCGCATGGAATGTGCATTTGGCCCAATAAAAATAAAACCCGCATTTTGCACCTCATCAGCAAATACAGGGTTTTCACTTAAAAAGCCGTAACCCGGATGAATCGCATCTGCACCGGTATCGTTGGCTACCTGCAATATTTTATCAATCCGTAAATAAGATTCTCCAGAGGCCGGCGGACCTATACAAACGGCTTCATCTGCATACCTAACATGTGGAGAAGTGGCATCCGCTTCACTATATACCGCAACTGATTTTATGCACATTTCGCGTGCAGTTTTCATTATTCGCAAGGCTATTTCTCCGCGATTGGCCACCAAGAGCTTTTTCATATTTCTGATTTTTATAGTTTTAACGAAGATTGTAATCCTCGTCCGGCTCGTATTTTTGAGGGGTAAAAATAAGTGTGCATCCCCACATAAAAAAACCTATTCATGCGGCTAAAGTTTATCATTGTTTTCGCGCTCTTGGCTTTTTTCCTATCAGGGCAATCCATAGACTTTTATGTAGAGAAAATGGAAAACTATAGTGTGGGGGATTCCTTGTACATTCCGAACAATAGCAACTATTTCCTTGTCCTACCCGAAAAACCGGAAAACATCCCCAACCTAAAAAAATTCGCACGAGAAGAACAGGGTTATAGCATTAATATACATACACCAGAAAATGGGGTTTACTCCTTCACTCCCCTAACCAATCACTGCATGCATCCGGAGTTGCAAAATCAGTTTCCGGAAATTTTTGCAGGAAAAGGTTATGACAAAAAAACCCAAGCCGTAATTTACTTCGACTACAGTCCGGCGTTTGGTTTTCGTGCCGTCATCAATACACCCTCTGAGAAATTGTATATTGACCCTGTAAATTTAGACAACCATAATTTACGCACTTTTTACAAACGAGAGAACTTGTTGCGAAATGCTAACCACGCTTGTTTGATCGATGCGGATTCCATGGAAAATTATTTGTCGGAAATGACAAATGGGGCAGCGGAAAATTCCAATGTTTTCGTTGAAAATGAATTCAACAAATACAGAATTGCCGTAGCTGCTACCGGGGAATACACGATTTTTCACGGTGGGACGGTTAACAGTGCCCTTGCCGCAATTGTCACGACAATTAACCGGGTAAATTCTGTTTATGAAACGGACGCTGCCATTACACTGGAATTGATTCCAAATAATGCATCTATAATTTTCACCAATCCGTCAACCGACCCCTACAACAATAGCAGTGCGACCCAAATGATTAATGCCAATCCCGGAGTCATCAATGGAAGCATAGGGTTTTCGAATTACGATATTGGACATGTATTTTCCACTGGCGCTGGCGGGTTAGCTTCACTTGGCTCGGTGTGTACTACCCAGAAAGCGAGAGGCGTTACCGGTATTCAGAGTCCAATAAACGACCCATTCGATATTGATTATGTCGCCCACGAAATAGGGCATCAATTTGGAGCACGCCATACCCAAAACAACAGTTGCAACAGGTCGGGACAATCTGCCTACGAACCGTTTAGTGCGTCAACAATTATGGGATATGCCGGGATATGCCCCCCAAACCTTCAGAGCAATTCCGACGATTACTTCCACCATCACTCCATTCGGGAAATCACGAATTTTGCCTTTAATGCCGCCGGAAACAACTGTGCAGCCAAGGTTTCTACCGGCAACCAGGCCGCGACCATTACGACATCACTTGCCAGTCAATACGCACCTATTTTAACGCCCTTTTACCTCTCCGCTTCCGCAACTGATCCTGAAGGCGATCCGTTGACTTATACTTGGGAACAATATGATTTGGGGCCAGCCAACCAATCGACGACCATAGACAGAGGCCCGGTATATCGCAGTTTTTCACCTTCAACAGAGGGGGTTCAATATTTTCCGCGAATTAGTACTGTACTGTCCGGCGTAAATATTCTTGGTGAAAGATTGATTTTTGCTCCGCGACGCCTCAATTTTCGCGTCACAGTTCGGGACAATAATCCCCAAGGTAGCGCCGTATCCTGGTCGAATGTTTTTTTTAATACCGTAGGTGACGAACCCTTTGAAATATTGGCCCTCAATAGTGGAGAGGGACTTTATAACCGTGCCCTAAATTTAATTACCTGGGATCCTGGCAACACAGACGAAGCACCCATATCCTGTGAACGAATTAACATCTGGCTCAGTTTCGACAACGGGGCAAACTTTGACCAATTTTTGGGAACTTACGCAAATATTGGATTTGCATTCGTTTATCTTCCAAGCAATACACCCACCACCGCTCAGGGCCGTTTGTTATTTAAAGCCGACGACGGTATTTTTTATCAAATAAGCGAGCGGTTTGACCTTTGGGATAACGAAGTTTTTTCCACAAAAATATCCGATAATTTTCCTTTGGTAATTTTCCCTAATCCCGCCCAATCAAAGGTCAGTATTAAAAACTTACACCCCGATTCTCAAAACATTACCTTTGTCGATATCGCTGGCCAGATCATTCAAAAGGCGCAAATTTCCACTGGTCAAAATGAAGCAAATCTGGACGTAGATCGTTTGTCCAACGGCGTATATTTCATATATATCCGCGATGAAAAAGGATCAATATTGCAAACGAAAAAGCTCTTAGTTAAAAAGTGATTATTGAGTCTGCCCCTAAAAGTCCCTTTCTGCCAAAATTTTCCTTTTTGGAGTCGATTTATTATTTTATAGTACAACCATGAAAATGGCAATCAAAATAATCTGAACCCCGAAAATCACCAACCCAAAAGTCATGGCTTTTCGTCCGGATTGATACAAGTTTTTAAAACTCACCTTAAATCCTATTGCGACCATGGCAAAAGTCAAAAGGAGCTTGGCCACACTGCTCATGGTTTGGATAAAATTTTCCGGAATGGGCAAAAATGTAGTCATCAAAGTCACGGCGATAAACGCCCATAAATACAAAGGCAGTTTAAAGTGATCTTTCCAGTTACCGGCATTTTTTCGATTGACCAAAAAAGTAAAAAAGATAACAGCGGGCGAAAGGAGTGCAACTCTGGCCATTTTAATGGAAATTGCCGTATCGCCAACCAATTTATCCATTCCATAACCAGCACCGGCCACATTACCTACGGAGTGAAGGGAGGCGCCCACCACTACACCATTTTCAATTTCGGTTAATTGAAACAGAGACAAAACAAAAGGCATGGCAATCATCCCCAGACTTCCCATGAGATTTACTACGGCAAAGGCAATTCCGATGTCTGCATTATTTTTAGTTATACTGGGCGCTACAGCAGCAATTGCTGAGGAGCCGCAAATAGCGGTTCCAAATCCAACCAAAAATCCGGTTGAATCGGGACAGTTTAATTTTCTGGCCAAAAAAACAGTGAGTAATAAAACCCCCAACATAACCAGAACAACCAACAAAAGATTTCCATATCCCAACTTGGCAAAATGACCAAAATTGATGGAAAAAGCCATCATCACGATGGAGAATTCAAGTACCTTAGAACTCGAAAATCCAACGCCTTTTTCAAAATTTTTGGGGAGTGAGATGATATTACCCAAAGCGATACCGAGCAATAACCCGAGCATAATACCATTTACCCCCGGCAAATAGTCGGCGCCTAAATGAGATCCTAAACCAACAAATAAAATAAGCCCCAAACCCGGGGCGTGCTCGCGCAACCAGTGAAGCATTGGGCTATTTGGTGATATACGCGTTATTCTTTACAACCCGCATTCCTCCCGACATATTTATGACTCGGGTAAAGCCATTTTTCAACATATAATTTGCCGCTTTACTGCTTCTGGCGCCACTATGGCAAATAACCACATAGGTTTTATTCTTGTCGAGACCTTCAATATTCTTTTCAAAATCACGATTACTTATATCAAAAAAATAATCTGTTCCTTTGAGATATCCGGAGGCAACTTCACCTGGAGTTCGCACATCAATGAGTAAAACATCTTTTTCCTTTTCCAACTCCACGACCTCGTCAACGTTTTTGTTTTCCATGGATTGAGAAGATTGACCCGTGCAGGAAACCGCCATAAAAGAAATGGTCATCGCAAAAACAAGCTTTCGTATAATCATCATTTTTTTGTCTTTAGTTTACTTTGCAATATTACAAAAATTAAGTGGTCATTTAGGTGATGAAAGTTACCCTCAAAATATTTTGCGCTGTTATGTACATTTGCCGCCCCCGTGGAAAGATTTGACTGATTGCAACCACCATAAAAAATGCTAAAGCAGCTACCCTGCAAGGCATTCATTTTCAGATTGATTGGTCAAAATCATTATTTTTCACAGTTTGAAAGATGATTATTAACAAAAATAACACACGAGTAAATGCCCTATCTTTTTACCTCCGAGTCCGTATCAGAAGGACATCCCGATAAAGTCGCCGATCAAATTTCCGACGCCATTCTCGATAATTTTCTTGCTTTTGATCCTTCCAGTAAGGTTGCAGTTGAAACCTTGGTTACTACCGGTCAAGTTGTTTTAGCCGGGGAAGTGAAATCAAACACCTATATCGATGTGCAACAAATTGCCCGCGACACCATTAACAAAATCGGTTATACCAAAAGTGAATACATGTTTGACGGAAATTCTTGCGGGGTATTTTCGGCCATTCACGAGCAGTCATCCGACATCAACCAAGGGGTGGATCGAGGAAATCCCGAGGAGCAAGGTGCCGGCGACCAAGGAATGATGTTTGGATACGCAACTTCAGAAACCGCGAACTACATGCCTCTTGCCCTGGATATTTCCCACCGATTATTGATGGAATTGGCCGCATTGAGAAGAGAAAACGACGAAATTCCTTATCTCCGTCCGGATGCCAAGGCACAGGTTACCATCGAATACAGCGATGATAACAAGCCCATTAGAATTAACACCATTGTTATTTCTACCCAACACGATGACTTCGGAGAAGAAGCAGAAATGCAAGCACGAATCAGTCGTGATGTCGTGCAGATTTTAATCCCCAGGGTAAAGGCCCAGTTGAACGAAGCGGTTCAATCACTTTTTGATGACTCCATTATTTATCACATCAATCCCACCGGTAAGTTTGTTATTGGCGGGCCTCACGGCGATGCCGGACTTACGGGAAGAAAAATTATTGTTGACACCTACGGCGGAAAAGGCGCTCATGGAGGTGGTGCATTTTCCGGCAAAGACCCGAGCAAAGTGGATCGTTCTGCGGCCTATGCAGCACGCCATATCGCCAAAAATCTTGTGGCTGCGGGTGTTTGTAGAGAAATTCTCGTTCAGGTTTCTTACGCCATTGGAATTGCAGAGCCCATGAATATTTTCGTAAATTCATACGGAACCGCAGTAAACAATTTAAGTGACGAAAAAATTGCTACAGTTGTAAGGAAACTTTTCCCGCTTACGCCTTACGCCATTGAAACCCGACTGAACCTGCGCAACCCAATGTACAGTGAATCTGCTGCCTATGGCCACATGGGTCGTCAAAGCGAAAAAGTAACCAAAACATTCAAACGACTAAACAACGGAAAAGAAGAAATCATTGAGCGAGAAATTGAACTTTTCACCTGGGAAAAGCTCGATTATGTGGACGCCATCAAAGCCGAATTGTTGTAAATTTAAAAAAAACCTCCCCCATGTCTGACGATAAAAAAGTAATATTCTCCATGAGTGGTCTGACCAAGACCTTCAGTGGTGCAAACAAACCCGTTCTCAACAACATTTATCTGAGTTTTTTCTACGGAGCCAAAATTGGTATTCTTGGTTTAAACGGCTCTGGCAAATCTACCTTGTTAAAAATTATCGCCGGAATAGATAAAAATTACCAGGGTGATGTGGTTTTCTCCCCCGGATATACAGTGGGATATTTGGCCCAGGAGCCCGAATTGGACGAGAATAAAACCGTGATTGAAATAGTTCGTGAAGGCGCTGCAGAAACAGTTGCCCTACTTGATGAATACAATAAAATAAACGAAGACTTTGCCTTGCCTGAGGTTTATGAAAATGCCGATAAAATGGATAAACTCATGGCGCGTCAGGCGGTTCTTCAAGACAAAATTGACGCAGTAAACGCATGGGAACTCGACACTGAGCTCGAACGTGCCATGAGCGCCCTAAATTGTCCGGACAGCGATATTCCTGTAAAAACCTTATCGGGCGGTGAACGCCGTCGGGTAGCCCTTTGTCGATTATTGATTTCCACCCCGGATGTACTCTTACTCGATGAGCCGACCAACCACCTCGATGCGGAATCAGTACATTGGTTAGAGCAACATTTACAGCAATATAAAGGAACTGTAATTGCGGTAACGCACGACAGGTATTTCCTCGACAATGTGGCCGGCTGGATTCTCGAGCTCGACCGTGGCGAAGGCATTCCTTTTAAAGGAAACTATTCCAGTTGGTTGGAGCAAAAATCCAAACGATTGGCTCAGGAAGAAAAACAGGCCAGCAAGAAGCGGAAAACACTGGAGCGAGAATTGGAATGGGTGCGAATGAACCCCAAGGGGCGTCAAGCAAAATCCAAAGCCAGGTTGAGTAACTACGAAAAATTGCTCAGTCAGGAAGGAAAAGAACAGGAGCAAAAACTCGAAATATTTATCCCTGCCGGGCCGCGTTTGGGAACAAATGTGATTGAAGCCAAAAACGTAAGTAAAGCATTTGGGGATAAACTATTGTACGAGAACCTCAATTTCAACCTACCTCCAGCGGGTATTGTTGGTATTGTTGGACCTAATGGTGCTGGAAAAACGACCATTTTCCGAATGATTATGGGCAGCGAAAAACCGGATAACGGATCGTTTACCATTGGTGAAACGGTGAAGATTGCCTATGTTGACCAAAGCCATGAAAAATTGACACCGGAAAAAAACATCTTCCAAATCATTGCTGATGGAGACGAGGAGTTTGAACTGGGCGGAAGAAGGGTGAATGCGCGGGCATATCTCAGTCGATTTAACTTTTCCGGGCAAGACCAAAGTAAAAAGGTAGGTGTGCTTTCCGGTGGAGAGCGCAACAGACTTCATCTGGCCATGGCCTTAAAAGAAGGCGGCAACGTACTCCTTCTCGATGAACCAACCAACGACCTTGATATTAACACCCTTCGTGCGTTGGAGGAAGCACTCGACAATTTCGCCGGTTGTGCGGTAATCATTAGTCACGACCGTTGGTTTCTAGACCGCGTTTGTACCCACATCCTCGCTTTTGAAGGCGACGCCAGTGTATATTATTTTGAGGGTGGATATTCCGATTACGAAGAAAACAAGCGGAAGCGTTTGGGCAATACTGCGGGATCTAAGTTTAAGTATAAGAAGCTAAAAAAAGAAGGCATTTAGTGCTTGTCTTAAAAGTGCAATAGCTGCGTAATGCCTGCCCTTATCGAAGGTTTTAAGGCTCGGTTGAAAAAAAGGTCATTTACTAATTGTAAACTCATTGTTTTTTTCAATATACCTATAGGTCGAGGCCGCAAGCATTGCTCTCGAACTTTCTAGCCTAGCCACTTGGCCGTTATGGATAAACTCGATTTAATCATTGAGTCTGCTCTAAAAAGTCCCTTTCTGCCAAAATCTTCCTTTTTAGAGTGGACTCATCAATTGAAGGTTACCGGGTCGAGGTTAAACATTCTCATGAAAATATCGTAAAGGTCGGGAAGTTGACGGCGAAAGGTTAGCGGGGTTTCGAAGAAGTGTTCTACAGCGACAGCGAAGAACTCCATTTTATTGGTTTGAGCGTATTCCCGAAAGTAAGGATGAGACGAAATACGGCGAAAGTTTTCCGGCTTTTTCATCAAGCGATCAACCTCCTGAAATCGGTGCTTAAAGTAGCTATCCGCCCAATGTCCGTGCAATAGTTCAAGTAATAAAGCATGGGCAAACTCGTGTAAACCCAAATGCAAGTTGTCATTCGGATCTTCAATACCTTGAATGAGGTCTTTCCATGAAAATGCAATATGCTTTTGGGCTACACTGAATTCCCCCTTGTGGAAGTTACCTGTTCTGCTGTTTTTAAAAGGTTCCGGGAATACAATGATTTTTTGAACAATTGGCATGGAATACCTTCTAAACCCAAAGGTGAGTTTCACCGCAATTCCACTGATGATAATTTTTTTTCTTCTATCTAAATCAATTCCACTTCTACCGTCAAACTCCTTTTTCGACATAAACCTCGCAACCCGGTGTTGAAAAACTTCTTGTTCGTCAGGTGGAAGTTTGCGATACATCCTGAAAGTGTTATAAAGTATCGTCTCCTCGCCTTGTTCAAGTTTTTTTTTAAAGAGGACAAAATGTTTCATTAATGGGCGTCCGGTCAACTTAATATAGAGGATTTCGACAAACCCGAATGAGCGATTTAAAATTCCTGCAAAGAAGTGCAGAAATAATACACTTGCAAACATCACTACTATAAAAATGGAAAGAACTATCCCCAATATTTCGTACCAAAGCATTGCTTCCTCTTCCATAACTTATTTTTTTCTGATGGCTTTCAAATAGGTAATTGACTTTCCCTTTTCCCGAAACATCATTTCGTAATGTGTTTGCACACTGTGCAGTAAATCATCCTTAATGGTAAGTTGATGATCGATGTCGAAATATGCAGATTCCACTGAGAACCGAGGGTGATTATGCAATACACCTAGGGTATATCCATGGAGGAATTCACTATCGGTTTTTAAATGCAATACGCCGTTTGGCTTAAGGATATCAGCGTACTTTTCAAGAAGCACTGGGTGTGTAAGCCGGTGTTTACTTCTTCGGTGTTTTATCTGCGGATCGGGGAAAGTAATCCAAATCTCATCAACTTCCTCGGGGCCAAAACAGCCGTCAATAAGCTCTATTTCTGTTCGTAAAAAAGCAGCGTTTTGGAAATCTTTATCGGCAATATCTTTAGCACCATACCAAATTCGCGCGCCTTTGATATCCACCCCAACAAAGCAGGTTTCCGGATACTTTTCGGCCAAAGCCACAGTATATTCTCCCTTTCCACACCCAAGTTCGACAACCAGGGGGACGTCTTTTTTAAAATGATCTTTACGCCAATTTCCGCGCAAATTTAAACCATCAACTACCTGAGCACGGGTGGGTTCAATTACGTGCGGAAAACTTCGGTTTTCTTCAAACCGACTCAATTTTTTTCTTGCCATGCGACAAAGGTAGGGATTGAGGCAAAATGCAGGAGCTGTAAATTATCTTTGCCAACAAATATTTATCATGGCCTCTAATCAAAAAGTTTTGTTTTGCGTTCTCAATTGGGGTTTGGGACATGCAACCCGAAGCACCCCCATCATAAGAAGTATGTTGGCGAAAGGCCATGAAGTACACATCGCTTCTGACGGAGAGGCTTTAGAGGTTTTGAAGAGTGAATTTCCCGGCTGCAGTTTCCATCAATTACCGCCTTACAACATAAAATACGGAAAGAAAAACAACCTTTGGTTTATGATGCTCGTAAAAGGTCCTGCCATTTTTACAAGTATTTTAAAGGAAAATAAAGTGGTTAATCAATTGGTCAAAGCACACAATTTTGATCGCATAATTTCCGACAATCGTTTGGGCTGTTACAATTCTTGGTGTAGAAACGTTTACATCACCCATCAATTGAAAATCCTCGGGGGTTTAGGGGGCAAAGTTCTCACCTTTTTCCACCGAAATTATATGCTGAAATTTCAGGAGATTTGGATACCCGATACCCGAAAACATACATTAAGTGGAAAGTTGAGCATGTGGCGCACAAAAAAAATTCACAAACGCTATTTGGGGTTTTTATCTCGCCTGACCGTACCCGCCACTTTACCCGAAAAGGACATCGACATATTGCTGCTTTTAAGTGGGCCGGAACCACAAAGGAGTGTTTTTGAAAATCTTTTGGTCAACGGATTAAAAGATTTTGATAAAAAGGTGGTGCTGGTTCGCGGTTCAAAAAAGCCTTTGGAAACGAATTTTCCAAACCGGGAAATTTACGATTTAGCTGATGCAGGGCAAATTTCCAACCTGCTTGCAAGATCAAAGGTTGTGGTGTGTCGCAGTGGTTATTCTACCCTGATGGACATTTACCCATTCAATGTTAGTCCATTACTTATTCCCACACCGGGTCAAACAGAACAAGAGTATCTCGCCAATCGTCTGCGAAAAAAATATGCAGTGACCGTGATGCGTCAATCCAAACTCAAACGGGTAAATTGGAAAACCGTTATTGCTTCACCTTGGATTACAAAGCCTATTGTGAATGAAGAAGTTTTTTAATTGTTGAGTCTGCTCCGAAAAGTCACTTTCTGCTAAAATCTTCCATATCGAGGTGGAATCAATGTTAAAGCGGGTATGTTCTTTATAAACATAGGACTTCCCGAACTTTTTTTATTGAAATATACGTTTTTATTATTCTCAAATTTCATCAATTTCTCTGCGATTCCCCTTGTGATTTTTTCTAAACTCGGAAGGGGTCATCCCAGTGTGTTGCTTAAACTGCGTTGCCAAAAACTGCGAACTGCTATATCCGGTGGTAAACGCAATTTCTGCAATTGTAAGTTCACCATACAGTAGGAGGGCTTTTATTCGCTCCATCTTTTGAATGATCACAAAGTGTTCAATCGTATAGCCTTGGTTTTGAGAAAAAGCCTTGCTAAGGGTGCTGTAATCCTTGTGGAAGTTTGCGACCAATCGCTCCGACCAAGTTTCTTTCATTTCACTTAAATCCTCATTTTGGATAGCTTGAATTATATGGTTTCGTATTTTTTCCACCAACTGCAGCTCTACACTTTTGACTTCATAAAACCCGATGGCATTAAGATCATCGAAAAAAGATTGCTTTTGGATATCAGAAATTTGCATAGAAAGCTCGACCCAACCCAAATCTATGCGATTATAGGGAATGTGATGTTTTTGCAAAACAGATTCCACCGCCATAACGCAGCGTTGACAAACCATGTTTTTAATATATAATGTGTTCGTATCCTTCATTTTAAAAAATTTACAGGGTTGTTAGCGCGCCAAAGTGAACGAGTTTAAATTAAAATCAGAAAACTACAACGAAAGTTTAAAATAATATCCTATTTTTGCCCACCTAAAAAACACCGGTATATCAATTAATATACCTTTGCAAAACAACAAACATTTTGGCAATGGCTAAATACAAAAGTAAAAAGAAGCAAAAGCAGGAGGATGAAGTTCTCATCGATGTAGAACAAAAGATCTCCAATTTTGAAGCTTACCTAGAAAAAAACAAAACTGCCTTGATGGGTTTTTTCATCGCAATTTTTGTCGGTATTGGCGGATATTTTGGTTTTACCATGTTGTATCTCCAACCGCTTGAAAAGGAAGCTCAATACGAATTATATCTGGCGCAGGAGCAACTCGCCAGTGAGAATTTCGAAACCGCTTTAGAAGGTGACGGTTCAAGTATGGGTTTTCTCGGTATTGCGGAAAGTTTCGGCATGACCAAAGCTGCAAACCTTTCTAACTATTACGCCGGAATTGCCTATCTAAACCTCGGTGATTACAAAAGTGCCATTAAATATCTCGACAAGTTTTCCACCAAGGACGATATCCTTTCGGTAGTAGCCATTGGCGCGATAGGTGATGCGTTTTTGGAACTCAACCAAACAAAAGAGGGTTTAGAGTATTACGAAAAGGCTGTGAGGAAAAGCAAAAACAACATGGTTGTCCCTATGTACCTGATGAAGGCTGCTCAGACCGCCATTCTATTGGAAGACAATTCAAAGGCGTTGAAACATCTCAATCGTCTTAAAAAAGACTATTCCGAAAGTGAAGAAGCGCAAGAAGCCGGCAAATTAATTGCCATGCTTGAAAATAAATAATTGAGTCCACGCTAAAAAGGATGATTTCAATCAAAATCGAGGGGATTTTTGAACCGGAGCAAGTGAGGATTCCAAAATCTACCGACAAGGAAGATTTTGGCAGAAAGGAACTTTTTAGAGCAGACTCATAATTGTAAATTGATTGCAATCAATTTCAATGTGTATTTCATTTAAGGCTCGAATGCTTCCATAGTGTTCGAGCCTTTTTTATTTCAGTTACATTATTACATTTGTCGCAATAAATTTATACCAATATGGCAACTCAAGGCACAAATCTTTCAGCATACAACAAAGAATCATTACCATCAGTTGAGGACAAAGGTTTTGGTATTATTACCGCAGACTGGAATAATGACATTACCGATAATTTAGAAAAAGGAGCAATTGAAGCGCTTCTCGATATCGGTGTAGCTGAGCGTAACATTCTCCGCAGACGTGTGCCCGGGAGTCTGGAGCTCATTTATGCAGCAAAATCTATGGCGACCAAAAGCGCTATTCCTTCGGCCATTATCATCATTGGTTCGGTTATTCGTGGGGAAACTGCCCATTTCGATTTTGTTTGCCAATCCGTATTTCAGGGTTTATCTATACTCAATTCCGAATTAGACATCCCCATCATAGGATGTGTTCTTACGGACGACAATCGGGCACAAGCACTTGCCCGCTCAGGAGGAATCCATGGTAACAAAGGTACCGAAGCGGCTGTAGCAGCAGTTCGTATGGCGGCATTTGGGGATTCGTTTTAAATCTCAAAATTTTCTAATCCAAAGAAAAAAACAATAATTGCCTCTAAGAATTTGTTTTTTTGGGGAAATGCTAAAGCTTTTTTTATTACCCCATCAACCCACCATTTCTTTAGCCAATTTCAAAACCGTATCTAAACCTTCGGGGAATTTACCACCCGCAGTGGCGAAAAAGGGCTGACCTCCTCCCCCACCTCTGATGTGTTTACTCCATTCTCTAACCAAATTGCCTGCATGCATCCCCTTTGCAACCAGATTATCGCCAACAGCAATGGACAAAACAGCTTTTCCCTCTAGGGAAGTACCCAACACCAAAAACAAATTCGGATACTTCTGCTTCCAGGAAAAAGCAAGGTCTTTTATAACTTGAGAATCGAGTTCAGTCTTTTGAATAAGCACTTGCATACCATTTACCTCGCGTAATTGAGTCTCCATTTCTACCACTTGCGCCTTATTCTTCTCTTTCTCAAAAACGGTTAATTTCTCCTTTGTCTCGGCTAATTCAGACTTTAACATTTCTACTGCCTCGCTCGGGCTTTTCTGATTTCCCGTAATGGTTTTTATCGTTTGAATCTCTTCCCTTTGCTGATGAAACAACGACCTGACAGCTGCGCCGGAAATGGCCTCAATTCGTCTAATTCCCGCAGCTACCGAGCTCTCGCCGGTAATAACAAACATTCCTATATAAGCTGTATTGTTTAAGTGGGTTCCACCGCACAACTCGACACTATCGCCAAACTGAATGGCGCGAACCACCTCTCCGTATTTTTCGCCAAACAGTGCAAGAGCGCCTTTTGCTGTGGCTTCCTCCATACTTATATTTCGAAATTCGCCCAATGGAATTTGCTCGTCGATCAATGCATTTACCCTTGCTTCAATTTTACTTAATTCATCCGGCTGAACCTTGCTGAAATGAGAAAAGTCAAAACGCAGGTATTCCGGACCGACAAATGAACCCTTTTGCTCAACATGGGTGCCCAGAATTTCACGCAGTGCATGGTGGAGTAAATGCGTTGCACTGTGGTTTGCGGTGGTTCGCTTGCGGGCATCTTCATCTACTTGTGCAATTACGACCTCGCCAAAGGGTAAGGTGTTGACAAAATGTAAAATCAACCCACTTTCCTTTCGGGTATTCCAAACCCGCACTTTTTCACCACGAGCATCTATCAACCAACCACAATCCCCAATTTGCCCTCCTCCTTCCGGATAAAAAGGGGTTTTGTCTAAAACTATTTGGTAAAAGGACTTTTTCTTTTCTTCAACTTTTCTATATCTACAAATTGTCGACTCAACTACCTGAAGTTGATCATATCCCACAAAAACGCCTTGTCCTTCACGCTTAACAATCCAGTCATCAACGGAGAGTTTTCCAGCTGCACGTGAGCGATCTTTTTGCTTTTGCATTTCTTCGGCAAAGCCTTTTTCATCCACAGATTTCCCCCTTTCTCGCAAAATTAAGGCGGTAAGATCCAGCGGAAAACCAAAAGTATCGTATAACTCAAAGGCAATTTTCCCCGGCAATACATCTAAATTTTCACCCAAATGCTCTTCCAATCGCTGAAGCCCCAGCTCCAAAGTACGAATAAAGGCCAACTCTTCCTCGGTAATTACCTGTGAAATAAGTTTTTGCTGTTTGACCAATTCGGGGAAGAAATCGCCCATTTGTGTCACTAATGTAGGAAGTAGTTCAGCTAAAACCGGTCGATCAATATTTAGTACTGAATAGGCATAGCGAACCGCACGGCGAAGAATTCTACGAATAACGTAACCTGCACCATTATTTGACGGCAACTGACCGTCGGCGATGGCAAAACTCACAGCCCTTAAGTGATCGGCAATTACCCGCATGGCGATATCAGTTCGCTCGTCATCGCCGTATTGTATCCCGGAAATTTTCGCAATGATTTGGATGATGGGCTGAAAAACATCGGTATCATAACTCGAATCTTTTTCCTGCAATACCATGCACAGCCTTTCAAATCCCATCCCTGTATCAACATGGGTTTGCGGGAGATTTTCCAGACTTCCATCCGCCTTTCGGTTAAATTGCATGAAAACCAAATTCCAAATTTCTATCACATGCGGATGATCTGCGTTGACCAAATCCGCGCCATTTACACGCGCTCTTTCTGCCTCGGAGCGAATGTCAACATGGATTTCCGAACATGGTCCGCAGGGACCCGTGTCACCCATTTCCCAAAAATTATCCTTTTTATTTCCGTTTAGGATTCTATTTTCCGGCACGAATTGTTTCCAATATTGTGCAGATTCAGTATCGCGCTCCAAACCTTCTTTGTCATCACCTTCAAAAACGGTAACGTAAAGGCGGTCGGGATCCATTTTAAATACTTCGGTTAACAACTCCCAGGCCCAGGAAATGGCTTCGGCCTTAAAATAATCGCCAAATGACCAATTGCCCAACATTTCAAACAAAGTATGGTGATAAGTATCGACGCCTACTTCTTCAAGATCGTTGTGTTTTCCGCTTACTCTCAAACACTTCTGGCTATCAGCAATTCGAGGAGCAACCGGTTTAGCATTCCCGAGGAAATAATCCTTAAAAGGGTTCATCCCGGCATTAATAAACATCAACGTTGGGTCGTCCTTCACCACAATAGGAACCGAAGAAACGATCTTATGTTGCTTATTTCGAAAAAAATCAAGAAATGTTTGACGAATGGTATTCGATGAGAAGTTGTTAGCGTTCAAAGTATTAAAGTGTTTTTAAAGTTACATGGTGAATAACTGTCCAATCTTTCAGGAATCACTACATTTGTCAATTGTAATTTTACCCTTGAAACTAGTATTTCACAACAAGGCGCAAAATTAGAAAATAACAATCAATGGCGAAGGTCAAATATTATTACGATCAAAGAAGCTTATCTTATAAAAAGATTGAGCTAAGTACTTGGGATCGATTCAGGAACACCACCATTTTCATTTTGGCGGCGGGGCTTTTTGCCTTTTTAGGAATCGTATTAGCCGACAATTTTGTCGAATCCCCAAAAGAAAAAGCACTTAACCGGGAATTAGAAAACCTGCAACTGCATTACGATGTTTTAAACAACCGCCTCGACAACCTCTCGTTGGTTCTCGAAGACATGCAAAAGCGGGATGACAATATTTATCGGGTAATATTTGAAGCTGACCCCATTCCTACTTCCATTCGTAAAGCCGGTTTTGGCGGGGTAAATCGCTATAAAGAGTTGGAGGGTTTTGACAATGCCAATCTGGTAAAGGAAACCACCGAAAAACTCGATGTATTAACTAAGCAAACTTATATACAATCGCGTTCTTTTGACGAAGTCATCAACATGGCCAAAAACAAAAGTAATATGTTGGCCAGTATTCCGGCGATTCAACCCATCGCCAATAAAGATTTGACCAGAATCGCTTCGGGTTTTGGGTATCGTTTTCACCCCATTCACAAAATAAAGAAGCTACATACCGGAATGGACTTTACCGCCCCTACAGGAACGCCCATTTACGCCACCGGAAACGGGGTTGTTTCCAACGATCCGCGAAAACGTGCGGCTGGCTACGGCAACTATGTGGTCTTAGATCACGGTTATGGCTATCAAACCCTATACGGCCACATGAGCAAGGTAAATGTTAGAACCGGTCAGAAGGTAAAACGCGGTGAAGTAATCGGTTTTGTTGGCAATACAGGAACCTCTACCGCCCCTCACCTCCACTATGAAGTTATAAAAAATGGACGGAAAATCAATCCGGTCAACTTTTTCTACAACGACCTTACACCTGAAGAGTACGAACAAATGATTATTCTATCTTCACAGGAAAATCAATCCTTTGACTAAGTCTGAAATGAGGGAAACTGCCGAACTCCCACCCGATAAGTTGTATTTCTCTATAGGAGAAGTCGCTGAAATGTTTGGCGTAAATCAATCTCATCTAAGATATTGGGAAAAGGAATTCCCCATCATTCAACCTAAGAAAAACCGCAAAGGCAATAGGATGTTTAGCCGTCAGGATTTGGAAAACATCCGTCTGATTTACCATTTAACCCGTGAAAAAGGTTACACCATTGAAGGCGCCAGGCGCGTGATCGAACACCAAAAAGACGACGTGGAAAAAATTGCCGAAGTCATCGCCCGTCTCAAACACATCAAAAGTGAATTGTTGGAAATTCGCGAAAAACTTGGAAAACAAAACGATTCATAAACCCCATTGAGATTTACATTTTACCAAGGTGTTTATTTTCCCCTAAACAAACGCATCAATCGCTCCTTTTTCCGATTGGCTACCGGAATACTCGATCCATCCTCCAAAACCAAATATCCACCATCACTGGGCAAATAACGCACGGCATATTCCAAATTGACCAGATGCGATTTATGCACCCGCTCAAAAGAATACGGTGAAAGCATATTATCGAATTCCTTTAGCGTTTTTGAGGCCATAAGTCGGGTACCACCCTTAATGTGAAAATAGGTGTAATTACTACTCGATTCACAACGGATGATATCACTGATTTTAAAAATCTGCATACCATCACCAGCCGGAATCATAATTCGCTTGGGTTGTTTGTTGATGTTTTGAAGATTTTCCAGTAAAAGGTCATAAGATTTGCCCCGACTATCAACTTCGTGTTTGTCTTGAAATTTCCGAATGGCCTTAACCAATTCCTCGGTATCAATGGGTTTAAGTAAATAATCAAGTGCGGAAAATTTAATCGCTCGGATGGCGTATTCATCGTGGGCGGTAATAAAAATCACTTCCGGAAGCGGACGATCTTTGCTTTGTGTAGGAAGTTGTTCCAACAAATCAAACCCGGAACTATTTCCCAGATGAATATCTAAAAAGATAAGATGTGGCCAGGCTTCCTCAAAAAGTGCGAGAGCGGTATCGATGGATTCGGCTTCCCCAATGATGGAAACTTCAGGGCAAAACAATTCCAATTTTTTATTTAAGCTCTCGCGAGCGTTTTTTTCGTCGTCTATTAAAATGGCTTGAATCATGTGGCGTCAAGATAAATGATTGGTAAACTGATGATAATCTTCGTCCCTGTGGGGCGGTTTGTTTCGTCGTAAAGGTCGATAATTTTCAGAAATAATTCGCGGTTAAATGATTTAGATAACAATTCTATTCGTTTGCGGTTGATTTCAAGAGCCATCGAACGATGTGTCTTTCTTTTTACCTGTTCTCGATTATACGCTCTTCCCACACCATTATCCTCAACTTCGACCATTAATCGATCATCTTCGAGAAAAAAACGAATCCACAAGGCACCTCGTCGTCCTTCCAAATACCGCAGGCCGTGAAGGATGGCGTTTTCAACATGGGGTTGAACCAACATAGGCGGAATGGCAATATCGTAATCTATCTCCTCATCAACCTCAAAAAACACCTCAAAACTATGATTAAATCGCAATTGTTCCAAAACCACATACGATTTTAACAAAGTTATCTCACTTTCTACAGGGTGATCCTTATCTGTACCCGCTTCCAATGTGAGTCGCATTAGTTTCGTAAAACTATTGAGGTACTTCATCGTCGATTCAGTGTCGTTTTTTAAGACAAAATTGCCAATGGATTCCAAGGCATTAAATAAGAAGTGTGGATTCATTTGCAGCCGCAATGCAATGCGCTCATTGGCTAAAACCGCATTTTCCAAACGTATCTTTTCACTTATCTGCCTGCTCCTGTACCGAACCACAGCAATGGTGAGCAATAATATGGTCAAGCCCGCCAAAATATAAAAAATGGTGGTTTTATACCAGGGCGGAATTACAATTAGTGAAATGGTATCTACCGAGCCTCCCCAAGTGTTTCCGGGCCACCTTGCCTGAACCTCAAAAATATACCTGCCTGGTTGAATGTTGGTGTAAACTGCTTCCGGAATTTCCCCGGTTTCGATCCAGTTGGGATCCAAATCTGTCATACGGTAGCGGTATTCTAAAAATCCTGAGAGCAACGGTATTTCGGCGGTTCCAAATAAAAAGCGCAAATAATTTTCATAATGGGCCAACTGCATTTCTTGCGGGACACCACTTCCCATGCGCAGTTCCCCCGATTTATCCTGCCAACGGGTATGGGAGTCAAAATACAAGTCGATACGAAAAATTTCCGTGCGTAGAGTTGATAAACCCGAAAAAGCAGAAATCCCCAATACCACCACACCCTCATTGGTGCTAAAAAACACCTCATCTTTCGTTTTGCCCATTGGAAAACTTCGGTTCAGATATCCCAGAGGAAATGTGGATGCAAATGGATGTGACCAAAATCTACCGTCCTTTTTCACTACAATAACCTCGCTTTCCGTGGTGGCCAACATCCCTTGATCTCCCAAATTATACCAATCAAAAATAGATTCAACCTGCAAATCCAATTTTGACCATTTTCCATTTTCTCGTATAAATCCACCTTTATTAGATGTTCCCAACCAAATATTTCCTTCGGGATTTACCGACATTGAAGTTAGCATCAATTCCTTCAAAGAATATCCGGCAAAAGATGTCCTTTGTGAAATTTCCCCGCTTTTACTAATGGAAACCAATCCGCTGGTATGTGTTAGCGCATAAAGCGTATCGGAAAATGAGGCCAGATGTGAAACACCTTCACTCAAGACCTCATCAAAAGTCAAGGCGTTTTTGTAGTTGCTAATTCGGTAGGTTCTGGAAGCACTGCCCACAAAAAGCGTATTTCCCACAAAGTGCATCGCGGTTACAAAGGGATCCGGAAATTCATCTTTCCAATGACTAAGGTGCTTCCCTTCCGAAGAAAGCACCAACAACCCATTTTCCCCACCAAAAATCACATTGCCTTCACCGTCTTCTTGAATAGCAAGTATAACGCCGCCCTGAACATCTAATACCTCCTCTTCTCTTTCATCTTCTATACGTAATATTCGTGAAGAACTACTTAACCACTGTACATTATTACTGGAAAGAAACCCGCGATTAACGCCGCCTGCAATGGGATAAAACCGGTTATTCTCTCCGGCCATCACCCAGACTCCATCTGTGGTGGTAATCCACAACCTTTGCAGTTTGTCAAAGTACAAGGAACGAATCCGTAAATTCTCCAATCCATTTCTTCTATTTATCCAAACACCTTTGGAATTGCCCTTCCAAATACCATCACCATCGGTGCCTACCCAAAAATCCTCACCATTGCTTGTAATTGCACGAACCTCAGCATTAGAAAACACAGAATAATATTCGCGATAAATGGGATCAACCGAAAACAAACCATTTTCGCCGCCAACCAAAATTTTTGATGAATCAATTACTTTTAGGACGCGGAGAGATTCGCTTTGCATGATTTTATCAATGACTTCAAAACGATCGTTCAAGTGCCACAGCCCTTTTGAAGTCGCAAGCCAAATCTCATTTCCCTTAAATTGAAAATCGTACATTCGAACATCCTCGGGAAATGATGTGCGTTTGACAAGGGTGTCATCCTGAAAGTGCCAAATTCCCGAACGCTGAGAGAGTAAATACATTTCACCATCGATAACCCGCATACGCAAAAAACGCTCAAAAGGAAGTTGCAGAGGCACAAACAACCTGCCGTCAAAGCGCTCCAAAGTTTGTTCGGTAAGGATGAAAACATCATTTTTATAAGAACATACATCGAGAACATAATCGTTTGACAGCGAATTCTCAGCATAGGGCTCAACAAACGATCTGCCGTTCCACCACAACAATCCATCGCCCATAGTTGGCAACCAAAAATATCCATTTTTATCCTCGTAAACACGATTTACCAAAGGAACATTTACACCAAGAGCACGCCCCACCTCATCAAACACATACTGTTGTGCCCTAATCTTGAATCCAATAACAACAAAAAACATAGTAAAGACAAGTACTACATTTTTTTTGAAAAAATATTTGTACAAATTAAACATTATTATTATTTTGCGGCATTCAAATTTTGTAAGAAAATGAAACGACATTATTTTCTATTTACGCTGGTTGTTTGCAGCTTTTCATGTGTCTGTCAAATAGGCGCAAAAGGTCGCGCCATGGGCAGCAATACCATTGGCCTGACAGATGCATTTTCTGCACTCAACAATCCGGCAGCATCCACAAATGTACAGCGCAATGTGCTCATAACAGATTGGGAAAATCGCTACATGGTCAACAAATTATCTCAAAGCACGGTTGGCGGAATATTTAAAGTCAACAATGACCGACTTGGATTTTCTCTTTACCACACAGGTTTTAGCGCATTTTCTTCCTCAGATTTTCGTTTGTTTTATGCGAAAAAAATATCCTCAAAATTCAGTGTAGCCACACGATTAAATCTTCATCATACTTTCATTCCGGAACAAAACAACAATATTATTTCCATTTCACCGGATATTTTTCTCCATTATGAAGTAAATGAAAAACTCAACTTTGGCGTAAATGCAGGCAACCTTATCCCCATCCATTCTGAAAGTCCTTCGCAGCAACTCATTATTGGTTTGGCCTATTATTTTTCAGATAAACTGACCTTTACCTCAGACTGTATAAAAATTATGGATGCCCCTTTTTCGGCGGGAATAGGACTTGAATGGTCCATTAAAGAAAGTCTGTTTCTCCGAACAGGACTTCGAAATCAACCCCAAATCAACAGTTTTGGAATTGGGTATAAAAAAGAAAGTTTCGCTTGCGATTTTTCCTTTTCCTATATCCCTATCATTGGCATGTCTCCCGGTTTAAGTCTTTCCTATGTGTGGTAAAAATTTCATCATATCAACAACTTGTATTATCTCCCTGATGATATACGGAGCGCAAGTCCACGCTCAGATTCCACTTGAACGCGAAATTGAATCCGTTGCGGAAAACATCGAATCCGAAGAAGGTGATTTGGTGCAAATTGCGGAAAACCTAGAAATTCGTCGGGAACAAAAAATCAACATCAACACCGCAGACCGGATGACCCTTGCAGAGTTTCCATTTTTAAATGCCTTTCAAATCAACAACATTCTTCAATACATCAAAAAAAACGGCCCACTACTGGCGCCATACGAACTTATGGCCATAAAAGCGATGGACTTAGAAACGGCAAAACAACTTTCTGAATTTATCTACTTTGGAAGTGGGTCGCCAAAAAAAATTCCCTGGAAAAAGATGTTTAAATACGGGCGGCACAATACCCTAACCCGATGGCAAAGGGTCTTAAACGAACAGGAGGGATATAAGAGAAGACGAGTGTATGAATCGACCGGAGAATCACAAGGGACACATTATTTAGGAGATCCGAATCGTTTTTTTGCCCGCCATAGATTCACTTTCTCTCGACATATTCAAATGGGACTTACCCTGGAAAAGGATCCCGGAGAACCTTGGCAAAACCCCATTGGATTTGATTTTCTCTCGGGTCATATTGCCATAATGGATGTTGGGCATTTAAAGCGCTTGGTGGTTGGCGATTTTCAAGCACAATTTGGTCAAGGACTAGCACTTTGGTCGAGCATGGCGTTTTCCAAATCTGCCATGACCCTAAATAGCCAGCGGTTTTCACGAGGAGTTTACGGTTATACCGGGGCAGATGAAAATCGATTTTTCCGGGGCACCGCAGCCACTATTCAATGGGGTAAAACCACTGTTTCTGGATTTTACTCAAACAAAGGATTCGATGCTTCCATTCCTTCAAATGATCCGGAAGTTAGAAATGGATTGCAGTGGTCAGGATTACATCGAACTCCTACCGAACTGGCCAATAAAAACAGCTTGACCATTCAAACCATTGGGGGGAATATTCAAAGGGACTTTGGAGATTTTCACCTGGGAATAACTGCCGTTGACCATCAACTGGCATCACCTATTGTTCCTCCAGACCAGCTATACCGGCAAAATCAATTTCGAGGTTCACATTCACAAAACCTATCAATGGACTATCAGTGGGTGCTGCGCGGAATGCAGTTTTTTGGTGAAGTTGCCAAAAATGAACGAGGTGCTTGGGCTCAAACCCATGGTGTGTATGTCGAGGTTGACCAACAGCTCATTTTCAACCTTCATCACCGAAACTTTTCCCCGCAATACGACGCCTTATTTATGGCTCCCTTTGGCGAATCACACGGAAAGGGAAATGGCGAACGCGGCACCTATCTGGGGTTTGAGTGGAGGCCTTTTTCAAAATGGGTAACCCATGCTTACGCCGACCACTACCAATTTCAATGGTTGCGTTTTCAGGCTGGTGCTCCAACAAAAGGAGTTGATTACCTTTGGCAAACCGAATACATACACGACAAAAACACCTCGGTGTATTTCCGATTGCGATGGCAAAACAGGGATATCAATGGTGAAAATGAGCAAATCATTCGTCCGTTAGCCAATGAAAGTAGAGGAAGTGCTAGGCTTCATTTTTCCCATCAATTGGATCGTTGGGTTTTTGCATCACGACTTGAAATGAGCAGACGAAATTATCTGGAAGAAAGCCAAAACGGGTGGTTGATATTTCAAGATTTGCGATATCATTTTCTCCGTGTTCCATTGGTACTGACCATGCGATATGCATTGTTTGACACCGATGGATACGCGGCGCGGATATACGCTTACGAACACGATGTGCTTTATGCTTTCAGCATCCCCGCTTATTTTTCAACCGGAAGAAGAATGTATCTATTGCTAAAATGGAAAACCGGAAAAAAAATCGATCTTTGGCTTCGCTACGCCAACACCCACCACCATGGTACACACACCATGGGAAGTGGATTAAACACCATCGAAGGAAATAACTTCCACGAAATAAAAGTTCAATGTCGTCTTAAATTTTAACATCATGAGCACCTCAAAACAAAAAAAACAAAGCCTTCACCTTAGTTGCAAATCAATCTTTAATCTTTGTTATCCCATTTTGGCTACGTATCTAATAATGCTACAAGCATGTGCCCAACAGCCACACGATGAAGTTCGCGGAAACAAAGGCATTCGCATTGGTTTTTACAATGTTGAAAATCTATTTGACGTATATGATGACTCACTTACTATGGACGAAGCTTTTACCCCTGATGGCAATTATCGTTGGGACACCTATAGATGGAATAAAAAAACCACAGACCTGGCTAAAGTCATTCGTAATATGGGCGGATGGGAACCAATCGAACTATTGGGTTTATGTGAAATAGAAAACAGATTGGTTATTGAAAAGCTCATCAACCATCCAACACTCAAAAATGCGGGGTACGAAATCATTCATCGCGACTCACCGGACAGAAGGGGCATCGATGTAGGGGCAATTTACCGACCCGAAAAATTCAAGTTATTAGACCAGCGTTTTCACCGACTCACCTTACCCGATGATGACAATTTCCGATCCCGAGATATATTGTATATCAAAGGTCTTGTGCTGGGTGACACCCTCCACGTATTTTTCAATCACTGGCCGTCCCGATATGGGGGTCAGGTAAAATCCGAGCCAAAACGCATTGCCGCAGCCAACCTGCTCAAAGAAAAAACCGATTCGCTACTTTCAAATCTCGACGAACCCACCATTATTATTTTGGGGGATTTTAACGATGAATGGGATGATGTGAGTTTGAGAAAACACCTTCAGGCGGGAAAGCCTTCAGACAGCTTACTTTTGGTTAACTTAATGAGCGAATTACCCACCAATTTCGGCACCCTAAGATATCAGGGTAAATGGGGATATTTGGATCAGATTATTGTCCCCCAATACCTCTTAGATGCGGGTGGTTATTGGAAAATAAACAATTATCCCGATTTGATATATCGTCCCGATTACTTGCTGCACCAAGATGAGAAATACGCCGGAGAAAAACCATTTCGAACTTTTATCGGCTTTAGATATCAAGGCGGTTATAGCGATCATTTACCCATATTTATCGACTTGTATAAGAAACCCTAAAGCTTTATCGTTAAAACAATTTTAAGCACCAAAGACTAATTTTTTCAGGCGCAAAAAATAAATTAATCCAACTCTAAACATTAATTTGTACTTTTACGCCCCAGAAAGATTAACATCACCGAAAAACATAAATACCGACCAGCACCCATGAAGAAATTCATTTTACCCGTCATTGCACTTTCACTCATTGCCGCAGGCTGTAATCGCGACAAAGACGATGAAGGCCCCGGAAGACCGAAAGATCCTATCGACAAAGTAAGCACAGAGCCCATTACCTATGGTGCCATCATTAATGTAGGCGATATCCTGAGCAAATCCATCAATGCCGAGATCGCTCATAGGTTCGCAAATCTAGAAGAAATTGAAAACCATTTCTTAATTCACATTCCCGGCGAAGGTGATGCGTTCTACGACCCGGATCACAATTTCATACACAACGTGCTGCCTGCCTTGGCTGGGCCGCTTGATTTCTACATGAACTCCAATGTCTTTGAACTCGATCCCGATCGCGAGTTTTTAGATATGTTTCCACCATTTGAACCGCCGGTTGCTTCCGTTAATCACATTCACAAAACCCAAGGTGATTCTGTAATTGTCAATGCGCGTGTTGAGTTTTTCAAAAACTCCATTGGAAAAAACTATTTTGTTGCATCTTATTTACTTGCCGAATTTCAAGCGGTAAGGCATGATATGGGGCCGAGTTTTATGGCGCCTCCATTTCCTGGCAGGAATTCCAACTTAAATGATGAAACCGTTTTCACCATGGACTTCCCCAATGATTCGGTAACCATTTTCAGTGATGGGGAAAAATATGCCCACCGTCATGTTTTAATTGGAGAACCTAATTTTCCCCTTGGTGTTAGTTTAGATTCAGTGAATATATTTGGTAAAGAGTACGAAATGGGCGATGTATATGGCACCAAAGAAATGCCAATCCGTATGGCGTTACCCAAAACTCATGTTCACAACGAATATGCCTCCGGTTACGCTTTATGGACTGTGCTTTATGAATTGGAAACCGAAATAGATCCAGCCGATCCGGATGGCCCCCCATTGGTTTTTATTTCAATTCTCAACTCCTATAAATCGAAAATTTAGAATATATATTTGTACGCTAAAAAGCCGCCTAATCCGCGGCTTTTTTTATGGTTATCGCTGCACGGGCGCACCTTTCTCCATCCATCGCAGCTGACACTATCCCACCGGCGTATCCCGCGCCTTCGCCACATGGCAACAAACCTTCCACCTCGGGATGAGAAAGTGTCTGAGGATTTCTCGGAATCCGAACCGGCGAGGAGGTTCGACTTTCTACGCCCACCAAATTGGCTTCATTGGTATAGTAACTTGGCATTTTTTTCTTAAAATGCAAACAAGCTTCGCGAATGCGCTGGCTGATAAACCCGGGAAGAACTTCGCTTAGGTTGGCGGATGTAAGTCCGGGAATATAAGAAGTCTCGTTAAGATCAGTGCTGTTTTTTCCGGAAACAAAATCAATCATACGCTGAGCTGGTGCGGCCATGGTTTTACCACCTGCCTCCCATGCTTTTTTTTCAATTTCTGCCTGAAAGGCCATGGCAGCTAAAGGGCCGTGTTCACCGTATGATTTCCAGTCTTCCGGTTCTACAGAAACCACAAACCCACTATTGGCAAATTTCCCATCTCGGCGGGAGGGTGACATCCCATTGACCACTACTTCTCCCGGTGCTGTTGATGCAGGCACGATAAAACCACCCGGACACATACAAAAACTAAACACGCCCCTACCCTGAACTTGAGTGGAAAGTGCATAAGAAGCCGGCGGCAAGTGGGGATTGTTATAGTCGCAACTATATTGGACTTTATTGATGATTTCTTGTGGGTGTTCTATCCTCACCCCAAGCGCAAATGGCTTGTTTTCAATATTAATTCCCGAACGATATAGCAGGTGAAAAACATCTCTGGCAGAATGACCTGTAGCCAAAATTGCGGCATTTCCACGGTATCGCTCACCGGTAGCCGTCCGCAGCCCTGTTAGTTTTCCATTTTCAGTAAAAATCTCGTCCACACGAGTATCGAAGTGGATTTCACCTCCGGCTTGAATTATCGTTTCACGGATATTCTCTACAACTTTCGGTAGCTTATTGGTTCCAATATGCGGATGCGCATCAACGCGAATATCCGGGTGCGCGCCGTGGTACACAAAATTATCTAAAATCCGAGAGATGTTTCCACGTTTATGAGAACGAGTATAGAGTTTTCCATCGCTATACGTACCGGCACCACCCTCTCCAAAGCAGTAATTCGATTCCGGGTTTACCGTATGATCCCGATTAATGGCCTTTAAATCCCGTCGTCGTTTTCTAACATCACTACCCCTTTCAAATACAACTGGTTTAAATCCATGCTGAATGAGTTCCATCGCGGCAAACATACCTGCCGGGCCAAAACCGATGATAAGTACTTCCGGGGAATTGGATACATTTTGCCAAAAAAAATCTGTAAGTGGATAGAGGTTTTCTTCAGCATCGCTAATACGCACACGCAACTGAAGTCGGGCATATTTTCCACGGGCGTCAACAGAGCGCTTGATAACTTCGGCACGCTGCACATCAGAAATCTTCCAACCACACTTTTGGGTAGCCAACCGAATTACTTCCTGCATGTTATCACCCAGGTTTGGGGCAATGACAATATCGACGTCTTTGATCATTATTCAAAAGTAATGGCAAAAAGAATACCCCGGGTCAATAATTTATCGATACCCTGTGGCCACAAACCATCGTCGCGAACCAAAATATCTGAAAATCCCCAAGAACCTTTTATTTGGGGCGACATTTTAAAATACTCGAAATAGATATCGAAACCAACGCCAAATTCATAGGCAAAATCATTGAATTTTATTTTCACCAATTCCTGGTCAAAAACCTTTTCATTTGAGGCCAAATCAATATTATAGCGCACCCCCACCAATAAATACATCCGGTAATTGTCGATGCGAAAAGACTTGAGCTTAAACTCTATGGGAATTTCGATAAACGACGACTCGATATCACGAACGTGCAAATCTCTGCGGTTGATATTCCGACTGTAAGCATCGAAGGTAATTCGGCGTACCGTGGTTGAAAAGGTAGGATTTACGCGAAGTCCGGCGTATTTCCCCAGAGATAACTCAGAAATAATACCTACGTGGTAACCTGGCACCGTTTGCGTGATGGCCGAAATATAATTTTCTAAATCGTTTATATTTTCAGTATGCCTAATTTGAAAATCCATATAATTAATGCCCAGATAGAACCCGAAGTGATACGGCTTATTATCGTAATTGGGCAGATTACGTTGCGAACTAATCTGTCCCCAACCAAATGTGGTGGAGAAAAGGAAAGCACAAATTAGAACAAGATTTCTTAGCATACTGAAATGTAAAACGACTGGGGCTACTGTTTATTTTATAATCGAGAACTACTTTCTCAAGATGGTTTTACCCCTTTGTAAATGCTGGCGACCCCTAGGGTAAGTTTTTTGATGGCGTTATTTTTATACCCGCATTTATCCATCACATCCGTGAAATTTTTTCCATAGGGAAAAGCCTCAACTGAAGCCGGTAAATAGGTATATGCAGATGCATCTTTGGATAACAATCGGCCAACACCCGGGAGGATGTATTTGAAATAGAATTTATAAATATGTGCAAACGGAAAGGTTTCGGGCTGAGAAAATTCCAACACCAAAATTTGTCCACCGGGCTTTAAAACCCGCAACATTTCCCGCATGCCTTTTTCTAAGTTTTCAAAATTTCGCACCCCAAAAGCGACCGTTACCAAGTCAAATGAATTATCCTCAAATGGTAGATTTTCGCTATCTCCGTAAATTAATTCAATTTGCTTTTCGAGTACTCGTTTGGCCACTTTTTTACGACCAATTTCCAACATTCCGTTAGATATGTCCACCCCGATGATTTTTTTCGGGTTTAATTTGCTCAACGCAATGGCTAAATCTCCTGTGCCGGTAGCCACGTCAAGGATTTTTTCCGACTTTCCTTTTTGCGCCATTTTAAGCAGCTTCCTCCTCCAACCCTTATCAATTCCCAGTGATAAGATATGATTTAGACGGTCGTAGCTATGGGCGATATTGTCAAACATATTCGCCACTTGTTCCTTTTTCGTTCCTTCGCGATCCGAATATGGTCGCACTTCTTTCGTTTCCTTCATGCTGCAAAATTAACCCACGGTAATGTGTGCCGAAGGGTATTTGTAATTTTTATATTTTTTTGGCTTTAATAGCGCAAAAGCTAAGGTCAGGGCACCCATCCTGCCCACAAAAATGGATACCATGATGACAATACGCGCAGGCGCGGAAAGCTCAGCTGTAATCCCTCTTGACAAACCGACATTACAAAATGCACTAACCTCTTCAAACATAAGATCCACAAAAGGTATATTGGGCTCAAAGATGGTTAATAAAAAAATGCCAAACGTAATCAGACTGAGTGAAAATAAAAAAATAGCCAAAGCGCGTTGCAATAAATCAGTTGATATGGTCGATTTGAACAATTCCAAACGTGGTTTACCCCGAATAATGGAATACCCTGAAACCAACAACAAAACGAAGGTATTTGTTTTGATACCCGCACCCATTGAACCGGGCGACCCACCGACAAACATGTAAAAAATAAATGCCACCACCAAAGCGGTTGAAACCGAACCAATATCAATACTGTTGAACCCGGCAGATCTCAAGGTTACGGCTTGTAAAAAAGAAGCCGTCAATTTTCCTATCGCATCTTTTCCCGCAAGCAGTCCATCGAATTCCAATAAAAAAATCAAAAAGAACGCAGAAGAAAAAAGAGCAATCGCTGCATAGATACTAATTCTCGTATCAATTCGCAATTTTCGCAACGGTCGGTTTTTTTTCCTTCGATGCCACCAAACGCCCAAAATATCCCCAATGTTGCTAAACCCAAATGATCCGGCAAAAATCAAAATCCCCACCATCCAGTGCAGCCCGTACAGACCTGAAAAACCTTCCGTTGCCAAACTCTCCGGCATAAGGGCAAACCCCGCATTGTTAAATGCAGATATGGCGTGAAATATTGAAAAGTAAATATGCTCCGCCTGGGATGAAAAATCAACACTTTGGGTGCTGAAATACACCATGAAAAATCCGATAAACTCAAAAGTGAAAACAAACAACATCACTTGACGAAAAACCCGATCGGTGCTTTCCGGGTTGTTCGCGGTCATGCTACTTTGCAATACCGACTGAAATCGTAAACCAATACCATTACGGGCAAAATAAGCCAACAATGTTGCAAAAGCGATGATGTTGAGGCCGCCCAACTGCACCAGCATTAAAATAACAACTTGACCTTTAAGACTGAAAAATGTCCCGGTATCAACTACAATTAAACCCGTAATACAACTCGCAGAAATGGAAGTAAACAAAGCGTCAAAAAAGGCGGCGCCATTACCATCGGTCGTCATTTCGGGCAACATGAGCAAACCCGTGCCCACCGAAATCAAAAACAACAAAGAAAGTGTAAAGACGGCCGGAGGAGGAATATTGATACGGTTAAAAATGGTCGTGGATTTCCCGACTTCCATTCCAACCAGAACAAGTAAATAAATCTGCAAAAAACCAATGATAAAATCGTTGAACCAAGGAAAATCAAATACTTTTCCAAACCATATCAACAAATTGATATTGAACAGTAAAATACTCAAACTGTTGATCACGATGAGTCCAATCGCCAGACCTTCCCAACGGGATTTTCGAAAATATGTCATGGGCTGAAATGAATACACATAGCCCAAAAAGTATTTTAACACATAAAAGCTCAGGGAAGCATTCACCAATACGACCACTACATCCTTTCGCACACGCTCTTCCGGATAACCGTAATAATACACCAGGGAACTTAGCACCATGATAGAAACCAAGGCACTCAGCAGGTTAAACACATTTGCAACCCGCTCTTTACTTCCGTATAATCTGAGATTTACGGCTTCCCTAAATTTATGAAGAGTATTAAGCATCAGGCGGCAAATATCCGTTAAAAATGGTAATTGACAGTTCAGTAACTTGTTAACGCCTTAAAAACGCTATTGACTTCTATTCGTTCCAAACAAGCCAAATCACCACGCCAACACGGCTTGCTCCCAAATACAGAACATGGACGACATGGCAATTCCTCCGTGGGAATTTCAATATGCTGAACTTCACCTAAGGGTGAAAATCCCGCATCCTTATGGGTCGCGCCCCAAACGGTTACGACCGGACAACCTACCAGTGTTGCCAAATGACCATTGCCGGAATCCATACTCAACATACACCTTAATCCCGCCATAATTTGCAGCTCCGCTTTTAGTCCACCTGAAGGCTCAGCAACGGAAACACCCGGATAATTGCAAAGGTGCTCAAGTCTTTTTCTTTCCGCTCCCGGGGCGCCAAACATTATGACCTTTTCCCCTGATTCTGAAAGCTTTTTGACCAATGTGATTATTTTTTCAAAAGGCCATTGTTTTTGGGGAAACCCGGCAAAAGGGGCTACCCCTATTCCATTTAATATTTTCGGACGAGGGGAAATCGGGGGCACATCATTTATGGGATAAGAAAAACCAGCCTGATTAAAAACCTTGCGATACCGCTCTGCCGAATGGGGAAGGGAAGTACGGTGTTTATTCCGCTTTTTCACCATTTTCTTTTTCTCTTTTCTGCCCTTATCGATGGAAAAAACTTGTGTACCCCAACGACGAAATACCCTGCGAAGCACCTGTGACCGCAAAACATCGTGCATATCCAAAACCACATCAATATCAAGTGGACGGATTTCTTTGGCCAAGCGAACCAAACCACCAATACCCTTGTGTTTTCCATTTACATCAGCCTCCAAACATTCCACCTGTGGTAAATCATCAAAAATGGGCATTAGAAATTTTCTGGTCAGTAATTTGACCCTCACCTCGGGATGGGCGTGTACAAAGCGATACAACTCCGGATACAGCATGGCCACATCGCCAATGGCTGAAAGTCGGATTACCAGAATGGTCACGACTTGGTGTTTTTGTAAAGAACAGGGTTTAAGCTGGGATCATTGTACATTTTCACCTGTCTATAAACCTTATAATAACGCCTCCCTAGTTTTACATCTTCGATTAATGCATTAATGGAATGAAACAAATCCGCCTTTTGGGCAAGAAGAATAGACCTCTTCGCCTCCAAAAAAGTCTTTCGATCCCCTTGCGCCCTTTCGAATTCAATTTCCATGTGATAAATCTTGAGCGCCAGGATAGACAAGCGATCTAAGGCCCAAGCCAAACTTTCAGTATTGAGGCGGGCGCTTGCAGGTGGAACTTCTGGCAATTGGAGAACATTGATAAAATGATCGTCTAGTTGTTCCACCAAATCAGTTCTCCGCTGATTTGACGCATCGATTTCCCGTTTGATTTTCATGCCCTTTTCCGGGTCAATTTCAGGGTCGCGGACAATGTCTTCCAAATGCCACTGAACAGTGTCGATCCAGCATTTTTTATAGAGCAAAAAAGATTCACTACCCTGTGGGTAGGCACTGGGCATCGATTGATTCACATCATCCAAAAGGTGATAATCCTCAATGGCACGATTAAAAATATCAAACCAATTCTCCACCATGGTGTTAGGCATTCCAAAGTTTTAAAAAAGAAGAAGTCAGTCTTTCCAGGGCTTTTTCTAGCATATCCTCGGAGGTTGCGTAGGATAACCTTAGGCAATTTGGTGATCCGAAAGCATCTCCGGTAACGACTGAAACCAGTGCATCTTCCAGTAAATACAGACTTAGGTCGGTTGAGTTAGCAATATGGTGATTACCGTAAGATTTTCCAAAATATGCTGAAACATCGGGAAAGGCATAAAAAGCGCCTTTGGGTTCGTTGACCACCAAGCCTGGAATTTTCTTCAAACCCTCAATCACGAGATTTCGCCGATTTTCAAAAGCACTTCGCATGTATTCTAATGCTGAGGGATCTGCGTTTACCGCAGCAATGGCGGCGCGTTGGGTGATGCTGTTGGTTGCAGAAGTAAATTGACCCTGCATTTTATCACAAGCTTGTGCAATTTCCTTTGGTCCGGCCATGTATCCTAATCGCCAACCGGTCATAGCGAACCCTTTAGACAAACCATTGACCACCATCGTGCGTTCCTGCATACCTTCAATAGCAGCCATGCTGGGTACTTTACCGTTGTAAGTAATCAATTCATAAATTTCATCCGAAATGACATATAGCTCTTCTTTCTTTTTAATGACCTCCGCCAAAGCTCGCAACTCATCTTCGGAATAAATACTTCCGGAAGGATTGCAGGGGGAACTATACAACAAAAGGCGGCTTTTAGGTGAAATGGCATCTTCAAGTTGCTGTGGCGTGATTTTAAAATCCTGCTCAACCCCGGCTGGAATAATAACCGGTTTTCCTCCGGCAATTTCCACCATAGCTACATAACTTACCCAATACGGCGCAGGGATAATTACCTCATCGCCCGGATCTACCGTACACATAATGGCGTTGATAATGGCTTGCTTGGCGCCGGTACTCACAACAATTTCATCCGGATGATAAGATAAACCGTTATCGCGCTCCAGCTTTTTTACAATGGCTTCCCGCAAATCAGCATAACCAGCAACTGGCGTATAAAAGGAAAAATTATCGTCAATGGCCTGCTTTGCCGCATCCTTAATAAAGTCCGGTGTATGGAAATCCGGCTCACCAAGACTCAAACTAATGATATCTTTACCACGATTCTTCAGCTCACGGCTTTTTTTGGCCATGGCGATGGTCTGACTTTCAGATAGCCCCTGTATTCTCTGAGATAAGCGCATAAATATTGTATAAAGGCGCAAACCTACGAAATACGGGACAAAAAATGGTGAATTTTTTAACCGAACATGGGTTCTTTATTCGTGGAAGTTTTGGGATATTGGATCTTTTTGGTGTGTCGTTTTTTTAATGGTAAATGGTTTTTAAAATGGTGAATGTTTCATACCGAACTATTTTCGGTATTCGTAGAGGTTTCGAGAAACCGAGCGTTTTTGTGCAATGGGGTTGAATGTTTAGGCGTTGAGTCGTTTTGAGACCGAACCTTTTCCGGTATTCGTGGAGGATTCGTGAGACCGGGAGTTTTTGGTTCGTGGTCTTTTTTGGTTTGTAAACATTAAGGTAATCGGGACTCTTTTAGTTGACAATGGACAGTTGACAATGTGGACGAGGAACGGTTTTCGGTTTTTGTAGAGATTGCGAGAGCCCGAAACCATTTGGTCGTCGTTTTAATAGTAAGCACAACACACAGAATCAACCCCGTAGGGGTGTTGATGATTATAATAACGCCACAAACACACACGCACCTACTAGCTCCATAGGAGCGACCGAAATAATTGCCCCAGGTTTTAACCTGGGG
>JAFIEY010000010.1 GCA_020832345.1 Cryomorphaceae bacterium | reverse complement strand
AAAACCTGGGGCAATTATTTCGGTCGCTCCTATGGAGCTAGTAGGTGCGTGTGTGTTTGTGGCGTTATTATAATCATCAACACCCCTACGGGGTTGATTCTGTGTGTTGTGCTTACTATAAAAACGACGACCCAATGGTTTCGGGCTCTCGTAATCTCTACAAAAAACGAAAACCGTTCGTCGCCCACATTGTCAACTGTCAACTGTCCATTGTCAGCTAAAAAAGACCCGATTACCCGAATGTTTACAAACCAAAAAAGACCACGAACCAAAAGATCTCGGTCTCACGAAAACTCCACGAATACCGAAAATAGTTCGGTCTCAAAACGACTAAACATTCAACCCCATTACCCAAAAACTCCCGGCCTTACGAAACCTCCACGAATACCGAAAATAGTTCGGTCTAAAAAACCCATTCACCATTAAAATAGATTTAGTCTATTGATAATATATCTTCCCAATGCCTTAGGGTAAAAAGCCAAATGCATTCCGTACATTTGCATCGAATTATTAATCATCTAAAATCAAAATAACATGGCAGTATTAGTCGGAAAAAAAGCACCTTCATTTGAAGCTGCAGCCGTTATTAATGGAGAAGAAATTGTAAACAATTTCTCCCTAGACCAATACCTTGGCAACAAATACGTTGTTCTATTTTTTTACCCAAAAGATTTCACTTTTGTTTGTCCCACTGAGCTACACGCCTTTCAGGAACGCTTAGCTGATTTCCACAAACGCGACGTTGAGGTTATCGCGGTTTCTACCGATACCGAGCAGTCACACTGGGGATGGTTACAACTCTCCAAAGACGAGGGCGGCATCCAGGGTGTTACCTACCCCGTAGTTGCGGATACCAACAAAACCATTTCCACCAACTATGACGTGCTCGCCGGAAGTTACTTCTACAACGACGAAGATCAGTTGGAAGCCGAAGGTGAGTTGGTCGCATACCGCGGTCTTTTCCTCATCGACAAAAAGGGTGTAGTCCGTCACCAATTGGTAAACGACATGCCCTTGGGACGTAATGTTGACGAAGCCCTTCGCATGGTTGATGCCCTTCAGTACTTTGAGAAAAACGGAGAAGTTTGTCCGGCCAACTGGAGTGAAGGAAAAGAAGCTATGAAAGCTACCCATGAAGGTGTTGCTTCTTACCTAAGCAAAAACTAACATCTGAGTCAGCTCCAAAAAGTCCCTTTCGTTCAAAAACTTCCTTTTTGGAGTGGACTCACATCTTATTACTTCAAAGGAAAAATCCTTTGTAAAACTAAAAAGACGGTTCATCGCGAACCGTCCTTTTTTTTGCTATTTTCGTTTTAATTCAATCTTGCCTTTACCGGCAAGAACCAAAACTTCGGATGAAATATCGTATCTATCAACATCTTTCATCATTTCTATCATCTGAACGGCAAACTCTGAATCACAACACGCCTCTGTACATCCAATAGGATCAATAACCATACTGCCACAGGTGCAACTTTCAAATTTGGTCTGGCAGGTATTGACATCCAAATTCACGGTAAGGGATTTATCAGTACCAAATTCAAACCGATATTTTTCGGGAGAACCCTGCCAGTCTGAGGCCTGATTTAACTGCACCCGCTCCACCATCCAAACCCCATGGAGACTTTCATCTTTCTTGGAGCAAGCCACAACCACAAATAAAGTGGTTAAAATGGCAAATACATTTAATTTCATAATATTGGTTTTTATCGTAAGCCTAATGCACAACTATGCATTTAATTCAAAATCCCTTTCAAATTCAGGTATCCACAACACCTCCTCAAAATTTTTTATCTGATCATTTTCCACTGTAATACCCTCATCGCGTAACAAGTCCGCCATCAACGTAGCGCCCAAAAAATGATTTTTTCCGGTGAGGAGACCTTTTCTATTGACTACCCTGTGGGCTGGTAAATCGATTCCTTTGGTGATTGAAGCATTTAGCGCATAACCAACGGTTCGAGCTGCTTGTTTAGAGCCAAGCGCATTGGCAATTGCACCGTACGTTGTCACCTTGCCTCGTGGAATTTTACGAACCATTGCATATACCCGTTCATAAAAATCTTTATTGGCCGTCATGTCCCGAAAATTTTGTAATTTTATGCCCCAAATTTATGAAACAATGATTAGGAAAAGTACATTTTTATTTTTGAGCTTGTGTTTTGGGTTGCAGCTATTCGCTCAACTCCCATCACAACGCGGCTACTACACCGATGAAGAGGAAGAAAAAGAAAAAAAATCCTTCAATCAACACCACGGATTTTCGGGATTTTTAGGAATTGGCGGTAGTGGTTTGGCCGGTCCGGGCGGAGAACAGAATCTGAATTTCGGTTCATTTTTCAAAATTGGTCTAACTGCAGGCGTGGCCTATTCCTCGCCTTTTACTAACCAATTTGATTTTCGGGCTGAACTATTGTACATGCAAAAAGGTGCTGCTGAAGCTCCGGTGGAAGACGCCGCAGCATCTGCTGCTACCAGTCAGGCGAGGATTGCGCTAAACTGTATAGAGATCCCATTAGGCGTGAGGTATCACATGTATTTGGGTTCCGATGCTAATACATTCTCAAACCACATCAGTGCAGATCTGATGCTTTCCGGAGGTTATATTTTCAGAGAGGCCTATCGAGATCGCAATACCGATGGTTATTCCGCAACCAACAGTTTCAACTCATTATACTTAGGTGGTATTTTCGGTGTAAACTATCACCTAAATGAACGCGCAATTTTGACTTTCCGATGGAGCAACAGCATTACACCGGTGCAAAGTTTAACCACACCCACGGGAACTGCTACAGCATTTGAGCAAGTCTTTGGAACGGGTTTTAGAAACCAAACTTTGGGGGTACAATTTGAATATAATTTCTAAAAAAAAATCCGGCCTAAACAGGTCGGATTTTTTTTGTGTTCTGGAAAATTGGTTAAATTAACCCAATGCCACACGCTTGTATTCAACAATATGAAGACCTTTCTTGACACTGTCGAGATACTTGCTTACGGAAAGTTTGCCGTCTTTGATAAAGTCTTGATCAACCAAAGTACTTTCTTTAAAGAACTTATTTAGGCGACCTTGAGCAATTTTATCCAACATCGTTTCGGGTTTCCCCTCCTGACGTGCGAGTTCTTTACCAATTTCGAGTTCTTTATCGATGATCTCTTGAGGTACTGAATCGCGGTTCAGTGCAACAGGGCTCATGGCGGCAGCTTGCATGGCTACATCCTTAGCAGCTTCCTCGGCTACGTCGTTCAAACCAACGATGGTTGCGAGCTTGTTGTTCATGTGAACATAAAAAGAAACGTAGGGTGCATTAAGGGTTTCGTAAGCAGCAAGTTCAATTTTCTCACCAATTACACCATTTTGCTCGATCAACTTTTCACCTACAGAAATTTTTCCGTCTAGTGAAAGAGCTTTAAGAGCTTCGGCATCTGCGGGTTTATGCTCCATAGCCAAATCCAGAATAGATTGGGTTAGCGCAACAAAATTGTCGTTTTTGGCTACGAAATCCGTTTCACAGCTAATGGCGACAATAGCGCCAAATGAACTATCCGAATTCACGGCGGCCAGTGCACATCCTTCTGAAGTTTCGCGATCTGCACGGTTGGCAGCAACTTTTTGTCCTTTTTTACGAAGAATATTGATGGCTTCTTCAAAATCTCCATTTGATTCGGTAAGGGCCTTTTTACAGTCCATCATACCGGCTCCAGTTTGCTTGCGCAATTTATTCACTTCTGCTGCAGTAATTGCCATAATGAGATGAATTAAAATTTAGGTAAAGTTTTGATTAAAAAAATAAAAGGGACAAACATTTGTATTCATCCCTTCTACCAATATTTGACAAAGGTTGGGATTAAGCTTCGGTATTGGCCATTTTTTCGGCCTTTTTGGATGCCTTATCACTTCCTTTTTCTTTTTCCGCTTTGCGATTACTCAATCCACTTTGCACATAATTGCTCACGTGCCCCATGATTACGGCGATGGATTTAGAAGCATCGTCGTTGGCTGGAATAGGAAAATCAACCTGATTGGGGTTTGAGTTGGTATCGACCATAGCAAAAACCGGGATTCCGAGTTTGTGTGCTTCGCGAACCGCAATGTGTTCACGATTGATATCCACGACAAACAAGGCACCGGGCAAGCGGCTCATATCGGAAATACTTCCAAGCTGCTTTTCAAGTTTTGCGCGTTGACGATCTACTTGAAGGCGTTCTCTTTTTGAAAGGGTTTCAAAAGAGCCATCAGCTTTCATTTTGTCGATGTTACTCATTTTCTTGATCGCCTTGCGGATGGTCACGAAGTTGGTAAGCATTCCACCGGGCCAGCGCTCGGTGATGTAAGGCATGTTAAGTGCTTTGGCGTGATCAGCGATAACGTCCTTAGCTTGTTTTTTCGTGGCAACGAAGAGGATTTTCTTTCCGCTGGCGGCAAGTTTTCCCATGGCCTCGCCGGCATGGTGAAGTTTGACTGCAGTTTTGTGCAAGTCGATGATATGAACACCACCGCGCTCCATAAAGATGTAGGGCGCCATGGCTGGATTCCATTTACGGGTAAGGTGACCAAAGTGTACACCTGCTTCCAATAATGGTTTGATTTCGATGTTGTGTGACATGTATTTGTTTTGTTTACTTTCGTTGATAAATCAACCGAACAGTAGCCCAATCGGGATCTGTTCAATTTCGATGCTAAACTGTGATTAACGTTTAGAGAACTGGAATTTCTTACGGGCCTTCTTCTGTCCGAATTTTTTACGTTCTACCATACGCGGATCACGAGTAAGGAGACCTTCTGGCTTCAAAATTCCGCGGTTGTCCGCGTTAATTTCACAAAGGATACGAGAAATACCCAAGCGAATCGCTTCTGCTTGTCCGGTAATTCCACCACCTTCTACATTTACCGTAATATCGTACTGTCCGAGCGTGCCGGCGAGAGATAGCGGTTGTTCTACTTTGTAGCGTAGGGTTCCTGTTGGGAAATAATCTTTGTAATCGCGACGATTCACGGAAATTTTTCCGGAACCTTCTTTAAGGAATACGCGCGCAATTGAAGTCTTGCGGCGTCCTATAGCATGGGTTGCAGTTGATGACATAGTCCGGCTATTATATTGTTATTGTTTTTGGCTTTTGCGCTTCATGTGGATGTTCCGCACCTTCATAAATATGAACGTTATGGAACAATGCACGACCAAGGCGATTTTTGGGCAACATCCCCTTTAGGGCACTTTCTAAAATCTTCTTAGGATTTTTATCCATCAAAACCTTGGGAGTAACGCGCTTCTGTCCACCGGGATAACCGGAATACGACACGTACTCTTTTTGATCCATCTTCAAACCGGAGAAAGAAATTTTCTCTGCGTTGAGGATGATTACGTTATCTCCACAATCTACGTGTGGAGTAAAATTTGTTTTGTGCTTTCCTCTAACAATAGAGGCAACACGGCTCATCATACGACCAACCGTTAGTCCGGCAGCGTCAATGACCACCCATTGCTTATCGACAGTTGCCGAGTTGGCTGATGGGGTTTTGTAACTTAAAGTGTTCACGCCAATGAAATTAAATCGTTTCTAAACTGTTTACAGTCAAAAAAATATACTCCCTTAAAAAGGGCTGCGAAGATACAATCATTTTTTGTTTCCCAACAAATAAATCAAAAACTTTTTTTATGTACGTTTTTTTTGCCGTATATTTGTACTTGGAATTACCGCGAAAGCCCTGACCGTTACCACATAAAACTTCGTTGTGATAATCCAAATTTTAAGGTGCAGATCTACGGATTATACCACAATTAGAACTAAATTAATTCTTTATTTTTCAGAATGAAAAAGATTTTCTTGGCCGTAATGGCCTCTACTTTTACTCTACTGACCTCCCCCTCTATTATAGCTCAACACAATCACTCCCATGGACCAAATGAAGTTTGCGGAACTGATGAAATTCACGAAGAATTGTTCGGCAACGACCGGGAATACCAGCAATCACAGGAGGAAGTTGAAGCCTGGATTCAACAGTACATTTCAGAAAATAGTCCTTCGGAAATTCGCAAAAACGCAGACGGAACTGAAACAGATATCCACCGAATTCCAGTAGTCTTTCACGTTATGTACGCCGATGAACGCGATAACATTTCCCGGTATCAAATCATGGATGCCATTCGGGTGCTTAATGAAGATTTCCGTCGTAAAAACGCAGATACAAACAATACAAGACCGCAATTCCTCGGAGTGGCTGCCGACCTTGAAGTTGAATTCCACCTCGCAAGGGTCGATCCTAACGGACAGTGTTCTGACGGAATTAATAGGGTAAAAACACCTGCGGCTGCATCTTCTACCAACAACATTAAAGGTTTAAGTATGTGGAATAATAAAAAGTACCTAAATATATGGACTGTTAGAACGATTAATTCTAATAATCCGACAGGTACTGTTTTGGGTTACGCGTTCTTTCCCAATCCCAATCAATCCGGACTTCAAGATGGAATTCTTCTCCGCCACGATAGAGTGGGAACCATTGGCACTTCCGGCTCTGTTGGACGAACACTTACCCACGAAGCCGGACACTACTTTAGTCTTCACCATCCCTTTAGAGATGGTTGCTTTGGGGGAGACTTCGTTTCAGACACCCCTCCTGCCGACGCGCCTAATTTTGGGTGCAACCTCAATTCTAACTCATGTTCACACGATCCCAGACCAGACATGATTGAAAATTATATGGACTATGCCAACGACGTTTGCACCAATATATTTACACAAGGTCAAAAAGTAAGAGCTAAGGCAGTTCTTAACAATGCTAGTTTGCGCGGAGATGTTTCTGATCCTGACAACTTAAAAGAAACGGGTGTTGTTGGTGGAGATATCTGCAAACCCTTAGCAGACTTTTTTCCTTTGAATAATGTAATCTGCGCAGGTGAAAAAGTAAAGTTTGTCGATGCCTCCAACGGTGCTGATCCCGGTAGTTACCAGTGGCAATTTCCCGGAGGAACACCCTCTACTTCAACTGAACGATATCCGGAAATAACTTATAATCAAGAAGGTGTTTATCCTGTTTACCTTACGGTGAGCAATCCGGCAGGTAGTGAAACCAAAATGTTATGGCGAGCCGTTTGGGTAAAATACGAAGCGCCTTCTCCATTCCAAAATTGGTTAATCGAAGATTTTGAAAATATTGATGTCCCAAATGGTAATTGGTCTTTAACACAACACGCTTCCTCAGAAGTAGAGGTAAGCGTTACCAGTAATGCAGCTTACAGCGGCAACAAATCTGTGCGAATCCCAATAAATACTGTAGATGAACACGGTTTCTATCGCATCATTTCTCCAAATATTAGTTTGGCCCGCTCACAAAGTGCAGTCCTTAACTTTGCTTATGCCTTTGCCCCAAACTACCCCAACTTTCACGATAGAATGATTTTTAAGGTGAGTACAGACTGTGGTGAAACATGGGTAAACAGAAAAACATATTCAGGAAACCTTCTCCAAACCGCTCCGGTTCAAAGCAGTGGTGACTTTATCCCCCAAAACCAGGCTGAATGGCGAACGGACCAACTCAATATGAGTATTTACGCCAGCCCGGATGAAGAAGTACTCTTTATGTGGGAAATTGAAGCCCGTGGTGGAAATAACTTTTATCTCGACAATGTCTATCTCGATGTTGTTTTAAGTGAGGATAAATACGACCTCAATAAACAAACATTTGCAGCTTTCCCTAACCCTACAGCCGGTGACCTCAACATTATTTACCGGGCACTGCAAGATGGTTCAACGACATTTTCATTACACAACGCAACAGGACAAGTTGTATGGCATCATAAAATAAACGCCACCACAGGTGTGAAAAATGAAATCAATGTGGAAAGCTTTAAACGGATGGCAAGTGGCATCTATTTCCTCCACATGGAAAACAATGGTGCTAAAGAGGTGATTAAAGTGGTTAAGACAAATTAGTTGCACCTACCTGTCTTTGAAAAAACACAAAAGGCAAAAAATCATTAAAGTTTTTCAGCATACCTTACCAAAACTAAGACCGGCAATTTGTCGGTCTTTTTTTTTTACACAAAAGTCCATTTCGATATAATTTTAAACATCCATTTAATCATTTATGATGTAATTTCGCAAACATGAATTGGAATTTATCAAATAAAACCGCACTGGTTTGCGGCAGCACATCAGGTATTGGTAAGGCTATTGCGCAAGCCTTTGCTACCTCAGGTGCCAGCGTCATCTTAATGGCGCGAAATGAAGAAAAATTGCGCGAAACGCTTGATGCTCTCCCCACTGGGTCAGGTCAAATACACCAAATGATCAAAGCGGATTTTAGTCAACCACAAGCACCTAAAAAAGCCCTAGACCAATGGTTGCAATCTAACCCAAACGAACACATTGATATTCTGGTCAACAACACCGGTGGCCCCCCACCCGGACCGGCACACCTCGCCAAAGTGGAAGAATATCTCAATGCCTTCAATACGCATTTAATCAATAATCACGAATTGGTGCAGTGTTGCTTGCCCGGTATGAAAGCAAACGGTGGAGGAAGAATCATCAACGTTATTTCAACCTCGGTAAAAATACCACTTAACGGTTTAGGCGTTTCAAATACCGTGAGAGGTGCTGTGGGCAACTGGGCTAAAACCTTGGCCAATGAACTCGGTGCCTTTAATATTACGGTAAACAATATACTTCCCGGCGCAACGGCTACCGATCGATTAAAAGGAATCATTGATAAGAAATCGGAGAAGTCCGGTGAAAGCAAAGAAATCGTTACCGAGAAAATGCTGAGTGAAATCCCTATGAAACGTTTTGCCGAACCGGAAGAAGTTGCCGCTGCCGCAGGCTTTTTGGCGAGCGAGGCAGCAAGTTACATCAATGGCATCAACATTCCAGTTGATGGCGGTCGCACCGGAAATCTATAACCTTATGCGCATTAAAAACTTTATCAACGGGGAATTCGTCGAACCCATTGGCGGGAAGTATTTTGACAATATTGATCCGTCAACCGGACAGGTATTTTACCAAGTTCCCGACAGCTATTCTGAAGATGTCGCAAAAGCCGTTGAAGCCGCAAAAAATGCTTTTCCACAATGGGCATCTACTCCGGCGGCTAAGCGCTCGGCTATTTTAATGAAATTGTCAAATCTCATCGAAAAAAACCTTGACCGACTTGCCTTAAGCGAAAGCAAGGATAATGGGAAGCCGCTAAAACTAGCAACAACCGTGGACATCCCAAGAGCGAGGGATAATTTTTCATTTTTTGCCACCGCCATTTTGCACACGGAAAATGCCATGCACGACATGGGGCAAAGTGGATTTAATTACACCCTTCGTAGCCCGTTGGGTGTTGTGGGTTGTATTTCGCCCTGGAACTTACCACTGTATTTATTTAGCTGGAAAATCGCCCCGGCGCTGGCTACTGGGAACTGTGTAGTCGCAAAACCCTCAGAGGTTACACCCGTAACTGCTTTTTTATTATCGGAACTCTGCAATGAGGCCGGATTGCCACCAGGCGTATTGAATATTGTCCACGGCTACGGGCATACCGCAGGCCAAGCCATTGTTGAACACCCGGAAACCAAAGCCATTTCCTTTACAGGAGGCACCGCTACGGGTAAAATTATTGCCGGAATTGCAGCGCAACAATTTAAAAAAACCAGTCTTGAACTGGGCGGCAAAAACGCCAATATCATTTTTGCTGATTGTGACTTGGAAGAAGCTATTAAAACCAGTGTAAAGTCTTCCTTTGCCAACCAAGGCCAAATTTGCCTTTGCGGTTCTCGAATTTTAATCCATGAGGATATTTATCAAGACTTTGTAGAAAAGTTTATTCCATTGGTGAAAAACTTAAGGGTTGGAAATCCCCAGGCCCCCGATACCCAAATTGGTGCCTTGGTATCCAAACCTCATTTGGAAAAAGTACTTTCATACATCGACCTTGCCCGCAGCGAGGGAGGAAAAGTCATTGCCGGAGGAAATCGAATAAAGCTGGAAGGGCCACAAGCCGGAGGGTTTTATCTGGAGCCCACGGTTATTGAAGGTTTATCAAACACCTGTAGAACCAATCAAGAGGAGATTTTTGGACCGGTGGTCACTTTGCAGTCCTTTCGCAATGACGAAGAAGCTTTAGCTTTGGCTAATGGAACGCCCTATGGCTTATCCGCAACGGTTTGGACCAAAAATCTCGATCGTGCACACCGCATAGCCGCAAACCTGGATGTTGGTATTGTTTGGGTAAACTGTTGGTTGGTTCGTGATTTGCGGACACCTTTTGGCGGCTCCAAAGCCAGTGGAATGGGGCGAGAAGGCGGGATCTATGCCCTCAACTTTTTCACCGAACCTAAAAACATTTGTATAAAACTAAATCCTTAAAGTCATTGCTTGGTTTCACAACCTTTCATTACCTTTGATACGCAAAACCAAAAAGATTTCATCTTGAAAAACCTAAACCTAAAACCCGTCGATATAATTGAAGATATTGACCCTGAGGAGTTTTACCAAAAATACGTCAAGCCACGAAGACCGGCTATTTTAAAAAATTATACCAAAACGTGGGCTGCTGTTGAAAAGTGGACGCCCGCCAATTTAAAAGAAATTGCAGGCCACCACCAAGTAAAGCTATACGGAAAATGGTTGGAAAATTCGCCCACCAACATCGAAATGCCCCCGGTAAAGGAGGTGCCATTTGCCGAGTATTTGGATATGATCTTATCCGGTGAAGAATCAGATTTGCGGATTTTTATTTTTAACCTTTTCAAATTAGAACCAAGTCTCCTAAAAGATTTTGATTTTCCACCTATTATGGAGGGGTATCTCAAAGACCATCCATATTTGTTTTTTGGTTGTGGGGGTTCAGATGTGCGCATGCATTTCGACATTGACTTATCCAACGTTTTCATTACGCAATTCCACGGAACTAAGCGCATAACCCTATTTGATCAAGATCAGTCAAAGTACCTCTACAGGTATCCGTTTACAACGCACAGTGCGGTGGATATGTCCAATATTGATTATGATAGATTCCCTGCAATTAAATATGCCAAAGGATTTCAATGTGATCTAAATCATGGGGAAACCCTATTTATGCCCAGCGGAATATGGCATTACATCCAGTATATCGACAGCAGTTTTTCACTCAGTCTTAGAACGCTTTCCCCCACCCGATTGGGCAAAATTCAAGGAGCATATAATGTCTTTGTGGTGCGCAAGCTCGATGAGTTTATGAATAAGTATTACAAAAACACTTGGAGTGATTACAAACTCAAAAAAGCCATAGAACAAACAAATCAGATTTTGGAAGATCGGGAGCAAGAGCTTATTTCGTAGTTGGGTCTTTTCCTGATTAAAGTTTCAAGTCTGAATCTGCTCCAAAAAGTCCCTTTCTGTCAAAATCATCCTTTTTGGAGTGGACTCAAGTCTTATAAAAATAATGCCCATCAAAATTAATTGATGGGCATTATTTTTTTATCATATTTAAAAACCGTTAAACCGCATTTCCGGTATCTACAATCGGTTTGTTTTTGCGTTCAATTTCGCGTTGACGTGCTTTGTCGTCAAATGTGTCCACCATAATTGGGGTGGCAATAAATACTGAGGAATAAGTCCCCACAACAACCCCAATCATCAAGGCAAACATAAAGCCGCGTATCACATCTCCTCCGAAGATAAAGATAATGAGCAACACAAAGAAGGTCGTTGCAGACGTATTGATTGTTCTGCTTATGGTACTGCTAATCGCATCATTGACCACCTCATTCACAGGTTTGCGCTTGCTGTGGGTCGCAAAATACTCGCGTACCCGGTCAAACACAACCACCGTATCATTTAAAGAATAACCAATAACGGTAAGCAATGCTGCGATAAATGATTGGTCTATTTCCAAACTGAAAGGCAATATTCCATAGAAAATGGAGAATATAGCCAATACCACCATAACATCGTGGGCGGCGGCAGAAACCGCTCCCAAACTAAATTGCCATCCACGGAAACGAAGTAAAATGTAAAGGAAGATTACAATAATGGAAAATAAAATAGCCCAAACCGCAGCTTGTTTAATATCCGCAGCGATGGTAGGTCCAACTTGCCGCTCGGAAATCAATCCGTAATCGGCATTATCCACATTCATAAATGAAGCGAAATCAGTGTCTTCTTTGACAAAAGATTGCAAACCGGCAAAGAGCTTTTCGCGAACGTCTTGCTCTACATCAATACCGGTTTCACCAATGCGGTATTTTGTTGTAATCACCACCTGATCTGGTGAGCCAATGGTTTTTACTACAGGAAGCTGCGGATTTCCAGATTCATCTAAATATACATCACCAAGAGCTGACTGAATTTCGACCGTACTAACTGGTTGCTCAAAACGAACCTGAAAACTACGACCTCCGACAAAATCAACGCCGTAATCCAATCCGCGTATTGCAAGTGAAACAATACCTGCGAGGATAATAACACCGCTGATGATATAGGCTTTATTTCTCCTGCTTAAAAAGTCAAATGAGAAATTGGCAAATGCGTTTTGGGTAATTGAATTTCCAAAAGTAACCACTTGCTTTTTCACCAAGCGGTGATCGATAATCAATCGGGTAATGAAAATTGCGGTAAACAAAGAGGTGAAAATACCAATGATCAATGTAGTCGCAAATCCACGGATGGGTCCGGTTCCGAAAACATATAGAATTATACCGGTCAACAAGGTTGTAATGTTGGCGTCAATAATCGAGGACATGGCTTGATCATAACCTTCTTTCACGGCCATTTTCACCCCTTTACCAGAACGCAATTCCTCTCGAATCCGTTCAAATATAAGTACGTTCGCATCTACTGCGATACCAATCGTCAAAATGATACCCGCAATACCAGGAAGGGTGAGAACCGCTCCAAGACTTGAAAGTACTCCAAAGACGAAAAACATGTTAACCAACAGGGCAATATTGGAAACCACCCCACCCACATTATAATAAAATATCATGTAAGCCAATACAATAATAAGGGCAAGAATGAATGAATTTAAACCAGCGCGAATGGATTCTTGACCTAATGACGGCCCAACAACATCGGCCTGAACAATACGTGCAGGTGCTGGAAGTTTACCGGCTTTTAGAATATTCGCTAAATCCTGTGCTTCGAGAATGGTAAAGCTTCCGCTAATTTGGGTTTGTCCACCTGAAATTTCAGATTGAACCGTAGGGAAGGAGTACACCAAATTATCAAGGACAACGGCAACGCTGCGCTTGGGTTCTTGGCTAGAAGCTTCACGTGTGATTTTCCTCCATTTTTGTGAGCCTACAGGATTCATTCTCATAGAAACGACTGGTCTGTTGGTCTCGTCAAAATCCTGACGGGCATCAACAACCACATCGCCATCCAGAGCAGGCGTGTTGTCGCGGTTGCCTCGCAAAGCCAAAAGATACATGACTTGCTCTTTACCTTCCGGTTTGGCTGTCCATGCAAATTTCACATGGCGCATGGCAGGAGGAAGCAATGAACGCACTTGAGGCATACGAAGGTATTCGTTTACTTTAGCCGTATCGCGAACAATGGAGTATCCAACAATTGGGCCACGTCCCGGACGGTTTTCTTGAAAATTATAATTTGGCGCCAAAACATCCCAGAGGGGATTAAACATTTCCTCCGCATCCATTCCATCTTCATCCTCTTCATCGGTCGCCAAAAGATCATCTATTCCATCAGATGAATCTTTTTCAATTTCTTCCAAATCAACATCTTCTTCCTCATCATTTGAGGCCATTTCCATTTGATCCAAATCTTCATCGCTGAGGGTTTCGATATCAATGCCGCTCATGGCATCTTCGAGATCCGAATCCAAACCATCTTCAAAACCTTCAGGACGTTCTACCAAGCCGCGCAATCTTTCGTTGGCTTGACCAAGAAAATCGAGCAATTCAACACCTTCGTAAAGATTCCAAAATTCGAGTTCGGCGGTTCTTTGTAAAAGGCGTTTTACCCGATCTGGGTCTTTGATACCTGGTAATTCAACCAGAATCCGACCTGTATTTTCTAGTTTTTGGATATTGGGTTGTACCACGCCAAATTGGTCAATACGCGCACGAAGTACGGTATATACATTTGAAACTGCGGCCTCAACTTCCTTGCGCAATTCATTTTTGATGGCATCGTTGGTGGCGTTAAAGCCCAAACGATCGTTCATCATTTTTGTGCCAAAAAGTCGAGAGTTACTATAGCGAACGTCTTCCTCCTCTGCGGCAATGATTCTATCTAATTCACGAAAGAACACGTTGATATAAAGCTCATTGGAGCCACCAACTGATTTATTTGCGGCAAGGATAGCGCGATTGAGTAAAGGATCATCTTTATCACCGGCGAGCACTTTTAGAATGTCCTGGACAGATACCTCCAGAATCACATTCATACCACCTTTCAGGTCGAGACCCAAGTTAATTTCGCGTTCTTTGGCCTCCGCAAAGGTGTAATCACGAAGGATTAGATTATAAACCTTTTGATTACTCATAGAGTCCAGATAGGCCAATTCTTTTTCCGCGTCACCTTGCGCGTAGTTTTTCGCTGCTTTTTCTACCCTGTAAGTCACATAAGTAAATGACAACTGAAAGAGACATGCCAAGGCAAAAACGATGGCAAAGAGACGAACAATCCCCTTATTTTGCATCTTGTTTAGATTAATTACTATTTGTTTTAAAACGGACGGCAAATATATAATAACAAGTAGGATATACTACAGCCCATTGGCATTTTTTTACCTCTTTTTCCAAGAATCAATTTGAAGCCTCAATATTCCTACTTTTTTATATGCCAAATAATGAAGTATTTTTTTCAAATTAAACCACTTAAAACAACATGAAATGTTATTTATTCAAGACAACTATCCGTTAAATAGTCGTTGCGACAAAACCCATATAATAATTGATTGAAATCCACTTAGAAGAAACATTTCGCATACGTGAACGGTCAAAAGTGGGTTCCATTAGACCACTGAGAAAAAAATTACTAAATAAAAAAGGCCACTCGATGAGTGGCCTTTTAGGTGCGGGAAAAAAATTCAAATTACTTAGAATCTATTTCTTCCGGGTTGCTCTTCACGTGGACGAGCCTCGTTTACAACGAGCTCACGCCCTTGGAATTCGCTACCGTTAAGTCCGTCAATTGCTGACTGAGCATCGGAATCGTTGTCCATTTCGACAAAACCGAATCCGCGGCTTCTCTGGGTTTCGCGATCTTTAATGATGCGAACTGATGATACATCACCGTAGTTTTCAAAAGCAGAGCGAAGATCATCTTCACTGGTGCGGAACGGGATGCTGGCTACATAAATTTTCATGGAAAAAAAAATTAAAAAGGGTTCAAACAGTCGGGGTTATGAATCCCTGACTGCGTTAGCAAAATTACAATACCCAACCACACCAACGACATTTTTCCAAAAAAAACTTTATTACCTTTGAATTAATAATCGGTAAACACTGCTGTTTCCCCTGCCATCAGTAGCATTCAGGAAATATACACCGGGCGAATAACGCTTAACATCCAACCTTTTTTCACTGATATTCTGCACATTTTGACTTTCAACCAGTCGTCCGTTTACATCAAAAACGTCAATTCTGATAATCTCAGGTGCCTCAACGAGGTCTATTTGCACCATATCATCTGCCGGGTTGGGGAAAAATGAAAGCTTGGCTTTTCCAGAGAATCGTTTGGCTCCAATGGTGTTTAGGGTTACATCCAATGCTGCATAGGCGTCAATTTTGCCCCATCCCCACCGATCGTGACCTGTAGAGGGTATGTTTCCCGTTTGTGCATCTTGTCTGGCGGTTGCACGGATAATTTGAAGGGCGTGATTCCAACTCATCCACGGATTGGCCTCAAGCATTAAAGCCACAATCCCTGCCACCACAGGCCCAGACATTGAAGTGCCGGAAAACCGGGCATATTCGTAATCCTTTCCGTTCCAACTCACTGAAGCCACAGTCGTTCGTGCTGCCGGATCGAATGTGGAAATGGAAGAGGCCACAGAAACGCCGGGAGCTGTGATGTCGGGTTTATTCCTCTCATCTACTGTTGGACCATAACTACTAAAAGGAGCGAGATTTCCGAAAATAGGAATTCCCGTTAAACTATACTCTCTGGATTTATATGCACCTACGGAAATTACCGAAGGCCCTACCCCGCCCGGTTCACCTACGCCATAATGCGGATCGCCACCTACCCCGTTGGGAAAAGTAAAACCAAGATAACCTGCCCGAAGATCAAATCCCCAATTGGTATATCTGGTCGTTAGCCTGGTAATGTTCCAAGCGTGCACCGTTCCATTTCCGGAAAGTCTAAGTACCATACGTAAATTCGTCGGATTGGCAATTTCTAAGCGGATATTAGCTTTGTCATTATTAGGGTCTGATGCAATTCCTTCAAACATAAAGTGAACGGTGTCATTGTTAATGACGACAAGAGAATCCATGGATGGGTTATCAACCGAATGCACCCAACCACTCCTGTATAAGGTGTCTAGGGTATTGTCCATCAACATCAACTCCACAGAAAAAGCATCGTTGGGACTGCCCCACATGACCAGAGCATTTCCCCAAAGATCAGGATGGTTTACATTGGACTTATCCATTACGGTAATGGCTGTGTCGAGCACATCGAGATCTATTTTAGCATGAAAGTTATTTTGACCATTGTTGCCTGCAGAACCTACAAAAACAGCTCCGGGCCCTGTGATTTGGGTAATGGCCTGATTTTTCAAAGATGTTCCATCGTGTGGGCCGAGATGTGAACCTGTACTCATATTAAACACAAAAGGTTTCCCTTCCGCATTGGCATAGTTTTTCACATAAGTCATCCCATCCATCAATCCAGCTGCACCTCTACGATATGGCAATAAAATGAGGTCTGCTTCCGAAGCCAAACCTTCAAAAGAAGTTCCGAAACCACTTCCGGCGGCTATGCCACTGGTATGCATACCGTGTGAACCGAGACCGAAAGTATATGGGTCATCATGACCGGCTGCGAGCATGTCTGCCTCAGTTGTGTATTCTGTACCGTAATTAAATCCACTTGGCGGCGTTCCACCAGCCTTATTCTGATCCCACACACGTGCAACGCGATACCGGGTTCCACTTGTGTCCCAGTACGTTGGATGACCAAAATCAAAGCCCCAGTCAATAACCCCAACCACTACTCCACTACCGTTAAAGGCGCGGGGCATCGTTCCCAAACCCTGCTTCACAGTATCTGCTCCTACATCCTCAATTGCCAAATCTAAACTCGGAGCATCTCCGGGAGCGCCCATCTCTACGTAAATCACACCCGACATTTGCAACAACTGTGCGGCATGGGTAACCGGAACTTGCACACTGATTAAATCGCCTAAAACACTCCCTACCACGCCACCTAACGATTCAATTTGCTGCGCATTAAATTGATCATCAACCTTTAGGGCTGCAGCAATATACCACACCCCATTATGTTGGTGAAGCGCATGGCGAAGCACAAATTGGTTTGGCAACTCACCGGAAACGCGCTGCGCCTCGGGAATTTTATTATATTCGGTCATAAAAAACTTCGCAGATACACTGGGCACCTGTGCGTTTAAATGAATTGTCAAACCCAGAAAAGTCAAAAAGAAAATAATTTTCTTCATACAAAAAATAATTAAGTAATTAATGTTTATACGACATGGATGGAAATAAAAGAAAATATTAATTTTCCTCACCTGTCAATGAAGATGTAAAGATACAACAACAATACCAAGGAAAGCTGTTTTTGGGTGCTATTTTCGTTTTTGGGAATCGGGATGGCTTTAATGGACAATGTGGGTACCTAACGAATTTCGGGGTTCGTGGAAGTTTTGAAAAACCGAGAATAATTGACAATGGACAGTTGACAGTTGACAATGTGAATGCCGAACTGTTTTCGGTATTCGTAGAGATTGCGGGAGACCGAGGATTTCCTGAGCAGGAATTTTCAATTATAAATTCGTGATTTTTAAACCGAACGACTTTCCGTATTCGTTGAGTTTTTGATAGACCGAGGACTTTTTGCAGAATCAAATCATGAGTCCACTCTAAAAAGGATGATTTCAATCAAAATCTAGGGAGTTTTTGAGCCGGAGCTAACCAGCTGTTAGTGAAGATTCAAAAATCTACCGACAAGGAAGGTTTTGGCAGAAAGGGACTTTTTAGAGCAGAATCAATCATCTTTCCTCCTGCAAAGCTAAATAAGGAATTGAGGCGTGATAGGCGACTTTACTGCTCAGACTTCTGTGGAAGAGACCTTCAAAAAAGCTGTAGTTTTTAGACATTAATGCAACCATATCGGCTCCTTGTGTAGCGGCAAATTCAAGCAAACCATCTTCTACACTTTCGGCATGAATAACTTCAAACGTATGATTTACGCCCTCCAAAATCGGAGAAATCCGCGCTTTGGCCTCGGCAATGGTTTCTTTATCGATCTGATAATTGACCACCACATGTGTCACTATGATTTTGGCATTAAATAATTCCGCTACCGCTTTGAGCTCTCTCAAGGCTTTCCCAGATTTTTTTGAACGAAAATCTGACCCATAAACAATGGTGTCAACGGTGTTAAAGGTACTGCCCTTGGGAATTGATAGAACCGGACAATCTACATTGTGCAAAATGGCCGCCGCATTAGAACCAATTAATACTTCTTCCAATCCGCTGGCCCCTTTGGTGCCCAACACCACGATATCGGCTTTAAATTCTTCAACAGCTTCTTTCACAACGCGAATCGGATTCCCCATTTGAACCAAAATCTTGTGCTTTACCCCGGCTTCTTTGAGTTGCTCAGAAACCTTTTCCATGGCCTCTTCCGCATTTTTCTTCATCACGTCAAGTAAAGAGTGGGTCATTATGGTTTCCGCATAAGGCAGGTCATAGGCGTTTAAGGCAATGACTTGAGCACCTGTCTTCTGGGCGATGGCAACGGCAAAATCAAACGCGTATTTGGCGCCTTTACTGAAATCTGTAGGAAAGATGATGGTCTGCATATTAGGCAATGTTTTTTATGGTACGAAAGTAAAACACAAAGGGGAATATTTATGTGACTTTAATCAACATTTAATGTTGAGGACATTTTGAGCAATGGGTTTATTTGTTTAGTCGTTGAGTCGTTTAGGTGTTTAGTCGTTTTGAGACCGAACTATTTTCGGTATTCGTGGAGGATTCGAGAAACCAAGATCTTTTGGTTCGTGGTTTTTTTTGTTCTGTAAACATTCGGGTAATCGGGACTTTTTTAGTTGACAGTTGACAATGGACAATGTGGGCGAGGAACGGTTTTCTGTTTTTGTAGAGTTTACGAGAGCCCGAAACCATTGGGTCGTCGTTTTTATAGCAGTCACCACACACAAGTTAACCCCATAGGGGTGTTGATGATTATAACAACGCCACAAACACACACACGCACCTACTAGCTCCATAGGAGCGACCGAAATAATTGCCCCAGGTTTTAACCTGGGGGTAAGGAGCAAAGACACCTACCTTGCACTATATATATCCCGAAACCAACCCCCGACCTCCGACTTCCGACCCCGCAAATAACATCCACAATCCAAACCGCACCCAACCCCCATTCCCGAAAAACAACGATTAACCCCATAAACATTACAAAAACGGGAAAATGGGCAACCACAAGGGATTGCCCCTACAACATTCGGTTTCAAAAACGCCTCACTGCCTCACCGCCTCACCGCCTCACTCTCCAAATTACGTCCTCGAACCAAACCGCACCCCACATCATTCCCGAAAAACAACGACTAAACAATCAACACCCTATTCCCCGAAATCGTCAAACGCAACATTCTCAGGAGGAACGCCCCATTCATCAACCATTTTGAGAACGGCTGCATTCATCAACGGTGGACCGCAGAAGTAGAATTCGATTTCTTCTGGCTCATCGTGCTTTGACAAATAATTGTCGATAAAGGCCTGGTGAACAAAACCGAGGAAACCGTCTCCATCGCGATCTTCAATATCTTTAGAAACTTTCCAATTGTCTTCTTCCATAGGCTCAGATAAAACCACGTGGAAACGGAAGTTGGGAAATTCTTTTTCTATTTTTCGGAAATGATCTACATAGAAAAGCTCGCGCTTACTCCGACCACCGTACCAGTAAGAAACTTTTCGGTTGGTTTTAAGGGTATGGAAAAGGTGGAAAATATGTGCGCGAAGCGGCGCCATTCCAGCACCGCCGCCAATATATACCATTTCACTGTCTGTGTCTTTTATAAAGAATTCTCCGTAAGGTCCGGAAATAGTCACCTTATCGCCCGGCTTGCGGTCAAATACGAAGGAAGAGCAAATGCCGGGATTTACATCCATCCAGGCGTTTTTAGAACGATCCCAAGGCGGTGTTGCAATACGGATATTCAACATAATGATATTTCCCTCTGCAGGGTGGTTGGCCATTGAATACGCGCGAAAGATGGTTTCATCGTTCTTCATTTTCAAATCCCATAGACCAAACTTATCCCATTCAAGTTTATATTTATCCGGACCGGCAGGATCCTCAGGGTTAGGCGCAATATCAAAGTTTTTAAAATCAACCTCTATGGGCGGCACATCTACTTGGATATAACCACCGGCTTCAAAGTCAAGGGATTCTCCATCGGGGAGTCTTACCACAAACTCCTTGATAAAGGAAGCGACATTATAGTTTGAAACGACCTCACATTCCCATTTTTTGATACCAAAAATTTCTTCCGGTATCTTTACAGTCATGTCATTCTTGATTTTCACCTGACATCCAAGGCGCCAATTTTCTTGTATTTCCTTACGCGTAAAGAAACCTTCCTCCGTAGGTAAAATACTTCCACCTCCTTCGATAATTTGGCATTTGCACATGGCGCAAGTTCCACCACCACCACAGGCGGAGGGTAGGAAAATTTTCTGCTCAGAAAGGGTCGTGAGCAACGTATTTCCGGAAGAAACTTCGCGTTCTTCACCATTGATGGTAAGTTTAACCGGTCCGCTGGGTGCTAATTTACTCTTGGCAAATAAGAGCACGGAAACCAGCAAAATAATGACCGCAAAGAATACAACAATGCTGGATAAGATGACGGTTGATGATGCTAAAAATATCATATTCAAAATTTCAGAATTACAACTTGATTCCCATAAAACTCATAAAAGCAATCCCCATCAACCCAGTGATGACGAAAGTAATACCCAACCCACGCATGGGCGCCGGTACATTGGAGTAACGAATTTTTTCCCGAATGGCCGCAATGGCAACAATCGCTAAAAACCAGCCCACGCCACTGCCCAAGCCAAAAACTGATGCTTGGGTAATGTTACTATAGGCGCGTTCTTGCATAAATAAGGCACCACCGAGGATAGAACAGTTTACCGCAATAAGTGGCAAAAAGATACCCAAAGCGCCGTAAAGTGCAGGGGCAAACTTTTCAATAATCATCTCAACGAGCTGAACCATGGAGGCGATTACCGCAATAAACATGATAAAACTCAAAAAGCTGAGGTTTACCGTTTCAAACTGTGGCCCCAACCACGCCAGTGCACCTTCCTGTAAAACATAGTTTTCCAGTAAAAAGTTGATGGGCACAGTAATTCCTAACACAAATATAACAGCTGCTCCAAGTCCTACAGCCGTCTTTACAGTTTGCGATACGGCGAGATAAGAACACATACCTAAGAAATAGGCAAAAATCATGTTCTCAACAAATACCGCCTTGGCGAAAATATTAATTAGTTCTTGCATGACATTTTAGTTTTCTTCAATTAACTTACGGTTGTATGCACGTTGTACCCAAATGATGAGCGCAACGGAAATCAAGGCCATTGGCGGCAATAACATCATACCATTGTCGTGGTAGAAACCGCCGTTTTGCATGTACCAATCATCGGGAATCAATTTGTGACCCCAGAGTGAACCGGCACCAAAAAATTCACGGAAAATGGAAACCAATATGAGTATAACACCATAACCGGCTGCATTGCCAATTCCGTCCAGAAAAGACTTCCAGGTGCCATTACCCATTGCAAAGGCTTCAAACCTTCCCATGATAATACAGTTGGTGATAATTAACCCAATGAATACAGATAACTGTTTGCTTACATCAAACATATACGCTTTTAAAACCTGATCCACCAAAATTACCAGTGAGGCAACTACGGTAAGCATCACAATAATACGAACCCGCGAAGGGATGAGATTGCGAAGCAGAGATATAATCACGTTTCCGGCTCCCATTACGAATACCACACTCAGCGCCATAACCACGGCGGGCTTAAGTTGAACGGTGATCGCAAGGGCCGAACAAATTCCCAAAACCTGAACGGTAATGGGGTTATTATCGTTAAGGGGATCACTGAGAAGACGGCGATTCTTCTTTGAAAAAAGCGGCTCGCCTTCCCCCGATTTTTTCTTTTCTACAGTTTCTGTGCTCATTATTCCGTGATTTATCGTTATTCAATTAGGCTTCCACCATTTCGAGTTCATCTTCTTTGTCGGCAGATGAGGTGTTCTCTGTATCTTCCTCCTCATCCTCTAATAATTCATCGGCCTCAATTTCTTCAACCGGAAGCGATTCCTGATGTTTGCTGGAACGCGCTTTAAGGTAATCTACATAGCCCGCCAAACAGTTTTTCAACATATCGGAAACACCCTCAGAAGTAATAGTTCCACCGGAAATTCCATCCACCTGATGCGGACCGGAAGCGGAGCCTTTTACAACTGAAACGGAAGTGAAGTCTCCGTTTTCCTTTAGGATTTGTTTGTCCTTAAACTGACCGTAAAAGCTCGCCTGGTTGATTTCCGCACCCAGACCGGGGGTTTCTGATTTATGGTCAAAATTGGCACCATAAACCGTTGCCACATCCTTCTCAAGTGCGATGTATCCCCAAATTGGCCCCCAAAGACCACCTCCGCGAAGTGGAATAATGTAAAAGGTGTTTCCATCCTTTTCACCAATATACAATGGGTTGTTGCGCTCATTTACCGGTTTCTTTACTTCATCGGCGATTACCACATCAAAGGCTTTGACATCATCGACAACCTCACCACCTCTAATGACCAATTCTTCGACAATATGCTTATTGTAGGCTTCTTCGGCTTCGGCTCGTGATACCTGAACATCTATCGATTTCAAAATGTTTTGCCAGTTTTCCTGTTTAACGTTTTCCGCTTGCTTGGGTTGCAATTGTGTCGCAACAAAAGCCAGTGAAGCGGCCACCACAATGACCATGATTGTGGAGAATATAAATGTATATGAATTGCTGTTCGTGTCCATTTTTTAGGCGTTTGCGGTTTGTACTTGTGCGCGTTTCATTCGGCGCTTGATATTGGCTTGAACCACATAGTGATCAATAAGCGGTGCAAATACGTTCATCAACAAAATAGCCAACATGATGCCTTCGGGATAGGCGGGGTTAAATACCCGAATCATGATGGCAAAGAATCCCACGAGGAATCCGTAAATCCACTTTCCCCGCTCGGTTTGCGCCGCAGATACAGGGTCAGTTGACATAAAGACAACACCAAAAGCAAATCCACCCAAAATCAACTGCTGCCAGGCGGGAACGGCCATAAAAGCTTGCTGCTCCGGCGATATAGCGTATTCGGCAAAAACATTAAAAATGCCACCCATCGCAAGGGCGCCCAATACACCGGCAAACATGATTTTCCAGGAACCAATTCCGGTGAGGATTAAAATAAATGCCCCGATGAGAATCATCAAGGTTGAGGTTTCCCCAACACTTCCCGGAATGAATCCCATAAACATATCCATCGCCGAATACTGTGTGGTACCCGCATTGGCCAAATCCCCTAGTGCAGTTGCACCGGAAAATCCATCCACTACAGATTGTCCTTCTTTGGTGGCTGTATTTATCCAAACTTTATCACCCGACATATAAGTAGGGTAAGCAAAAAAGGCAAATACCCGTGCCGTAAGGGCGGGGTTCAAAATATTCATCCCGGTGCCGCCAAATACTTCTTTGCCAATTATAACAGCAAAAATGACCGATACAGCGAGCATCCACAACGGAAGATCCACGGGCATAATAAGCGGAATGAGCATGCCGGTAACCAAGTATCCTTCGTTGATTTGGTGTCCTTTATAAATACAAAAACCAAACTCAATGGCCAATCCAACGCCGTAAGAAACCACCACCATGGGAAGTACTTTTACCGCTCCGAAAAGAATATTGTCAATAAACGACATTTCTCCGGCCAATCCAAGCGCCAAATAATGTTGGTATCCCACATTCCACATACCAAAAATTAGGGCAGGCACCAAGGCCAAAACCACCGTAATCATGGTGCGCTTTAAGTCGATGCCGTCGCGGATATGCGCTCCGGTGTGGGCGGTGTGCTCGGGCACAAATGCAAAGGTTTTAAACCCGTCGAAAAGTGGATAGAGCTTCTCATATTTCCCGCCTTTCTCAAATAAGGGGTCAAACTTTTCAATAGTCTTCTGCAAAAACTTCATATTGTCTCGTTTTTAGTCCGGTATCATTAACAATTTAACCCAATTCTTGTTTGGCCAAATCTAATCCTTGGCGAAGGGTTTCCTGTACGGGAATTTTTGAAGTACAGACAACCTCACATAGGGCCATATCTTCTTCCACCAACTCGTATATACCGAGCTTCTCCATTTGCTCTACATCCTCTATCATGATGGATTTGAGCAATTGAACCGGAAATATATCGAATGGGAAAACTTTCTCATACTCTCCAGTCACTACAAATGCGCGTTCTTCTCCGTGCATATTGGTGTCCAACGACAACTCCTTTTTGGGGAATACCCACGTGAATACCGAGCGTGAAATACTGAATTTATTTCCTCCGGGCTTTATCCAACCAAAAAATTCTGGCTGATTGCCTTCTTCCAAAACTGAAAATTCTTGATCGTAATATCCCAGAAAACCATCTTTATCAATGCGCGAACCGGTCAATGGATTACCACTAATATAGCGAACGTTTTCATTCTCCACCTGATCCTTGAGTAAAGGCGTGATTTGCATGCCGAGCAAACCGCGATAATAGCGAGGGTTTTTCACTTCAGGTCCGCCAAAGGCTATAATGCGCGTGGCATCAAATTTCCCTTCGGCAAAAAGACGACCGATGATGATAACATCCTGTGGATTGAGCGTCCACACGATTTCTCCATTTCTAACAATGGGGTCAATTTTGTGAATATGGTAACCGACATTTCCCGCCGGGTGTGGACCATGTATCTTGTGAATTTCCACCCCTTTCGTTTTGGCGTAAACCTCCGATGGTGTGCTCATTCCCGTAACGGTAAGGTGAACTTTGCCGTCTGTGAGTTTGCGAATAGCATCAATACCAGTCTGAAACAACTTGGCTTGTCCGTGAACCACAAAATCCTGATCAGCACCAAGCGGCGCCGTGTTTACACACGAAATGAAAATGGATTTGGGGGTATCGTCCGGAGAAGCGACAGTTCCATAAGGACGTTGACGTAAAAACGGCCAACAACCGGATTCAATCAAACGCTTAACCACCGCCTCGCGATCCAAGGAATTAGGATCCTCAACGGGAAAAGCGCGATATGAAATTTCTTTATCCGCCAATATTTTAACGGCCAACATTTTTCGTTTATCACCTCGCTGTATCTCAATGACTTCCCCACTCACCGGACTCGTCCATTGAATGCGGTCATCGTCTTTTGAATAAATCAGCGGATCGCCAGCTTTTACTTCATCACCCTCACGAACGTGAAGTTTAGGAAATAATCCGGGGAAATCGGTAGGCTTAATAGCGTAAACCTTAGCGTTGTCGGCATTGCCAATCAATTGCTCTGCCTTGCCCTTTATCGGGATATTGACGCCTTTAGTAATCTTCAGGTCTTTTGACATAGGGACTGTTGATTTTTGGCCGACAAAATTATACAACAGCGGTAAATTTACCCCATTTTTTTACGAATATTATTTTGACCGCTAAAATCACCCATTAATGTCCTGAATTTTTTCGCCATTTCAGCCCGAGAAGCACCAATAAAGCTACAACCCATATCGGCCAAATCTTTACCAAAAAAAGCAAGAAAATCGTCAGTCCCGACCATCCCAGCGAAATGGACTCGACCAACTTATACCAAAAAGTATCCTTCTTTACCTCCTGCGGGTCTGCCTTTTTCGATTGCCGCAGCGACAACTCCAAAGTAGAAAAAGCAATCTGATTGCGCATCAACCGAAGCCTGCCAACTGTGCTCTCAATCTCCTCCTCCAAAACCCTAATTTTTTCCTCAATAATCAAAATATCCTCCATGGTTTTGGCTTGCTTAACCAATTCGCGATACCTCGACAAATAACTGCGTTTGTTTTCAAGACGAGTTTCCAAATCATAAAACTGCTCAGTCACATCGCGTGCATCAATTCGCTTGTGCAACACCTTCCCCTCCCCCTCTGAGATAAACGCCACCAAAGCATCAAAAGCCTTGGCCGGAATACGAATGTGCAGATTAATTGACGATTCGTGAGAAGAATTCAAATGTTCCTCATCAGAATAATATCCACCAAATACATGCACCAAAGAATCCACCCGCTGTTTTGCCCTGGCCAAGTCGGGCACCCGCAATCCCATCCGACCATTGCGAATAATTTTCCGGGCCACCGTCGTATCCCCTTCCCCGCCGGAATCAGCCTTCCGCTTATGCGTACTATTTCCCGAATAATCCACCCGATGAGTTTTCTCCATGACCTCCGCCGCCACATCCTCCGCCGCATACGCAATATCTCCACGATCACAAGCCCCCAGAAAAAACAGAAAAACCAAAGATAGCAAATACCGAAATTTAAAATAAGTCATGACTGAGTGGGGTTTAAATTAATTGCGTTCAAAAGTATGAAAAAAAATCTATAGAGAAGGGCCACGATGCACAATTCCAGTTTGGTGATTTGGGCGCCTGCCGCCATAACGTCTAAGGGCAACCGAAACCCACTTACACGGGCGGCACCGGGCTGTCCGCTATAGCCACCGGCCCCGCGGCCCACATCGGCGGCGCGTACGGGGGCTGGCTCCTACCGTCGCAGCCTCCGCCGCACACGCCGCTGTACGG
>JAFIEY010000008.1 GCA_020832345.1 Cryomorphaceae bacterium | reverse complement strand
TAAGAGTGGACAGCATTGAGGAACTAAAGGAAAGGATCTACTCGGGAATAGAACAATCAAACAAAGAACCCGTAGTGTTCAAGTGGAAATATAAAATGGAAGAATCTTAAAAGTCAACTTATTTTTAGAACGCTCTACTAGAAATAGATTGTTGTCTGATGTTTTGCAGAAAACTGGAATAGTTGAACGTTCAGGTCAAGGTGTAGATAAAATATTTTACCAAACATTAAAAGAAGGAAAGCCGCAACCTGATTATTCTAAATCAGATGATTTTTCAGTTGTGCTTAACTTGTCAGCAATAGTTGAAGACAAAGCATTTGCTATTTTCATCGAGTCTGTTCAGTCAGATTTAGGCGATGACGAAAAATTGTCAGTTCATGAAATAATTCACTTGAATCAATTTAGAAAAGGAAGTAAAAATTTTAATATAGACAAAATTATAACTAAACGAATGCTAGATCGGGGTTTGATAGATCGAAGAGGTAAGACAAGTGGAGTTTATTATGTGCTTTCAAAAAAGTATTATGAGTATGCTGATGAAAAAGGTGTATATAGTAAAGTAAATCTGGATGAAAAACAAGCATTCATATTAATTCTTGGGCATTTAAAGAATTTTGAAAAGGCAAAAATGAAGGATTTCGTAGATCTATTTCATGGTCGTTTAACTCGGAAACAGGTTCGTAATATTGTGGATAAACTCGTTGAAAGTAAGGAGTTGAAAAAGAATGGCAGTGGTTCAGGTACCTACTATACTGTCGGGGAGAATTATGTGAAAGGTATTGCCATTATTAATAAAGCCATTAAGATTGGCATGGATAGATTAAAAGCAGATGGAGAAATATAAAGGCCAAAGAAAAGGCCAATGTGTGTTGATAAACAATAGCTTTGTTGTTGATAGATCGGCTTTTTTGTTGATAAGCATGCATTTAGATATTTTTGCAAAGGGCCAAAAAGGGGCCAAAAAGGGGCCAAAATGCCATCGAAATGGAGCCGAAATGGCACAAAAATGACATCAAAAGGGTATCAAAAAGCCTCAAAAAATGCAACCCCATGAGCAAGTTTAAATAATTTCAAGCAGGTATGAACACCATAGGTAAATCCGAACGCACCACCCAAAACCGAATCATCCGGCTATTTCGGGATGAGTTGAAGTACCGTTATTTGGGTGATTGGCAGGAAGAACGACGCAATCAGCCGGTAGAAGAGGATTTGCTGAGGCGGTTTTTGCTGGAAAAGCAGGGGTATTCTAAGAATTTAGTGGACAAGGCCCTTTCGAAATTTTTGGTAGCGACGGGAAATCTCGCCAACGGACTTTACGACGCCAATAAGGAGGTGTACAAGTTGCTGCGCTATGGTGTGAATGTGCGGGAAGATATTGGAGAGGCCAAGGAATCGGTTTGGCTGATCAATTGGAGTCAGCCCGAAGAAAATGATTTTGCCATTGCCGAAGAGGTTACCTTTTTTGGAAAACACGAAAAGCGCCCGGATCTTGTTCTGTATGTAAATGGCATTGCTTTGGGCGTCATTGAACTGAAACGAAGTTCCGTAGGCTTAGAGGAGGGTATTCGCCAAAACCTCGACAATCAGAAAGATGCCTTTATTCCGGGGCTGTTCACCACCATGCAATTGGTCATGGCGGGAAACGACACCCAGGGTTTGCGCTACGGCACCATCAAAACACCGGAAAAATACTATCTCACCTGGAAGGAAGAGTCAGACCGTGAATTTGATTATGTGCTCGACAAACACATCGTACAGCTTTGCAACAAAGAACGGCTTTTGGAAATTGTAAAAGATTTTACCATTTTTGATAAAGGCGCCAAAAAGCTCTGTCGGCCCAACCAGTACTTCGGGATTAAAGCAGCTCATTTGCGAATAAAGTCGCGAGAAGATGGCATCATTTGGCACACACAAGGCAGCGGCAAGAGTTTAACAATGGTGTGGCTTACCAAGTGGATTCGTCAAAATGTGGACGACAGCCGGGTGTTGATCATCACCGACCGTGAAGAACTGGATGACCAAATAGAAAAGCTGTTTATCGGTGTGGACGAACAGATATACCGCACCACCTCCGGAAGAGATCTGATGAAGGTTCTCAATGAAAAAACGGAAATGCTGGTGTGCAGTCTGGTACACAAATTTGGCAATCGTTCCGACAAACCAGACTTCGATGCCTACATCAAGGAGCTGAAAGAAAGCCTTGGCTCCGATTTTACTGCCAAGGGGGACATCTACGTGTTTGTGGATGAATGTCACCGCACTCAGTCCGGCAAGCTCCACGACGCCATGAAATCCATACTTCCCGATGCGATGTTTGTCGGCTTTACGGGAACGCCGCTTTTGAAAAAAGACAAGCAGAAGAGCATTGAAATCTTTGGTCCCTACATAGGAGATCCATACAAATTTGACGAAGCCGTAGAAGATGGTGTGATACTCGACTTGCTCTACGAAGCACGTGACGTAGAACAGTTCGTCACCGACCAGCAGAGCATAGACGATTGGTTCGATGCCGAAACAAAAGGATTGACGGATGTTGCCAAAGTTGAACTAAAAAAGCGGTGGGGCACCATGCAGAAAGTCTTGGGTTCCAAGTCGTGACTTGAGAGAATCGTCTTTGATATTGTAAAAGACTTTAAGGTCAAACCAAGGCTTTCCACCGGTGAGGGCAATGCTATACTGGTTTCCGGCAGCATTTATCAAGCTTGCAAATACTACGATTTATTTCAGCGCATTGGATTCAAAGAGTGCGCCATCATTACCTCGTATCAACCCCACCACGCCCACATCAAGGGAGAAGAAACCGGTGAATCCAGCCCAACAGATAAGCTGCTGAAATACGACATCTACAACCAAATGCTCAACGGTAAAACCACCGAGCAATTTGAAGAAATCGTCATTGAACAGTTCATCAATGAACCACATAAGATGAAAATGCTGATTGTGGTCGATGAATTGTTAACCGGTTTTGACGCACCATCGGCAACCTACCTTTACATCGACAAAAGCATGCAAGACCACGGATTGTTTCAGGCCATTTGTCGGGTCAATCGCGTGGACAATGAGGGGAAAGATTACGGGTACATCATCGACTACAAGGACTTATTCAAAAGCTTGGAGCGCTCCATACAGGATTACACCTCCGGCGCATTCGACAGTTACGATCAGGAGGATGTCAAAGGATTATTGAAAGACCGTATTCAGGAGTCCAAAGACCGATTGGAAACGAAGTTGGAAACTGTAAAAGCCATGTGCGAGCCCGTGCATCCGCAAGACGAACCCAACTTCATCCGCTTTTTCTGTGGCAATACTGAAAACCCGGACGATTTAAAGAACCACGAAGAAAAGCGCGTGGCGTTTTACAAAGCCGTTTCCGCACTCATTCGCGCATATACAAATGTGGCCAATGAAATGAATGCACTGGGCTTCACCAATGCCGAAGCAGAAAAAATCAAACAAGATGTAAAGTTCTACGCCGAATTGCGGGACAGCATTAAGAGAGCGAGTGGAGATCATTTGGATTTAAAACGTTTTGAGCCCGGCATGCGTCAGCTTATGGATATGTACATCGACGCAGGATCCAGTCGGAAAATTTCTGATTTCGAGGACAAAACCCTCGTCGATCTCATCGTCAACCTGGCATCTGAAGACAGGGAAGAATATCGCACCAAAAAGCAAGAAGCGGTGGCCGAAACCATTGAAAACAACGTACGCAAAGTGATCATTGAGGAATCGCCCACCAACCCCAAATATTTTGAAAAAATGTCGAAACTCCTGGACGAACTCATCATCCGAAGGAAAAACGAAACCATTCGCTACCGGGATTATTTGCAAAAAATCAAAGATTTAGCCAAAAACATTACAACCACCTACTCAAACAACGACTACCCCGATTCTCTCGACAGCAGAGCGAAACGAGCTCTGTACGACAACCTCGACAACAATGAAGTATTGGCGCTGGCGCTGGACAGCGTCATTCAGACCAATAAACTAGATGGCTGGCGGGACGGCGGCATCAAAGAGCGCAAATTAAAAATGGCGGTTACCGGTATCCTACAGGACGAGGACGACACAAATCGCATCATGGACATTATAAAAGCCCAAAGTGAGTACTAACAACGAGAAAATATCCATAGCCAACATAGAGGTTGATGTCGTGCGAAAAGACATCAAGAATATGCACTTGGCAGTTTATCCCCCAACGGGAAGGATACGTTTGTCGGCACCCAACAAAACCGATGCTGATGTGGTCAGGTTATTTGCCATATCAAAACTGGGCTGGATCAAAAAACACGTCAAAAACTTTCAGAACCAGCCCCGAGAAACCGAAAGGGAATTTGTTTCCGGAGAAAGCCATTATGTTCAGGGCAAAAGGTATTTGTTGGAAGTTGTGGAAGCCAGTGGCCATCCTCGCGTATATTTCAGTGGCACCAAAAAGCTCATCATGCAGATTCGTCCTCAAACCGACAGAGCAACCCGCGCCAGAATCATGCGGGAGTGGTATCGCAAGCAATTAAAAGCAGAGATTCCCCTACTGCTGGCCAAGTGGGAAAAACGCATGGGCGTAACGGCCAACGACTGGGGCGTAAAACGCATGCGCACCAAATGGGGGGCGTGCAACATCGATGACAAACGAATATGGCTCAACCTGGAATTGGCCAAAAAGCCTCGCATTCACCTCGAATACATCATCGTTCACGAACTCGTCCACCTACTCGAACGCCACCACAACGACCGCTTCGTTGCTTACATGGATGAATTTATGCCGAAATGGCGGTTGTATCGGGAGGGGTTGAATGGGTTGCCGGTGGGGATTTAGTTGTTTTAACTATTCAAAAATAATAGATTGTTGATTATGCTCTATCCAGTTTATTGGATCACCATGAATTCCAATTGAAAATTCAGTTTTCATCCACTTAACGAACTGTTCAATTGTTTCTTCTTCAGTGATTGTTTTTTCACCTATTCCATTCTTACATATTGATTTAAGGCTATCTGGTAATTCAGGGCAACAGTCTCCAAAGTAATAAAACTCTTCTGAAATAATTGCGTATATGCCTTCAGTATCGGTTCTTAAGTGCTCTTCATTAACAACCCCATCATGTTTAGAGTGGGCCGAGTCTAATTGCCCCCATGAACCGTCTTCATTTTTAAAGTATATGTTATCACCATACATTGTTGTAAGACTTCCGTTAAGAATAGGTTTTTTGTATTGGAAACGTTCATCATTCCAATAATCTTCCATTAATATTTTTTCACTAACTTTCATGGCATAGATAAGATGATTAACACAAGGTTTACCAAAGGTTTCTTCTATATGTTTTGACCCTGTACCAATAATCCAATCGCCAATTTGCAAATTGTTACTTCTTCTAATTTTTGTTTTACAAACTGTTAGCGTACAGTGTTTTCCAAATGGATTTGGAGCTAAGCCATAATCGTGATGCACAACGTAAGAATAGATTTTCATAATTAACAAGGTATTCGTGTAACTGAATGTATTGGAGTGGCTGACGTACTATTCGGATTTTCATAAGGAGTATTTTCACCTGAAATTATACCCCCAATTTTATCAACAGAATTCCAACCTATTAAAGGACCACCATATCTTTTGTATGTTTCTGGAAGTTCAACATTGTCTTTACAACCGTGTACATAAACACCAATAATTCTTTTTCCTTCAAGATATGCTTTTCTAATTTCATAATTCACCCATTTTCTTTTGTGAGTTTCGGGTCCAATAAGACAAATAAATGTGCCAGAGTTTTTTATTCTTGTATCAAGAATCTCCCTAACTTCCTTATCAGTTGGTTTCTTTTGATTGTTATGCTTAGTACTGTCAATAGAGTAATTACGTACATCATATCCACTATCTTTTAATCTAAATTTTAAAGATTGAACATGATCATCATCATGACCATAATGACTAATAAAAATATTATGTTTATCAGACATGACCTATAGTATTAAGTTCCAAGTTCCATTTAGGGGGTAGGAAGAGTTTAACTTTATTTTTATTTGTTTCTTTATATTTCTGTTTTATCCGAAAACGTGTTGATACCCCTTTAATTTCTGGATGAGAAACTCTAGCGTATTTGCCGATTTCACAAAATATATTTTGACAGTCTATGAGTTGAAGTTTACGACCAAATAGATCATCAAATTGAATATTTAATCTTTCGAAGTGATAATCTTGCTCAGCTGTCACCATTCGGATAATATCTTCAGCAGAAAAATCTGAATAGTTACTAAAACACTTACTAATTCCTTCAATTGCTCCTGGACCAGCTTTTACAAACTCCATTTCAGAATAATTAGTGATTTCACTATAATTAATATCTGTAATCAATTGGTATGCAAGAAAAGTGCCTACAGAAGGATAGGATAAAAGGATTTTATACCCTTCTTCCATAGAGCTTGATTTGTTTAACTTTCTTGGCACTTCATCTTGAATCATATGTTCTAAAAGCTTTAAATGATTCTGATGCTTTCTTTTATATTTATAGTAAGAGCCACCAGAAGCCATAATATATGCAGCAGAATAAATAGAAAACTTATTCTCCATTAATTCATTCAAAAAACTACTGAATTTATCAAAACTATATGAACTTAAAGTAATCTCCCCAAATTCTTGCTCTAAAGCTTTCCAAGTTTCTATTTTATTAAACAACTTGAACAGGATTATTCTAAAATAAGTATCCTCTAATGGGTACTCATTTTTATAGACAACTTCATTAATGAGAAACTGACTAACTCTATCCAGAGCTCGATATGAATTTGTAAACTTATACTTGTCTAGTATTTCATCATTAGTCCATGGTGATTTTTCTCCCTTTAATTTCTTTAAGAATATATTTTGACGCTCAGCAGCAAAATACCAATACAAATCAAAAACAGGTGTCGGTTTTGGCATTCTCCTTTTGGATTCCTTAAGTTTCCCTTTATTAGTATTTATTTCTTGAATAATATCCATTGTGTTAATCAATAAATTTGCTTTTAAGTCCTTTTAAAATTAAAAAAATCATTTCATTTAAATGAGGAGTTGAAGCTAATCTTTTATTTTCCCCTATCGAGAGACCATTTAATTCGGAGAGACCTTTCCAATTTAAATCTTTAAGCATATTAAAGTAAATGTCGAAATCAATTTCGTCGATTGATTTTTCATTATGGAATTCAAAAAAAGAAGCATAAGTCTCATCTTGAATGTAATATTCTTTTTTCAATCGTTCTGATTGTTCTCCATTAAGAGCAGCTATAGCATCTGCTGTAATGCCTCCGAACGCACCAATTAAATATAGCGGTTGCCCTTTTTTTATGGTCAACATTAATTCTTCAAGAACACCTGGGCATTTTCCTTTAAAACTTTGTGTTTTACCACCAACAAAAATTCGAGCATCACATTGCGAGCTCATAGCTTCCCTCATTTCTGTGAGACATCTTGACCAAATATAAAAATCGCTAGAAGTATTCGGTACTAAAAATTCTTTTGCGTTTACCTCTGTAATAATTTCTTGTGGTGGTGGAATTTTATGAAATGAAACACTATGAGATAACTCAGCTTCTTGAGATTTATTTAGACCCAAAGAAATTGGCCAAGCTAAATAACTATGAAATCTTTCATTTGCATGAAGCGAAGTGTCTACTTTATAATAATTAAGCAGGTCAAAAAACATTTCAGTAAAGCCCCCATTTCTCATATCACCACCGTAGGCTAATTTACCTCCTAAAGAAAGCATATATCGTGCAGTTTCGATTATTAAATCATTTAAGTGAGCAACGTCATACCCTAATTGATTTAATTCATCACTCTCAGAAATGGAAACACCTATATTTTTCCCTTTTAAAAAAAATTCTCGTTTGCTTAAGTCGGATTTTGTCTTAATTAAGTTATTGTTTGGACCTGTATCATCCTTTATATTTGAAACATTTACTTTTTTACTCATTTTTTAATAATATTGAGGGTAAAGCAATTGGAGTTATAAAGTGAAAGTTATCATCCATTTTATTTAAAACATCCATTTCTTCAGAACCTAGAGGTGGATCTGGATATATTGTCAAATGGAACTCTCTTTCAGTATTTGTTTTTTCTTCTTTGAGTTGAAGAAATGTAAAGAGCTCAGGACTGTTTGATAAAATAGAGTCAGCTTTAATTTTATAAAAATCTGTAACATTGTCAATCATTTTTGTAGTGAACTTATTGTACAGCACTTGCTCTAATGTTAGACAAACTATGTCTGCAAAATTATTATCACACAATCGGATTGATGGATAATTGCCCATGTAAGGAAAAGTTCTTTTTTCTCCATTTTGTACAGCATTTACAATAACTACGGGACAACCAAGTGATTTGGCAGTTAAAACTTCAATTCTACACCATTCTCTTTCAGAATAACTATCCGATTGAAATACAACTAAAGCAGAATCCTTAACTGATCTTTTAATCTCTTCCCCAAAGTTTGAACCGTATGCTATATCATTTGCATCAAAAAAGGTTTTTAATTGAGTATTTGAGTTTATGAAATCTCTAAATTTTAATGCTTCATTTTTAGTATCATCATGCTTAGAATGACTTATAAAAAGTTTAACAGGCGCTGGTGATGAATACAGAGATTCTTTTTCATCAATGGCTGAACTCATATTTAAAAGTATACGACACAGCTCATGAAGAATTGATGTCTTTAAATATGGAAAAAAGTCATTGTTAATACATTCTAAAGAGGCAAACTTGTCCGCTCTGATGAAGTTTATTTCGGATAAAATCTGTGAAAAAGAATATGCGGATTTATTGATTGCAACAGGGAATATTTTATTCTTATTACTATCAGAGCACTCTTCAGTAATCATTTCAATGTATTCCATATATTTTTTATCTATGCAAAACTCATCAGAGATAAGCGGAATTATAGCGTTATACTCTGCTTCTTCATAATTAATAGTATGAGGAGAATCGGAATCAATACCTGGAACAGAACGAAAATATACAGGAATACCTAAGGAGCGTAAAAGTGGTTTTTTATAATCGCGACAAAATTGAGTATATAGAAATTGACTTATTTCTTTTCCATCCTTATAGTTTGGATGCCAGATGATGTAAATATTAAGTGGGCTTTTGTAATTCATGAATTAATCTAAATATTCATTAAGTGGATTATTTGTAAACTCTTCATACGTTTTCACCTCACTTATGTTATGAAAATTTTGAATTGATTGAAGAAAGCTTCGAAGGTCAGCAAAATTATTCATTAGTTCCTTTACCTTTAAGTAGTCTGGAACTTTAGTTTGGTTTTTGTGCTTTAGCATCTTTAAATTATTTTCCATATTGTCATACGCATAACCTATTTCAAAAGGAACCCAAGCTGATTTATATGTATTCTCAGAGGTTACAACAATCATATAGTTTGACTCATTCAGACCTTTTGTTATCGCATTCGTAACCATCTTTGGATTGCTTTGTTTTGCTAACTTAATGTCCTCCAAATCAAAATAAACATCTATCGATTGTTCTTTAATAAAATCAACAACTTTTTCTGCGAATTCTTCATCTTTTCGCTGGTAACTAATAAATATACATGGAGTATTTTTATCTTTACTTTCGGTATATAACCTTGTTTCTTTTATTCCTTTTTTTGCTCTATTTATCCCTTTCATAATATCAGTTTTTTCCTAAATAAATTAATCTCCTATTCTTAATGCTCACTAAAACACGCCCACCATTATTTTTTCTTAGTTCATCAAAGACTTTATACGATTCAATTATTGCTGTTTCCCATTGTTTTTGAGTACATGATTGAACCTCTATTCCAGCCACTAATTTTTGGATTGTTTTTAATATTTCACTATCTACACTACTAGAATATTTGAATAATTTGTGGTCTAGACTGTGATTATAAATAAAAAGGCTTATTAACTCTTCAGTTATTGATGCTCTTGCACCATCTTCTATTTCATCAATACTATCATCACTTCTACGTTTAAGATCCATTAGTTTTCTTACAACAGGAGACCATCCTAAAAATGCAACATAACCAAAGTGGAAAATATCGTGAAACCTATAGCCATCATCTTGATAAGAATTATCAGTTATATCATCGCCTAACTGTTTTCCGTTTTTATTGTTGATAATTCTGACCTTCTCTTTTCCTTCATCATTGACAACTTTAAACTGTATTTCAAATTCTCTTGGAAACCTTTCCTTAACTGGATAATTTTCATCATATATGATAAAATTGTTTATGCTGTCAGAGTCAAAACGGTCTTTAATTTTACTTAAATTATGTTCAGCTATTTCTTCTAGATCAAATTTATATTGAGTTGCTATTGTAGAAATATACCAAAGTACATCTCCTAGTTCTTCTTTTAATTTATTACCATAGCTTGTATAGGTATCTCCATCACGAAGACTCTTCTTAAGTTCTGAAATTACAGAACCCGCCTCACCAATTAAACCTAAAAAAGGAATTAGTTTACTTGTATCTTTGTCCTTCGTGTAATCCTGAATAGTTTTACTAGCTGCTTTCTGGTAAACTTTAAAATCCATGGAAGGTGATAATTATACGGTGTCTTTCTATGGTTGTTACAATCGTTTCAGCAAATATACATTTTAATTTAGTAATATGAACGTAAATTTTATTCCCCACCACCCCAAAGCCGCCGCCTCTTTCAAAACCCTCTCCACGATGTACCTCTTTCACATCGCCATTGAGGGGAAACCATTTTCCAAGGAGGAACTTACCAATTTCGAAATCACCGACGAATTGGTGCACGATTACACCGCAGAGTTTTGGCAAACGGAAACCCAAAAACCCTTCAAGAAAACCGGCTTGACCATCTCTGATATTTATAGTAAGATGCAGAAATATCGGGAACAGCATGCAGATGATATTGCCGAAGCAAGAATTGATTACGCTACGGTGGTTTTACACAAGCGTTTTCCAGAGCATGAATACAAGGAAGTTCTTTCGCAAAATCATTGTGCTTATTGCGATATCACCATAGAGCAAATTGAAGCATTGGCAGAGAAAAAGATGCTCTTCAAGAAAAACGAACGCGGCTGGTCTCTGGAAATGGACCGCAAAAACTCCAACAAAGAATACACGAAAGACAACTGCGTGATGTCCTGTTACTGGTGCAACAACGCCAAAACGGATGAGTTTGCCTACGAGGAGTTTTTGGAAGTTGGGAAGGCGATTGGTGCGGTTTGGAAGAAGCGGTTGGGGTAGATTTTGAGTGGCTCAAATCGAACCGAAATGGGCAGGGGGGGAGCAAGTTTGGAAGTTTGGAGGTTTGGAAGTTTGGTGGTGTAGGAATGGCGACAAAACCGATGGGTTAATGCTACCTGGCTTTTTTAGTCAAACACTTTCTGAGTCAAACCCAACTACTTCCATGCAGGGACCTAACCTCCCATGCTATTTATAACTTGAATTGGGCTTTGACTTCCTCTACAACCTTTTCGATTTTTCCCGGAGCAGAGATGCGGTCGCCGAGGAGGTAGGTGGTGTTTTGGTAAAGGATATCATTGATTTGACCGTGATATTTCTTGTCGAGCTGATGTATGATGTCGATGAAACGCTCGAAGTACTCGAAGTAGATATGCTCTTTCCAAAGCAATTGGTCGTTGGCGAAAACGGCTAATATTTGCTTATCCTCTTTATGGATTTCTTCAAAGGAAATGCTTACGGCACCTTCGATGTCGATGAGTTTTTTGGATGATTTGGTTTGGGAAGCTTTTACTTTTTTCTCTAAGGCCATGGCTTTTCTTACTTGCGCCTTATCTTCCTCCGATCCGTGTTCCAATACTTCTTCAAACGTGGGAAAGGAGATATGGGCAATGGATTCAAGACATTGCGGACAATTGATTTCAAAAAGTTCTTCGAAGAGGTCGCCTTGCGTGGCCTCTTGCCCAAACCCTAGCCAACCACATTTGGTACAAATGATCTCGGTGTCTTTGTACGTGTAATACTGTAAACTTTCCATAGCGTTAATTTTTTATCGTCAAGGTAGTACAATTGAGCAGACCGACATATCGCCCAACATCGATGAAGTTGATGGTCTCTATGCTTCGGTCGGAAAAAGGGTTGTCAACTGATCGTACGGGTCTTGGTTGTTTTCCACCTCAAATATAGGCAAAATAATGAGATTACCGACTTCAAGGTAATTCAGATAACATCCAATGGCGTGGATGGTGATGTTCTTTATTTTATGAGTCTGCTCCAAAAAGTACCTTTCTGCCCCAATCTTTTTTATAAGTATGTTTTTTAATTCTGACTAACAAATAGTTATCTCCGATTCAAAAATCTCTTCTGCTTCGATTTTTGTTGAAATCATCCTTTTTGGCGTGGACGCAATATGCGCAATGAACCCCGCGCCCGCGATTGGAGCGTGTAGCCCACAGGCCAAAACGCGGGTGGACGCCAGCTGGCAAGAGCGACGGTAGGAGCTCCTTGCCGGCTGATGCGACCACAGCGTTTTTGGACGAGGACTACAGCGGAAAGCGCGATTAGGCGCCATTGAAGAAATCTATGATGTTTTACTGTAAAGACTTAGGTTTTTTGTCCTTCCCCAATCCCACTTTAAAATCATCCGGGTTTCCGCTGATTTTTAGGTTGAGAAACTTTACTCGCTTATCTGCATCCCGAACCTGAATATCGTCCACCTGATCCTCGTCAATTAGGTCATTGGATTTGCCACTAAATAGTGCGTTCCATCCAACTTTTGTGACCATTTTTAGCGGTATGCGCACAAAATACTCCATGTTGAGATCCACACTTTGCGTACCGGAAATCTCCATAAATCCCAGACTTGAGTTGATGTTCATGGCGGGTATGCTCAAGTTTCCGTTCTTTAAATCCATCACATTCGACAGGGTATCGAAACGAACCAGATTGAGGTTTTTATCTTTAAAATAATCCGACATGGCCAGCATGGGGGTGAACTTCACCAAACTGCCCTTGGTAATCATCAGTTCCATGTGGGCTTCGCTTTCCTCCACTATGGGGGTCAGATCCGGATGCATCCTGAAGGTACTCGAAATGGTACCGGTAATTTTTCCGTGGATTTTTTCATTGATAAATTCATCCTGACCGAGATTGTCAAACTTCACCATCAGTTTGTCGATATCTAAGTTGTTCATTTTTATGTCGCTGTAATAATAAATCTTTTCGGGATTATTGCCGTTGAAATAACCTTTCATTTGAAATGCCCCGTCGGCTATGTTCATTTTTAGGGTATCGACGTAAACATAATGATCTGATTGGATTCGGATATCGCTGTGAAAGTTTTCCAGCCAGTATTTGTGGTAATTTAATTGTCCAACGGTAACGCTAATATCCATATCAGCAAAAGGCACCTCAAAAATATTGAAAGCTTCCTCGTGGTCGGTTTCCTCTTTGTGCTCCTCGTAACCCAGAAGTGCGTCGAGGTCTAAAACTTTACTCTTTATAGAAAGGGTGTTTTTATGCCGTTGTTGACTTTTATCCTCTCCCAAAAAGTAATTCATGCCTATCGTAAAGTCACTTTTCCCCATTTTTCCGTAGAGTTTTTCAATGGTGAGATGCTCATCTTCAAAATGGACACGACCGGTAAATGACTGCAAAGCCAAGGGGTGGAGGTTGAGTTTTCCGTATAATTTGTCGATGTGTAAATCGGAAGAAGTAAAACCATCGTTGAAGTGGAGGTCTAAATGCCCCTGAAAGTACATGTCTTTGATTTGTTCATTTCGGTAATCCTCCGGTAGATAATTTTCGCCTTTGTAGGTCAGGAGGTCATTCATTCTTAGTTTTTTACTTTTTATGTTAAACCAAAATTCGGAATCTCCCTGGGGTTTTTCCAAAAACCATTTTTTGTAATTATCAATCCGGGCGGAAAGCATAAAATCACTGCTGTCTATTTCTCCCTGAAAATTGCTCACCCGAATGGCGTTTTCTTCAATGGCGATGGAAGCGCCAAAATCGTGGAAGGCATGTGGGAAGTGATTGAGTTTTGCTTTAAACCCGTTGACTTTTATCGTGCCTTGCGGAAGATGCTCAAAAGTCATCAGTTCTTTGGCAACGCCTTTAAATGCAATATCGAGGAAAAAATCTTCGATGATTTCGTCAAAAGGAACTTCGTCATTTTCGGGATTAACGGGTATGAGGCGAGAGAAATCCATTTTGTCGATATTACTGCGCAAAGCAATTTCTATTTCTTTGTTAAACCCATGGAGTAGGGCGGGTAAATCCGATACACTGCCACTGAATGCGTATTTTGAATTGTCGAGTTGGAAAGTGGTATTTTCCAAGGTGACACGTCCAGACCGCATGATGGCGGCGCCGTTTAGATTTTTTACGGTATGCGGATAGTCGGGGATGGCAAATGTGAGGTCGATAAAGCGAAGTTCTGAATCAACCCCAGATTTGAGTTGTGCCAAATTTTCACCGGGTAATTGAATGTCGATTAACTCGTCAAAGTCCATGTCCAACAAAATCTTACCGCGAATTTGCCGTAAACCTTCAACCTGGAAAAATTGTCCGATAAACTCCAGATCCAAATCGGCATGGAGATTTACCTTTATGTATGGGTCGTTGAAATTCCGGATAAAAACGCTTCCTTTAAAATCGCCTTGTTCCGGTCGGGCCTGGAAATTTTTTATGTGAAATTCGGAGGTGGTCAAACTTCGGTCTTCGCCATTGGTGTAGAATCCCTGAAACTGCAAATCGTTGATGGTTCTATCTACTTCTTTGTTTCGGAAAAATACATTTTCACAGCCAAAATTAGCGGTAATTCGGGGCACTTGCTCACCCTTTGCACGTCCTTGAATTTTTCCGTCGAAGTAAATCCTACCGGCATTTTGATAAATGGCCAAAGCCTTTTCTATTTCCGGGGGTGCAAAGGCGGTAAATAGAGCAAAATCAGGTTTTTCTCCTTTTAAATGTAAATCGAGATATAGGTCGTTTTCCAAATCGATCATTCCTTCCAAAATAAATGAAGCCGCTCCTATTCCGGTTTTACTGGGAAATACATTGATGATGCCTTTGGGTTTGTCCCAATCCCATTTCCAGTTGAGGTGCAATTGTTTGTCGTGAAAAAATGTGAGTTCTCCATTTTCAATGATGTCTAAAACCAGGTCTGACTGAATATCAATATATAAATGTGATTTTTCGGAGCGGAAAGTCAGTTTCAGTTGATCCAGGTGTAGGTCGTATTCCCGTTTGGCAATGGAATCGTCAAAAATAAACAACACATTTTCAATGGATGCGGATTGTATGTTGAAATCAACTTCTGAACTGGTGGAATCTTTTTCGGCTTCGCTATTGAATTTTTTGGAAGTAAGAAGATTGATTTGTCCGTTTTCATCTCGTACTAAGTGTATTTCCCCACCTTGAATGTGGATTTTTTTTATTTCGTATTGTCCTCTCAGCAGTGCTTTCACATCAAACCCCACGTAAATATCTTCAATGCGGTAAATGGGTTTTCCGCTTCGCGCTTTGTCGGGGTAATACCGCGCATTTTTCAAGTCGATGGAGACATAAGGGAAATTTACGAATGGCGCGATGGAGGTTTTGTCAATGACCATTACGCCTTCAAACTGTTCGTTGATTTCCGTTAGCGCCTTTTCTGTTATTCGGTCTTGGTTATAGTATGCCCAGGTAATGATCCCTACGGGAATAAGTAGGATGATTAAAAAAACAATACCCAGCCATTTTAGCCACTTTTTCATTCGTTCAGGATTTATTACTAACTGTTTCTTTTATTGGTTTTTCCCGTTTTGGTGCGTGACAGGTTGTGCAACATTACGTTAAAACTGATTTGGAAAATATCGTATTTGCTACAGCATAAAATTTGCCAATAATGGTAGAAAAAGCCTAAGTGTGAAATAAATCTTCGAAGGCGTTTGAAACGTGTTCAAACTTAAATTGATATCCGGAATTGATAATTTTCTCAGCGGAAACCCTCGCGCCAAATATGAGGATGTCAGCGCGTTCACCGAGCATAAACCGCAGTACAATGGCAGGAATGGCGGGAAAAATAAAAGGCCGCCGGAGTACCTTAGCCATGATTTTGGTAAAGTTTCGATTGGTTCTGGGGTTTGGCGCAACGGCGTTGTAGGTTCCGATGAGTTCCTTTACAATGGCGTGGTGAAAAATCCCAACGAGGTCATCGATGTGAATCCAGGGCATGAACTGCTCTCCCGTGGCCATTGCGGCGCCAAAACCCAACTTTACCGGCATGGCCATTGGGGCGAGTGCGCCGCCGTTTTTCGATAAGACCACGCCGACCCGCGCCACAAAAGTAGGCAGTCCAATTTTTCCAAATTCCGCATGCGCTTTTTCCCATTTGGCCACCGTATCCGCTAAAAATCCTGTGCCGCGTGGATGGTTTTCATTGAGCCACTGCTTGCCCTTATCCGGATACCAACCGATGGCGGAGGCCGCAAAAACATGTTGAATGCTGTGCTCATTTTGTTTGAGGAAATCGACCAGGATTTGGGTAGAATCCAACCGGCTTTTTAAAATATCTTCTTTGCCTTTGGCATTCCATCGCTGATTGACCGGACTCCCGGCCAGATGAACGAGAATATCGGCGTCTTTAAAAACATCCACGTCCAATTCCCCACTTTCCGGATTCCAGTAATAGGTTTTTTTGTCCTGATCGACCTTGTTTTTGTTGGTCGATAAAACGCGGCAATTGTAACCGTATCGCTCTAATCTTTTGATTAGTGCAGAACCGACAAGACCTGTGCCGCCCGAAACGACGATGGTGGATTGAATCATAATGTATGTTGTAATAAACGCAAAACAAATTTATCAGCTGGGAAGTTTACCAAAGCCTCCGAAAGCAAATTTTTTTTCACCCAATGAAATTGTTGGTTTTCGCTCCGAACTCTTTCAGAAATATCGACTGCCTGCACCATTTCCCAGTTGTTTAGCTGTGCATAATAATAAATAGAAATGACCTGATCTTCGGGGTTAAAAGCACTTTTGATAAAAAAGTCGGTGGTATAAAAGTGTTTATTCACCCGACAGTTTTGTCCAATTTCCTCCTGAATTTCCCGCACGAGGCATTCCCGGGTGCTTTCGCCCTGTTTTAGTCCCCCGCCCGGAAATTTTGTAAAATACTTGTCCCTGAAAAATTCAGAGGATAGCAGGATTTCCTTTTGGTCATTTTCAATGATTCCGTACACACGCACCAGTACAGCCATATTTTTTATTTTGAGGCGTAAATATACGAAGGGGAAAGTTTTGATGGATGTTATTTTGGGGTCGGAAGTCGGAGGTCGGAGGTCGGAAGTCGGGGGTTGGTTTCGGGAATGGGGTTGGGTGCGGGGTGGATTGTGGACGGTTTAGGTTAAAACCTGGGGCAATTATTTCGGTCGCTCCTACGGAGCTAGTAGGTCTAAACATTCACCACTCATCATTCATCATTTGAAAAACCATTGCACAAAAAGTCCCGGTCTCTCGTAATCTCCACGAATACCGAAAAAGGTTCGGTCTCAAAACGACTAAACACCTAAACGCTCAGTATAGTAAACCAAAATGCCACAAGGGAATCGAGTTAAGAAAGCCGCTTTCTATATCAGATTTGACAATAAAACCTCTTTCCGCATCTTTTATTTGCTTTCGACCTTTACGTTTTCCTCCAACTTCAAAAGTGATTGAATCTATTTTGAAATCAGCAAGGGATGAACAATACACTTGATGTTTGATTCTTAACTGATTTAAAAAAAAAGTTTCCCTAACATTTCCGATGTTCCAATTTTCTTTAGCTAAATGATAAAGCAAGTTGGTGTTGTCTAAATATATTTTATCAACCTTACCTAAGCCTCTTACCCCTCCCGTTTCATGCCGCAACTGAATCAGCATTCCAGCCTCTTCCAAATAAAGCAGGTAGTCGGCGATGTTATTACGGCTTATGTTGAGTGCTTCAGCAATTTTACTCATGTTGGGCTTGAACGGTACGCTCTCAGCTACAATAGCTAATAATTGCTTTAACTTTCTACCAGTGGAAACGTTCATTGATGCATAAGACGGAATATCACTCTCCATGGTCTGATGCACAACTTGGTGTAATTTTAAATTAAAATCTTCTTCTAATGCAAACGGATAATAACCCTTTTTTAAATAGTCGTCAAACAGCGGCAATGGATGTGGAATTTGTGGTAAATGAACTTGATGACTAAGAATTTCTTCTAAGTGAAACTTCGGAATCTCTATTTGGTGAAATAACCTCAAGTATTCCCTAAAAGACAAACCTTGCATCATATAAACGACGGCTCTTCTACTTAAATCTGAACTCCCTTTCTTTATATCGAGAACAGATGAACCTGTAAACACGACTTTCAAATCGCTGTGATAATCATAAATCAGCTTTAACTCCCTGGACCAATCGGGATATTTGTGAATTTCGTCTATAAATAAATACGCACCGCCTAATTTAACAAATGAATCAGCTAAGTCCGTTAAACGATGTTTGGCAAAATAAAAATCTTCTGCGGTTACATATAGTGTTTTTCGAGTATCGAGATTATTTTTAATGTACTGTAAAACTAACGTTGTTTTTCCTACACCACGAGGCCCCAAAATACCTATTAGCCTATTTTGCCAATTCATTCGATCATACATATACCGAACAAAAGAGGTGTCCACACCAGTAATGAGCTTTTTTGAATATTGAAATAAATCGTCCATAATTGTCTTATTTATGCAAATATACTACTTTTTGCACCTTCATGGTGCAATTACATGTGTATTTTGCACTTAAGGAGTGCGGATGGGAGGAAGGACTGACGCCCGCGTCAACGCAGTTGACATCCCCGCATTAACGAAGTTGACATCACATGTCTTCCAATGACAGCGCTTTAAAGTGAAAGGTATAACCTTCAAACTTTTGCTGCAGTTTTGCAGATTTTGTTGAAAGAATATCGATATTAATATTCTTTTTTTGGCGTTTTACCTCGGCAAACAGAACCAATTTATTCGCGTCATTTACTGCTACAATATCAATTTCATTTTGATTATTTCGCTCCCAATACGTTCCTATGAGGTTGTATTTTTTTTCAGACTTCAAACTGGCAACAAAGTATTTCTCCAAAATTTTTCCGCTGTAGGTATTGTAATCTCGTAAAACAATTTCTTTCAGGTACTCAAAATTTCCAGCTTCAACTGCTGTACGATATTTATAGATAAAACGGAACCAAAAACTCAAAAAATTATCTTCAATCGAATATTTTACAGAGCGGCTATTGGGTTTTGCCAAAACTGGACGTACTTTTTTGATCAGATTGTATTCATTTTCCAATCGGTCTAAAAATCCTCCTATTTGTATTTCTAGAACCGATTCTATTTCTACTCTTGATGTTTTCCCCGAAGCGATGAGTGAAAGGATAGAGAAATAATTACCGTAATCCCTGCCAAATTCATCAATCAAAACATTTTTTCCCTCATCAATAAAAAGAGAATTTTCTGACACCACCTCCTCTACAATAGCTTGTTTGGTAAAAACTTTTTTCTGTACCAATAATTCAACATATTTTGCCACACCACCGGTAAAGAGATAAAAAGCCAACAAATCTTCGGTGGTAAAATCTGGTGCATAATCGCTGAGAATTTCCTTTAATGTAGCACTATCAAATGCTTTGAGGTGTATGCGTTGTGTTGCTCTTCCAAAAAGCGGTTCTTTGGCGTTTTCAAAAATTCTGGTCATCATCGAATAGATCGAACCACACAAAATCAGATTGATCTTACTATTTTGCTTGAAATTATCCCAACTATTTTGCATGTCTGAAAAGACCGATGGATTGACGGAATAAAACTCTTGAAACTCGTCAATAATCAAGGTGAAATGGCGGTTTTGGGAAAGCTCCATCAAAAAGCCAAATATTTCCTTAAACGTTTTTATTTCCCCAAAGACAGGAACATTTAATTTTTGTTTGATTTCTTCCACAAACTCCGAACAGAGCAATGCTTCATTCTTTTTAGCGACAAAAAAATACAAACAATCACTCCGTCGATAAGCTGTAGTTAATAGGCTGGTTTTTCCTATTCGCCTACGTCCTACCACGTAGGTCATTTGGGCATAATGACGAGCGGTTTTCTCCGTCTTGCCCAAAAAAGCCAATTCGTTTTCTCTGTTGTAAAATTTCATTTTTCAATTATCGTAACCACAGTTACCGTAACCACAATTTCGATAGCAAAGATACTTATTGGGTTTAAATAGGAAAAATAATATGCTACTAGGAAAGGCGTTTAGGGGTTGGTTTCGGGAATGGGGGTTGGGTGCGGGGTGGATGGTGGATGTTATTTGCGGAGGCTGAGGGCTGAGGGCTGAGGGCTGGTGTTGTTTTTCGGGAATTGGGGATATCGGAAGATCACAAGTCTGATCACAATTGCCCGATGTAGCTCG